>JAQGKS010000294.1 GCA_028289965.1 Sphingomonas bacterium
AGCGGAGCGTCGCTCCAGCCCGACGACGCGCCCAGCGGCAACACCGTACCGACCGCTTCGACCCGCGCGATCTTCCGATCTCCGTCGAGCTTGAAGGCTTCCAGGATCAACGTGTCGAACGGCTGACGAAGCTGCTTGGGAAAGACGATCATCGGCTGATCCGGAACATGGACCGAGGGAAGCGTGCCGGGGTGCGTGAAGATCACCCCCGCGACCGCCACTGCGCGTTCCTCGTCGAGCACGACGATCCGGCGCGAACGCGCTTCGCTGATATGCGCATTCGCGCCGCTGTCGATACTCGCCGCACAGCCCTGCGCGAGGACGGCCCGCCACGAAGGTGAATCAAGTTCCAGGAAGGGCCCGGCGGCGAGATTCTCGACGTTGGTCGTCTGCTGCCCGTTCTCGATCCGGTTGCACGTGGCGGCGAACCGAATTCCGGCCGCGGAAACGGCTTCGATGCCATCGAAATAGGCTGTGGCGGCGGCGGCCAGTTCGCTCCGGCTCGCCCGTCGTGTCGTCTCCGACCAGCCGAGCATCTCCGGATCGTCGGAGCGCGCGGCGAACCGCGCGGCAGCCGGGCCATTCCGCACGACGAGATGCTCCACCTCGGCGATCCGCCGCCCCTCGAGCCGGAGGCGGAGCGCCAGGATGACCGGAGATCCGTTCTCGATCACGGTTCCGTAGAAAGCGAGCGACGACAGCACCGGATCGACGAAAACCATGCGGAACCGGCCGACCGACTCCGCTGTCGCCCAGAGGCCGTCGCCGATCCGCAGCGCCGATCCGTTCTCGGTATAGCGGGCATGGACGGTCCAGTGCAGGCGCCGGGGGTCGCGAGCGGCGAGCGCGCCGAGATACTCGTCGAGCGTGCGGCTCAGGCACACCCGGTCACAGGCGCTTGCCCGTCCGTCGGATTCAGCGGCACGGGCCGGCGCCCCGTTCGCGATCGCCAACAACGCGCAACTCAGCCCGGCGGCCAAAATCCGCAGCCGCGATCGTCGTGCGGGGCGGCAGGGAACGAACAGGCGGGTGCCGCGGATCAAGGATCCTCTCCATTTTTGTTGGAACACTGCTAACCCGCCCACCCGGGCGACGCAATTTTATCAAGCGGTGCCAGGGAATATGGGAACATCCTGCCGCGCCGGATCCGCGGCGGGATTGCTCATCCAGCCAGGTGAAGGCGGCGTTCCGGGAGATCATGCGTTCCTCGGCATCGTTGACGGGCGGCGACCCTGACCGTATCGGTTATCGGTGATAATCGCGAACCTGCGAACGCGTGGTGAGGGGAATTGGGGATGTGTCGCGGTGTCGCGCCTTGCGAAGAGTGCCGCCTGGCCGGGTCCACCTTGGTCCGCTCAGCGTGATCCGCATCTGCGCGATGCTCCGGCCACCCCGACGTTGTTCCTATTCGAGCGACCATTGGTCATTGGCTGCTAAATTCTCCGCCTCGGCCGAATACGCGGTGACAGGTCGTCCCTTTTCGCCAGCCGGGACGATGGGCCTGTGAGCCAGCCATCCTTCGCGCTTCGCGCGACATTGCTGCCGGCGCAGGCTGGCCAGGCGCTCACCATGGCCCTGATCGCGCCGGTGGTGCCCTTGATCGCCGAACATTTCCGCCCCGCAGGCCAGGGCGAGCTTGCCGCGCAGCTTGTCGCGGTCTTCCCTTTCCTGGGGCTCCTGCTCGGCGGGCTGGCCAGTGGCTGGAGCATCCCTCACGCGGGGCTGCGGCCCTTCATCCTGATTGCCGCCGGCGCTTATGCCACCAGCGGCGTCATCGGGCTGTTTGCACCGACCCTGACGACCCTGCTCATCGGATGTGGCCTCCTCGGGTTCGGCGCGGCGTTCCTGATGAGCGGATTGTCGGCGATGACGTCGATCGTGTTCGATGGCGCGGAGCGCGGGCGGATCGTCGGGCTCCAGTCGGCCATCGGCAACCTGTTCAATGTCGCGCTGGGCATCGGCACCGCCTTTCTCGCCGAGCGGCTGGGATGGCGAACGCCGTTCGGCGTGTTCCTGGCATTCGGCGCGGTGATGCTGCTGCTCAGCGCCCGCGCCATCCCGAAGGTCGCCCGGAGCGACGCGGGGGGCGTGGCGACAATGGGCTGGGTCCTGCGACGGACATGGCCGATCTGCCTCGCCGGCGGCGCAATATTCCTGCTCGCCGCCACGCAGTCGACCCAATTGCCGTTCCTGCTCGCGAATAATGGCGTCACGTCGGCGGGGATGCGCGCCGTGGTCGCCACCTTCACCACGGGCGCGGCGATGCTGGGCTCGCTCGTCTTTAGCGCGGTCCAGGGAAAGGTCGGCGAGCGTGTACTGATCCTGATTGCAGCGATCCTGAGTGCGCTTGGCTGGGCGATTTTCGGCATCTGGTCGGGCGGGCTCGCCGTTGCGTTCCTGGCGTCTGCCCTGCTCGGCGCGGGTCTCGGGCTGCTCCTGCCGATCCTGTTCAGCGGCGCGATGCGGGCGGCACCCGGCGAGGCCAGCGGACAGGCAGTCGGGCTGCTGAACACGGCGATCTTTCTGGGCAGCTTTCTCAACCCGGTGCTTACCGCGCCACTGGCCCAGCTGGCCGGCCGCCCCGGGCTGATGCTCCTGCTCGCCGCCCTGTCCCTTGCCGTGGGCGCCGTAGCCTTGGCTTGGCCCCGCGGTTCACATCCGACTTCGGAGCAAACGTGACGATGAAGGTCATAATTGCGGGCGGCGGACTTGGCGGGCTGGCGACGGCGATCGCATTGCGCAAGCTCGGGATCGAGCCGATCGTGCTGGAACGCAAGGACGTCCTCGGCGAGGTCGGCGCGGGTCTGGGCTTATACCCCAACGCCATGAAGGCGCTGCAATATCTCGGCGCGGACGATCTCATTCGCCGTGTATCGGTGGAAAGCAGCACGGCCGAGAACCGGATCCTGGAGACGGACGAACTCATCATCGTGCGGCAGGCCGCGGCGACCGCGGCCCTGTACGGCGACAAGGCTTATACGGTTCACCGGGCCGACCTTCACCAGACCCTGGCACAGGCCCTACCGGCCGAGTTCATCCGTGCCGGGGCCCGCGTGATCGCCGTTGCGAACACCCCCTCGGGGGTGGTCGCGCGTCTGGATACGGGCGCGGAGATCGAGGGGGACGTTCTCGTCGGCGCCGACGGCCTTCGGTCCAACGTCCGGGCCAGCCTGTTCGGAGAGCAGGAGGCGCGCTTCACCGGGATCGTGACGTGGCGCTGCCTGATCCCGGCGGATCGGGTCGCCGCGCGCTACCGCGACATCCATACCGTCTGGCTGGGCGATAATCGCCACGCCATGCTCTACCGCGTTCGCGAGGACCTCTACTGCCTCAACGC
>JAQGKS010000001.1 GCA_028289965.1 Sphingomonas bacterium
GGCGTGACCGCGGCGGTCTGGGTCCAGTCCTGCCCGGCGGCGGCCGGCGCTGCCGCGGCCGATCCGTCGGCACTGGCGGCGGGGGCCGCGCTGTCATCCTGCTTGCCGCAGCCGCCCAGCATGAGCACCAGGGCCATTGCCGTCGCCGCGAAACCCTTGGTCATGCTCATCTGCCTGTCTGCTCCTGGCTTGCCTGTCGCCCGTATGCCGTGCCCGGTCCGCCCCGTCAAAACGGGCTCAGCGCACCGCTTCGCGCAACCTGGGTTCCAACGCGGCCCAGCTCGACACATTCTCGGCGAGCTTGTCGTTGATCAGGAAGGCGGGCGTGCCGGGAATGCTGCGCGTGCCCCACGCCTCCTTGGCCATCGCGGCAAGCCGCTCCTGTTCCTTGGTATCGGCAAGGCAGGCATTGACCTTGGCGGCGGGCAGCCCGCGCGCGGCCATGATCCGATCGAGCCCCGCCCCCCGCGCATTGACGGCGAGCGCCTGCGCCACCGGCAGCTTGGCCGATGCGCCGCCATCCTTTTCCTGGAACGCGATCGCAGCGGCGATCCACGTCTCCTGCTGGGCGAGCAATGTCTCGGTGGCCGGGAAGAACCCCGCCGGGCCGCCGCACCGCGCGATGAGCGTGGCCGAGATATCGAGGCTGTCGCGGATCGCGTGGCGCACCTCGAGGCTGACGAGCCCGGTGCGGATATAATTGGCCTTCAATGGACTGAGCGATTCGCCGATGAACTGCGCGCAGTGGGAGCAGGTCATCGACAGATATTCGACCAGGCGGACCTTGGCCCTGGGATTGCCCATCACATAGGCGCCCGCCGCCGTCTTGGTGATCGCGGTCGACCAGTCGCGCGCCGTCGCCGGCCGGGGTGCGGCGGCAAGCGGCAGGGCCGTCACCGAAAGCGCCGTCGCGGCGATCGCCGCGGCAATGCCCAGCTTGCTCATTTCACTCGTCCCTTGACCTCGATCTTCAATATCGGCGCCGCTTCCGCCGCGACCAGCGCGCCGGCCAGCCCCTCGAGGCAGGCGCGCAATTCGGGATCGGCGATGGTCCGCAGGCTCTCCCCCAACTCCACCGGCACGGGCCTCGGCGGCGGCGCGGGGCGGCGCACCGGACGCAAGGGCGCGCCCTGGCGGATCGCGACGCGCGCCACCGCCGGATATCCGAAGAAGCGGTTGACCCGCTCGACGATCGCCGGCGCGACATGCTGCATCATCGGCGCATGCGCGCCATCGACGGTCAGCGTGAGCACGCCATCGGCGCGCTGGCCATGCGGGAAGCGTATCGATTCGGGGGCCGAGACATCGGCGTAACGCGGGCCGACGATCTCCGCCCAGCGGCTGACCACCGACGACTGGACGAAGCCGAAGCGGCGAAATGCAGCACCGCCGATCGCCGGCACCATCTCTGCGACCGAACGGGCACGGCCGCCACGCGGCCGCTCGGGCTCCGTCACCCGGCCTTTGCTCTTCCGTTCCGTCATGCTGCGCTCCATGCCATAGCGCCTGATGCCCGTCGATGCCGCAACCGCGCTTCTTGCCTGGTACGATGCCCACGCCCGGTCGCTGCCGTGGCGCGCGCCGCCGGGCGCCCCCGCCACCGATCCCTACCGCGTCTGGCTGTCGGAGATCATGCTGCAGCAGACCAGCGTCGCCGCTGTCCGCGCTTATTTCGAGGCGTTCACGCGGTCCTGGCCGACGGTCGAGGCGCTGGCGGCGGCGGAGGAGGCCGCGGTAATGTCGGCCTGGGCGGGGCTTGGTTATTATGCGCGGGCGCGCAACCTGATCGCCTGTGCCCGCGCAGTGGTGGCCCGCGGCGGCTTTCCAAGCGACGAGGCCGGGCTTCGCGCGCTTCCCGGCATCGGCCGCTACACCGCCGCCGCAGTGGCCGCGATCGCCTTCGGCCGACGCGCGGTTGTGGTCGATGCCAATGTCGAGCGCGTCGTCTCCCGCCTGTTCGGCATTGCCACGCCGCTGCCGGCGTCGCGCTCGGAAATCTATGCGCACGCCGAAGCGATCACCCCGGAGCAACGGGCCGGGGACTTCGCCCAGGCGCTGATGGATCTGGGCTCGACGATCTGCACCTCCCGGTCGCCCGCCTGCGCGATCTGCCCGTTGCTGGAATGCTGCGCGGCGGTGCGCACCGGCGAGCCGGCCGCCTTTCCGTTCAAGCTGGCCAAGAAGGCGCGGCCGCTGCGCCACGGCACAGCCTATTGGGCGAGCCGCGAGGGGCAGGTGCTGCTGCGCCGAAGGCCGCCGCGCGGGCTGCTGGGGGGCATGCGCGCTTTGCCGAGCGGGCCGTGGGGCGACGGGCCTCCGCCCGGCGATGACGCCCCCTTCCCGGCGGCATGGACGCCGATCGGCACGGTCGCCCATGTCTTCACCCACTTCGCGCTGGAGCTGTCCGTCGTCGCCGCGCCCGCGCCGGCGATCGCGCTCGACGGAGAGTGGTGGCCGATCGACCGGATCGACGAAGCGGGGCTCCCGACGCTGTTTGCCAAAGCCGCGACGCTGGCTCAGAACATGGCGAAAATCGGGGAGAGTTGCTGATGAACGACGTGTCCGCGGTGCATAGCCGTCGCCAGTTCCTTGCCGCCCTCGCCGCCGCCGCCGCACTGCCAAC
>JAQGKS010000025.1 GCA_028289965.1 Sphingomonas bacterium
TCCAGGCGTTCGGGTTCCGGATCGAGGATTTCGACGCGCTCGGCCGCCGCCACCCGGAGGTGCTGATCCGCATCATCGGCAACATCACCCGCGATCTCGCCGAGCGCCTGCGGCTGGCCAATAACGAGATCCGCGCACTCGAACGCTAGGCGGCAGGTTCGGCTGCCGCCCGCGCCGTCAGCGCCCCCTGGCGCCTGCGTCCCGTCGGGTCAGACCACGCCGTAGGCGAGCATGGCGTCCGCGACCTTCTTGAAGCCCGCAATATTGGCGCCCTTCACATAATCGACATAACCATCGCCCTTCGCGCCATATTCGACACAGCGCCGATGGATGCCTTCCATGATGTCGAGCAGCAATTGCTGGAGCTCCGCTTCCTTCCACGAACGGCGTTCCGAATTCTGGCTCATCTCCAGGCCGGACACCGCGACGCCGCCGGCATTGGCCGCCTTGCCCGGCGCATAGAGGATGCGGGCATCCTTGAAGACGTGGACCCCGGCGAGGTCGGTCGGCATGTTGGCGCCCTCGGAAACGGCGATGCAGCCGTTCGCCACCAGCGTCTTGGCATCCTCGCCCAACAGTTCGTTCTGCGTCGCGCACGGCAGCGCAACGTCGCACGGCACGCCCCACGGGGTCTTGCCCGGGATGAACGTCGCGCCGGTGAACTCGGCGGCATAATCGGCGATGCGGCCGCGGCGCTTGGTCTTGTGGGTTTTCACCCAGTTGATCTTTTCCTGGCTGATCCCGTCCGGATCATGAATGAAGCCCTGGCTGTCCGACAGCGTCAGCACCTTGCCGCCCAGCTGGACGATCTTTTCGGCCGCGTGGGTCGCGACGTTACCCGAGCCCGAGATCACCGCCGTCTTGCCGGTCAGGTCCTGCCCCTTGGTGCGCAGCATGTTGGCGAGGAAATAGACCGCGCCATAGCCGGTCGCCTCGGGCCGGATCAGCGATCCGCCATATTCCAGCGCCTTGCCGGTCAGCACGCCGGTAAACTGGTTGGTGATCCGCTTATACTGGCCGAACATATAGCCGATCTCGCGCGAGCCGACACCGATGTCGCCCGCCGGCACATCCACGTCGGCGCCGACGTGGCGATACAGCTCGGTCATGAAGCTCTGGCAGAAGCGCATCACCTCGTGATCGCTCTTGCCCTTGGGATTGAAGTTGGCGCCGCCCTTGCCGCCGCCCATCGGCAGCCCGGTGAGCGCGTTCTTGAACGTCTGCTCGAACGCGAGGAATTTCAGCACGCTTTCGGTGACGGTCGGGTGAAAGCGCAGGCCGCCCTTATACGGGCCGATCGCGTTGTTGTTCTGCACGCGCCAGCCGCGCTGCACCCGGATATTATTGTTGTCGTCCTCCCACGTCACCCGGAAGGAGATGATCCGATCCGGCTCGGCGATGCGCCGCAGGATCTGATATTCGTGATATTCTTCCTTATCCTCGATGAACTCGAAGATGTCCTCGGCAACTTCCTGGACGGCCTGGACGAACTCCGCTTGCCCGGGATTACGCTTCTTCACGCCTTCGATGAATGTCGACATGTCGACATGGTCGGTCACGGCCATCCTCAACCCCCTGTGGTTCGAACGCATTCCGACCCGGCGCCGCACCTTCTGAGTCGAGGCGCGTACACCCGGTAGGTAGCATTGTTCCGGCACGTTGCCGACAGCGGGGAAATAGCCGGCGAACCAAAAACTCGGCCCACGCGATCGGGCGGATCGCGTGGGCCGAGTTCGCAATGTTCGGGAGGAACGGAAGCAGGCGCCTAGTCGGTCCACATTCCCTTGAGCCGCGCGAAGAAGCCGCTCGACTGCGGGCTTTCCTCGCCGGTCTCGAGGCTGCGAAACTCCTCGAGCAGTTCCTTTTGCCGGGCGCTGAGCTTGGTCGGCGTCTCGACGTCGATCTGGACGACAAGGTCGCCAAAGCCGCGTCCATTGAGCACCGGCATGCCCGCGCCGCGTTGGCGCAATTGCTTGCCCGACTGGATCCCCGCCGGGATGCGGATCTCGTGGCGCTGCTTGTCCAGCCCGGGCACGTCGATCGAGCCGCCGAGCGCGGCGGTAGTGATCGATACCGGGCAGCGCGCGAACAAGGTCGTCCCGTCGCGCTCGAACAGCGCGTGGCGCGCAAGATGGATGAAGATGTAGAGGTCGCCCGGAGGGCCGCCGCGCGCGCCCGCCTCGCCCTCGCCCGACACGCGGATGCGCGTGCCATCGTCGACGCCTGCGGGGATGCGCACGTCGAGCGACTTGGCCCGATCGACCCGCCCTTCGCCGCGGCATGCCTCGCACGGCTCGGCGATCACCTGGCCGCTGCCGTGGCACGACGGGCAGGTCCGCTCGACCACGAAGAAACCCTGCTGCGCGCGAACCTTGCCATGACCGTGGCAGGTCGGGCAGCCCTTGGCGCTGGTCCCGGCCTTGGCGCCGGTGCCGCTGCACGGCTCGCACGGCGCCGCGACGTCGATGCGAACCTCGGCATTCTTGCCGTGGAACGCCTCTTCCAGCGTGACTTCGAGATCGTAGCGCAGATCGGCGCCGCGCCGCGTATTGCCGCGCTGCTGGCCGCCGCGCCCGCCCATGAACTCGCCGAAGATATTCTCGAATATGTCCGAGAAGCCCTCGAATCCCTGGCCCTGGCCCTGGCCGCCATTCTGGAACGCCGCCTTGCCGAAGCGATCATACGCGGCGCGCTTCTGCGGATCCTTCAGGCAGTCATAGGCTTCGCTGATCGCCTTGAACTTGGCCTCGCTGTCGGCACAGCCCGGATTGCGATCCGGGTGGCACTGCATCGCCAGGCGGCGATAGGAGGTCTTGATCGTCTTTTCGTCGGCCGTGCGCTCGATTTCGAGCAGGTCGTAATAATCACTGTCCGCCATTGAGCCCCCCGGCCACACCCATCCGTCCCCGGCTGCGGGGAGGGGCGGCGACGAACCATCGTTTTGTCCGAATATGGATCATCGGGTCAACGGTCCTCGCCTGGCCCCCTCCCGCGGATGCGGGAGGGGGTTCGGTCCAACTTACTTGGTGTCGTCGACTTCGGAGAATTCGGCGTCGACGACATCGTCGCCCTGCCCGCCCTCCGAGCCTTGCGCGGCCGCACCCGGGGATGCCTGCGCCGCCTGCTCCTTCTCGTAGATCGCCTGGCCCAGCTTCATCGCGACCTGCGCCAGCGCCTGCGCTTTCTCCGTCATCGCGGCGGGGTCACCGCCCTCGACGGCGGTCTTGGCGGCGGTCAGCGCTTCCTCGATCTCGGACTTGAGCGCGGCGTCCACCTTGTCGCCATGCTCGGCAAGCTGGCGCTCCGTCGTGTGGATCAGGCTCTCGGCGTTGTTCTTCGCCTCGGCCGTCTCGCGCCTTTTCTTGTCCTCCTCGGCGAACTTTTCGGCATCGCGAACCATCTGGTCGATGTCGCTGTCCGAAAGGCCGCCAGAGGCCTGGATCTTGATCTGCTGCTCCTTGCCGGTGCCCTTGTCGCGGGCGCTGACATTGACGATGCCGTTGGCGTCGATGTCGAACGTCACCTCGATCTGCGGCACGCCGCGCGGCGCCGGCGGAATGCCGACCAGGTCGAACTGGCCGAGCATCTTGTTGTCCGCCGCCATCTCGCGCTCGCCCTGGAACACCCGGATCGTGACGGCATTCTGGTTGTCGTCGGCGGTCGAGTAGGTCTGCGACTTCTTGGTCGGGATCGTCGTGTTGCGATCGATCATCCGGGTGAACACGCCACCCAGCGTCTCGATCCCCAGCGACAGCGGCGTCACGTCGAGCAGCAGCACGTCCTTGACGTC
>JAQGKS010000045.1 GCA_028289965.1 Sphingomonas bacterium
GGCGGAGCCGAATTATGCGGTGGTCACGCTCTCGGCCGATCGGCGCTTCGGACCACTGCGCCTCAGCGCCGGCGGCGGCCTGCTCCGCGAGCAGGGAACCGTGTTGGGCGCGCGGTTCGGCCCGGCATTGGGGCTGGGCTCGCAGACGAGGCTGGTCGATCTGGGCGGCGCATTCGAGGCCGGCGGCGGCTGGCGGCTGGCGGCGCAGTGGCGGCGCGGCTGGACGCGCGCCGAGGGCGGCCCCGCCACGATCGGTGCCGGACGCCTCACGAGCAGCGCCTATGCCGTCGATGTGACGAAGGCCGGGCTGCTCGTCGGCGGCGACCGGTTCGGGCTGCGGCTGTCGCAGCCGCTGCGCGTGTCGGCCGGCGGCTACCGGCTCAACCTGCCCGTATCGTATGATTATGCGACGGGGACGACCGGCTATGCCGAACGGCTGCTCGATCTCGCCCCGACCGGGCGCGAGCGCGACGTCGAACTCGCTTATGGCCGCGGCATCGGTCGCGGCTGGATCGATGCCAACCTCTATCTCCGCCAGGAGCCGGGCAATTTCGCCGCGGCCCCCGACGATCTCGGGCTCGCGCTGCGCTTCACCACCGCTTTCTAGGGCCTCAGACGGTGAAGCTTTCGCCGCAGCCGCAGGCGCCCTTGGCGTTTGGATTGTTGAACACGAAGCCGGCGGTGAAATCATCCTCGACCCAGTCCATCGTCGATCCGATCAGATAGAGGATCGACCCGGCATCGACATAGAAATCGCCGCCCGGCGTGATGATCTTCTCGTCCATCGGATCGGCGGCGGTGACATAATCGACCGAATAAGCCAGCCCCGAACAGCCCCGGCGCGGGGTCGACAGCTTGACGCCGATCGCCTGCTCGGGCGCCTGCGCCATCAGCGCGGCGATGCGCGCTTCGGCCGAAGGCGTCAGGTTGAGCGCGGCGGGGCGGGCGCGGGTGATCGTCGCCATGTCAGAGCATCCCCAGTTCGAGCTTGGCCTCGTCCGACATCTTCTGCGGATCCCACGGCGGATCCCAGACGAGATTGACCTCGGCGACGCCGACGCCAGGCACCGTGCTGACCTGCATCTCCACCTCGCCCGGCATTGATTCCGCCACCGGGCAATGCGGCGTGGTCAGCGTCATCGTCACCGCGACATGCCCGTCGCCGGTGACGTCGACGCCGTAGATCAGCCCGAGATCGTAGATGTTCACCGGGATTTCCGGATCGTAGATTTCCTTGAGCGCCGCGATCACGGCATCGTAAATCTCGCCGCCGGGCTCGCCCGCCGGCACCGGCTCGGGCTTCTTAGCGAGGAAGCCGTCGAGATAATCCGGCTCGCGATCCACCCGCGCACGCGGCGGCGGCGGCGGCGCGGCGTCGATCTCTTCGATCTCAATCTTGTGTGGCTCGTTCATCCGAAGATCCTCGTCACCCGTTCGATGCCGCGCACCAATGCGGCGACATCGGCCGCGCCATTATAAACCCCGAAGCTGGCCCGGGCGGTCGCCGGCAGCCCGAGATGCTCCATCAGCGGCTGGGCGCAGTGATGGCCCGCGCGGATCGCCACCCGCTCCTCGTCCAATATGGTGCCGACATCGTGGGGATGCACCCCCTCGACCGCAAAGCTGACGATCCCGGCCGAATCCTCCGGCCCCAGCAAGCGCACGCTGTTGAGCCCGGCCAAAGCCTCGCGCGTCAGCCGCACCAGCGCCGTTTCGTGGGCATGGATCGCATCCAGCCCGATGCCGTCGACATAATTGATCGCGGCGTGGAGCCCGAGCGCGCCGACGATGTGCGGCGTGCCCGCCTCGAACCGCGCCGGGGGCGGCGCATAGCTTGTCCGCGCGAAGCTGACCCGATCGATCATCGCCCCGCCGCCCTGCCAGGGGGGCATCGATTCGAGGATCTCGCCGCGCGCCCACAAGGCGCCGATGCCGGTCGGCCCGTAAAGCTTGTGGCCGGAAAAGGCGTAGAAATCGCAGTCGAGCCCGGCAACGTCCACCGCCAGCCGGGGCACCGCCTGGCACCCGTCGAGCAGCAGCTTCGCACCGACCTTGTGCGCGATGTCGGCGGCGCGGCGCGCGTCGAGCACCGAGCCGAGGACGTTGGAGACATGCGCCAGCGCCACCAGCTTGTGGCGATCGGTCAGCATCATCTCGGCCGCATCGAGATCGATCCGGCCGTCCGCGTCGAGCGGGGCGACGTCGATCTCGATGCCGGTACGATCGCGCAGCAGCTGCCACGGCACGATGTTCGAATGATGCTCCAGCGTCGACAACAGGATGCGGTCACCGGGCTGGAGCCGCGCGCCCCAACTCTGCGCGACGAGGTTGATCGCCTCGGTCGCGCCCCGCACGAACAGAATCTCGTCGGCGCTGGGCGCATTGAGGAAGGTCCCGACCCGCCGCCGCGCCGCCTCATAGGCGAGCGTCATGTCGGCCGAACGCTGATACACACCGCGGTGGACGGTGGCGTAGGTTTCGCCATAAGCCCGCGCGATCGCGTCGATCACCGGTTGCGGCTTCTGCGCCGTCGCCGCGGTATCGAGATAGGCCCAGCCCTCGGGAATCGCCGGAAAGTCGGCGACCAGAT
>JAQGKS010000068.1 GCA_028289965.1 Sphingomonas bacterium
AGCCGGCGCGCTCCATCTTCTCCATCAGGCTGGGCAGCGCGGCCTCGGACGAGGAGGTGCCGAGCACCAGCAGCAGTTCCGCGCGCAGATAGCGGATCAGGCGGAGGATCGAGAAACCGTTGGCCCAACCGACCGCGCCGAGGATGACGAGCACGAACAGTAGCGAGGTAAGATAGAAGGTGGCGACGAGTGCGCCGAGATTGGCGAGCGAACCGACCCCATATTTGCCGATGGTGAAGGCGATCGCGCCGAATGCGCCGATCGGCGCGGCCCGCATCAGGATGCCGACGAGGCGGAAGACGACCAGCGCCAGCCGCTCGAGCAGGTCGAACAGCGGCCGGCCGGCCGCGCCGACCAGCGACAGCGCGATCCCGAACAGGATCGCGACGAACAATACCTGGAGGATCGATCCGTCGGTCAGCGCGGACAGAGCGGTTTCGGGGATGATGCCGAGCAGGAAGGGGACGATGCCGGCTTCGTGCGCCTTGTCGCTGAAGGCCGCGACCGCGGCGCTGTCGAGCGTCGCCGGATCGACGTTCATGCCCGCGCCCGGCCGCACGAGATTGGCGACGAGGAGGCCGAGGATCAGCGCGAGGGTGGAGAAGAACAGGAAATAAGCGAAGGCCTTGCCCGCGACCCGGCCGACGCTGGCCAGTTCGCGCATTCCCGCAATCCCGGTGACCACCGTCAGGAAGATCACCGGGGCGATGATCATCTTGACCAGCTTGATGAAGCCATCGCCGAGCGGCTTGAGCGCTTCGCCGACGTCCGGCCAGACGTGGCCGACGACCGCGCCGAGGACGATCGCCACGAGCACCTGGACGTAGAGGTGCCCGGCGACGCCGCGGCGGCGGGGGACGGGCGGTGTTGCGTGCGCGATCATGCGGGCGCGCGGCCCGATGGAGAATAAGCGCCGATGAGCATGGGAATCCTCATGTCGAAGAATCCTCTGGTAGCGGCACCGCGCGCGCCATCAACGGCAAAATCGATCGCGGCTGCGCCGGAGGGAGGAGCCCGTATTCTGCGCAAATCCCCGAACGGGCAGGGTTCCGGCCGGCGCCGGCCTAGCCGGTGAAGGCGCTGTCGAGCGAGCTGACCGCTTCCCAGCTCTTCAGTTCGGGCAGCACGTCGCGGGCGAAGCGGCGCATGTTGCCGACCGCTTCATCCTGCGGCATCCCGCCATAATATAGATGCGGGAAGAAGGCCTGCGGATCATAGGCGGCCTTGAGCCCGGCGATCTGATCCAGCACCATCTGGGGCGTGCCGGCAATGACGGTCTTGCCGAATGCCTCGATGAATTCCTCGAGCTTTTCGGGCGGCACGCGGCGCTTGGCATAGCCTTCATAGCCGGGGATCTCCTGCAGCACGTCCTTGTCGAGTTCGTAGTTGGTGATCGCCGCGCGCATCGTGTGGGCGGTGTAAAGCGCGCCGACCTCGAGCGCGCGATCGGCGCTCTCGTCGACGAAGAACTGGCCCGAGACGCACGGCTTTGGCGGTACGCTGCCGAGGCCATGGACCTCCTGCCAGACGGGCAGATAGCCGTCGGGCTCGGGCGCGGTATCGCGCTGGGGGAGCATCAGGATCAGCCGGCCGAAGCCGAGTTCGGCGGCGGTGTGAAGCGAGCTTTCGGTGAACGAACCGCAGAATTTGCGGCCGGCGAAGCTGCGCAGCGGGGCTGGGCGCAGCTCGCGTCGTGGCTGCTGGAAGATCGCGCCGCCCTCGATCATGCCGCTTTCCAGCGCGGGGATGACCATCTGGAGAATTTCGTCATAGAGCTCGCGCGCCTGCCCCTGGTTGACGCGCATCCCTTCATATTCGTGGCGGGCAAGGCCGCGGCCGAAACCGAGGATGGTGCGCCCGTCCGACATGTGATCGAGCAGGATGATCCGTTCCGCGAGCCGCACCGGATCGTGCCAGGGCACGACGATCACCTGCGTGCCGAGCTTGATCCGCCGCGTCCGCCCGGCAATGTAGCTGAGCAATTGGAGCGGATCGGTCGACATCGAATAATCGGTGAAATGATGCTCCGTTATCCAGATCGAGTCGTAGCCGAGCTCCTCGGCCAGGACGCAATTTTCCAATTCCTCGCGCATGAACCGCGTATCGGGATATGCGTGCCCGCGCTGGTGCGCGAAGCCGGTTGCCATGCCCACATGCATTCGGGTCTCCCCTGCTATCACTTCCTGGCGCGGGCGGTAGCCGGATGAACGGCCCGTCCGGTTCAGAGTATCAGCGGGGGAGGGCGACGCAAGTCCGTCCTGCCGAAGTTTGCGCCAAATCTCCAAGTAACATAATATCTTGCGGGAAACGGCGGTCGACGCAACGGGCGGACTTGGACGATTCGATGGATTGCAACGGGCCTCCTACCGCGGCGTCGCGTCACAGGCGGTGATCGATTCGTAGGTTGCGCCCTGGCGTTGATCGACCGTGTAGCGGACCGCGCGGCAGCCATTGGCGCCGGTCGTCTGGCTGGGCACGGCATAGCCGCTGAGCGCGCCATCCTGCCACCGCTGGGTCTGGCCGGTCTTGAGCGCCTGGTAGATCGCGTCCTTGACCTTGCCCGACTGGAGCGGGGCGAACAGGGCGGGATCATCGCTGTTCCGCGCGGCGGTCGGCGGCAGGGCGATCGGCGGCGTCGGCGCCGGCACCGATGTAGCCACGGGTTCGGGCGCGGGGGCGGGCTTGGAGCAGCCGGCGAGCGCGGCCAGCAGCAGCGCGGCCGCGGGGCCAAATCGGAAGCGCGTCGATCGTGGCAAGCCCGTCTCCTGTGTCATGGGTGCGCTGGCCGGCGTGCCGCCCGGAGCGGCATCAGCCTTGCCAGGCGCGCAGCGCGGTGTCGAAATCCGCCTCGGCGGTGTCGCGCGCGCGCTTGAGCCGGGCCATCTCCTCGGCCTGTTCCTTGTCGAGCGCGCGTCGTTCCCGCGCCAGCGCCGCCTCGCGCTCGGCGAGCGCCCGGCGCTCCTCCGCCTGACGCGCACGCGCCGCCGCGACGGCTTCCTCGGCCGCATCCAGCATAGTGCGGGCGGGGCGTGGCGGCCGCTTCGGCGGGCGTTTGGCAGCGGCGGGTTTCTCCGGCGTGTCCACCACCTCGTCCGCCACCGGGGCCGCCTTGGCCCGGCGCGGGCGATCGGGCGGCAGCGCGGCGATCTGCTCCGCCGCGGTGCCGCGCAGCCGCTTGACGATCACCCCCGGCGTGGCGAGCGGCGCGGCCGTCAGTGCCGGATCGGTCACCAGTTCGGCCTCGCCGCGGGCGAACAGATCCTTGTCGCTGCCCCATGCCTCCATCGCCGCCTTCTGGCTGGGCGCGGCGACATAGGCGTCGTGGAAGCCGATCGGGGTGCGGAACACCTTGAGCTTGCTGGAGCGCGCCATGCATCGAGAGATAGCCAGCGATGCCGATCGGCGAAAGGGCCGCCGGACCCGTCTGCCCATCGGGGCGTTCGGAATGGCTGAACAGCAGGAAGGATCGCAGCATGACCCCACCGGACAAGGCGCTCGGCAAGAGCATGGCAAAGGCAGCCGCGATCGGCGCGGTGATCGCGATCCCGGTTCCGTTCGTCGGGCCGATCATCGGCGCGGCGGCCGGTGCCGGCTATGCGTGGTACAAGGCGCAAAAGCGCGTCTGACCGGCCGGCGAGGATCGGCACCTCGGTCGGGGCGGATCGCGCGCGGGCTTCGCAAATGGGCCCATCGCGGTTCGCCCTATATGGCCATGGCCCGGCTTTTTTGTGATAGGTCCGCCATCAACTGGCGGCACGGCCGGGGTTTCCCGATCCGTGCGCCCATCAACAGAAGAGGCGTGATCGGGTGTCGGACAAGGTTTTCATCACATGCGCGGTGACCGGAAGCTCGCCGCTTCCCAACCATGACAATTTCCCGATCAGCCCGGCGCAGATCGCCGAGCAGGGGCTGGCCGCGGCCGAAGCGGGCGCGTCGATCCTGCACATCCACGTGCGCGATCCCGAAAGCGGCAAGCAATCGACCGAGCTGGAGCATTATCGCGAGGCGGTGCGCCTGATCCGCGCCAAGAATAATTCGGTGATCCTCAACGTCACCACCGGCCCCGGCTGCACCTGGATGCAGAGCGACGAGGATCCGTCGGTCTGTGGCCCCGGCACGATCATGTACACTGCGGAGCGGCGGCTGGAGCATATCCTCGATCTCAAGCCCGAAATGTGCACGCTGGACATCTGCACGATGAACCTGTGGGGCGGCGCCGCGATCAACCTCGATCCGATGATCACCCGCATGGGCCACATGATCCAGGATGCCGGCGTGCTGCCCGAAATCGAATGCTTCGAGGCGGGCGACTTCGTGTTCGCCGACGATCTGATGGCCAAGGGCGCGATCCCCAAGAACGTGCCCTTCTCGTTCGTGCTCGGCACCAAATACGGCCTGCCGGCGACGACCGAGGCGATGAGCTATTCGCGCAACCAGCTTCCGCGCGGCGCGACGTGGACCGGCTTCGGCGTCAGCCGCCACTCCTTCCCGATGGCGGCGCAGGCGATCCTGCTCGGCGGCAACATCCGCGTCGGGTTCGAGGACACGATCTACCTGCGGCGCGGCCAGAAGGCCGGCACCAACGCCGATCTCGTCAACTGGGGCGCCGACATCATCGACAAGCTCGGCAAGGATCTGGCGACCGCGGAAGAAACCCGCGAGATTCTCGGCCTGCCGCACTGAGGCTGATGCGATAGACAATCCGGCCACCCGCACATCCCGTGCGGGTGGCCGGTGTTCGTTCAGGCTGTCGCGCCGCGGGCGAACAGGGCGCGAATCTCGTCCGGCACCCGCTCGGCGCGCAGGCCACCCGGCCGGCTCGCGTCGGGCACGGTCCACACCCGCTTTTCGGTGCATTCGACGCACAGCGTGCCATCGTGCAGCAGGCGGTGGGCGATGGTGAAGCTGCTATTGCCGAACGCCGGCGCATCCGCCTCGATCACCACTTCGTCGCCATAAGCGGTCGGCCGGAGGAAGCGCGCCTGGACGTCGACCATCGGGAAGCCGGCGACGCCGAGCTTTGCCAGCATCTGGCGCTTCTTGGGCAGGCCGGCCGCCTCGAACAGCAGGATCGTGTTCTCGCCGAACATGTCGAGATAGCGCGGCGCATAGACGATGCCGGCCGGGTCGCACTGGCCCCATTCGATCCGGTATTGGCGTTGGAAGAAGCTCATCGAATCCCGTTCTGCTGGAGGGGGGCCTGGCGTCGCCAAGGCGTGCGCCTTCAATGCAGGGTCGGCGGCGGCGCTGGCAACCTTTTGATCGGTAGACGCCGGGGCCGCGTCGCCGCCGGACGGGCGCATCAGCGATATCCCGCCGCCTGCAACTCGAACAGTTCGGCGTAGCGGCCGCCTTCCGTCACCAGTTGCTGGTGCGTGCCCTGCGCCTCGACCTTGCCGTCGGCCAGCACGAGGATGCGATCGGCCATGCGGACGCTGGAGAAACGGTGGGAGATCAGGATCGCGGACTTGCCGGCGCTCAGATC
>JAQGKS010000096.1 GCA_028289965.1 Sphingomonas bacterium
CGTCACGTCCGCAGCGAGCGGGCGGGCGAGCCCGGTGCCGAACAGGCAGTCGATCAACAATGGCGCGGGCCGCGCCTCTTCCAGCGTCGCGATCGGCCCGTCCCAGGCGGACCGCGCCGCGCCGGCCGCGCCGCCGCTTGGGCAGCCGAGCGCCGCGACGCGCACCGATGCGCCCATCGCCTTCAGGTGACGCGCGGCGACATAGCCATCCCCGCCATTATTGCCCGGGCCGCACAGGATCAGCGCCGGCATCCCGCCGGAAAAGAGTCGCGCCGCCTCCGCCACGCCGACGCCCGCCCGCTCCATCAATGTCTCGACCAGAGTGCCGGCGGTGATCACCGCCTCCTCGGCGGCGCGCATTTCGGCCGCGCCGAGGATCGGGCGTGGGTTCACTGGCCGGTGCCGGCCCGGGCCCCGGGCTTGACCGTCGCCGGCAGGCGATAGGCATCGCCGGCGATCGCCACCTCGATTTGCGTGTCGGCGGTGATCGTCACGCGCGCCGCCTCGGCGCCGTCGGCGGAGACAACGCCCTGCCCGTCGTTCGTCACGCGCAGGCGCCTGAATCCGCCATCGAGGTGGCGCAGCGTCAGGATCAGCCCCTCGGGCGTTTCCAGCCGATCGACGGTGCAGACCCGATCGAACGCGGCGTCCGCGCCGATCCGGCATTCGATCCGGTCGGGCGGCGTGCCGCTATCCGGGAACGGGTCGCTCGCCGCCTGCTCGCCGCAACCGGCAAGCGAGACCAGCGCCAGCGTCAGGGCACCGAGCCGCCGGTCAGATATCCGCATAGACATGGGTTTCCGCCCGTGCGCCGGGATGCGTCACCGCACCCTGCCAGGCCGGGCCGACACCCTGGGCGTAGCGCCACAGCGCGCCCGCCTGATAGTCGTTGCGGCGCGGCTGCCAGCGCGCACGCCGCTCCGCCAGCACCGCCTCGTCGACGTTCAGATCGATCGTGCCCGCTTCGGCATCGATCGAAATGATGTCGCCATCCTCGATCAAAGCGATCGGCCCGCCATCCGCTGCTTCAGGCCCGACATGGCCGATGCAGAAACCGCGCGTGCCGCCCGAAAAGCGCCCGTCGGTGATCAGCGCGACCTTCTCGCCCAGTCCCTGGCCGTAGAGCGCAGCGGTGGTCGACAGCATCTCGCGCATGCCCGGACCGCCCTTGGGGCCTTCGTAGCGGATCACGATCACCGCGCCTTCCGCGATCTGGCGCGCCTCGACCGCGGCGAAGCAATCCTCCTCGCAATCGAACACCCGCGCCGGGCCGCTGAACTGGAGCCGGTGCATCCCCGCGACCTTCACGATCGCGCCATCGGGCGCCAGCGTGCCGCGCAGGCCGACGACGCCGCCGGTCGGGCTGAGCGGAGTATTGACGTCGTAGATCACCTTCTGGTCGGGGTTCCACGTCACCTCGTCGATATTCTCGGCGAGCGTCTTGCCGGTGACCGTCATGCAATCGCCGTGAAGGAAGCCGCCCGCGAGCAGCGTCTTCATCAGCATGTAGACGCCGCCCGCCTCGTGCATGTCCTTGGCGACGTAGCGGCCGCCGGGCTTGAGATCGGCGATGTAGGGCGTGGTCTTGAAGATCTCGGCGACGTCGAACAGGTCGAAGTCGATCCCCGCCTCGTTTGCCATTGCCGGCAGATGGAGCGCGGCGTTGGTCGATCCGCCGGTCGCGGCGACGACGCGCGCGGCATTTTCGAACGCCTCGCGGGTGCAAAGATCACGCGGGCGCAGATTCTTCGCGAGCAACGTCATCACCTGGCGGCCGGCGGCGCGGGCGATCTCGTCGCGCCCGCGATAGGGCGCCGGCATCATGTTGCTGTTGGGCAGCGACAGCCCCATGGCCTCGGCGACGCAGGCCATCGTGTTGGCGGTGAACTGGCCGCCGCACGCGCCGTGGCCGGGGCAGGCGACCTTCTCCAGCGCGATCAGCTCATGCAGCGGGCAATTGCCGGCGGCATGCTGGCCGACCGCCTCGAACACGTCGACGACCGTCACGTCCTTATTGTGGAAGCTGCCCGGCAGGATCGATCCGCCATAGACGAAGATCGACGGCACGTTCAGCCGCAGCATCGCCATCATCATGCCCGGCAGCGACTTGTCGCACCCGGCAAAGGTGACGAGCGCGTCATAGCAATGGCCGCGCACCGACAGCTCGACCGAATCGGCGATCACCTCGCGGCTGACGAGCGAGCTCTTCATCCCCTGATGGCCCATCGCGATCCCGTCGGTGACCGTGATCGTGTTGAACCGGCGCGGGGTGCCGCCGGCGGCGATCACGCCTTCGCGGGCGATATCGGCCTGGGCATTCAGCGTCGTGTTGCACGGCGCGCTGTCATTGCCGGCGCTGGCGATCGCGACGAACGGGCGCGCAATCTCCTCCTCGGTCATGCCCATCGCATAATAATAGCTGCGGTGGGGGGCGCGCTCGGGCCCGACCGAGACATGGCGGCTGGGCAGGCGGGATTTGTCGAAGCTCTGGGTCATGCCGTGCGTCTAGGCCGACTGTGCCGCGCTTGCCAAGCCAAAGCCGTCCGCGATCAGGCCAGAAGCGCGTCGCCGGTGGCGGCGATGATCGGGGCCAGCCGATCCCGCCACCGCGCCACCCCGGCCGCATCGCCGATCAGATCCTGCCGCACCTCCAGCCCGAGATAGGCGATGCTGCTCGCCTCGCCGTGGCGGTTCATCGTCGCGTTCAGCACCTGACCGGAATAAGGCAGATTGTCCCCGGTCACGATCCCGCCCGCCTCCAGCATCGGGATCGCGATTCGGGCGGCGCGATCGTCCTGGTTGTAAAGCACGCCGATCTGCCACGGCCGCGCCTGCGCCGGATCGGTCGCGAGGCGCGGCGTAAAGCTGTGCAGCGATACCAAAAGCGTTGGCCGGTCGGCCGCGATCCGCTGTGCCAGATGATCGTGATAGCGCCGCCAGAAACGCCCGACCCTGGCCGCACGCGCAGCCGTATCCAGCGCCGCATTGCCGGGCACGGCATGCCCGTCGCTCGCCACCGGGATCAGGCCGGGCGCGTCCTCCTCGCGGTTGAGATCGATCACCAGCCGCGACACCGCCGCCAGCACGCCGGGGCAGCCGAGCGCGGCACACAGTGCGCGGGCGAGCGGATCGACGCCGATGTCGATCGCGACATGTTCGGTCATCCGTTCCGCCGCGACGCCGAGGACGATGTCGTCCGGCACGCGGTTCGATGCGTGATCGGCGATCACCAGCATCCCCGTCGCCGGATCGCCGGGCAGTTCGGTCAACACTTCATCCATACGCTTGTGCCTCCACTGCGGGCCTGTTGCCCGCGCGTCGCGCGGATGTCACGACGGCAGCGGCAGGGAGCAGCGATGCGGACGAGACGCGAGACGATTGCGATGCTGGTGGCCACCGCCGCGATGGCCGGCACCCGCGTGTCGGCGGCCCCGCGCGCCCTGCCCTGCCCGGTAACCCGGCCGCTGGACGATGTCGCCGACCGGCTGCTTGCCCACCTGCCCGAGACCGCCACCTATAATGGCGCGCCGCAGGCGCTCGACGGCGGCCCGCTAGCGCGGCGGATGGACGATTATTCGCCCGCGGGCGAAGCGGCGTGGCGGGCCGAGCTGGCACGGGCGGGGGCGGAACTCGGGCGCCTGTCCTGCACCGGCGATCGCCGCGGCGCGCTCAGGCTGGCAACTGCGCGCGCGGTGGTGGCGAACGGCACCCGCTCGGCCGCGGTGCCCTACGGCCGGGTCAATCCTTTCTGGTATTCGGGGCACCTGCCCTACATCGTCAACCAGATCGGTGGCCCCGCCGTCGATACCGTCAACTTCATGGCCGCGCAGCAGTCGCTCTCCACCCCGGCGGCGGTGGACGCGTGGATCACCAAGCTCGACGGCTTCCGCCAGGGCTTCGCGGGGGTGATCGAAAAGATGAAGGCGGACGAGGCGGCGGGATGCCGGCCGCCCAAGCCGATCCTCGCCGCGACGCTGCCGATGCTCGACGCCTTCCTCGCCGGAGACGCAGCGAGCCACCCGCTGATCGTCGCGCTGCGCACGCGGATGGCGGACGCCGCCCTCGACGGACGCGCCCGGCGGACGGCCGAGGCGCGCGCGATCACCGCGCTCGAACGGCACGCCCGGCCCGCGATCGCCGAGCTGCGCGCGCACGTCGCGCTGGCTTTGCCGCGCGGGCGGGAGGATGATGGCGTCTGGGCGCAGACCGATGGCGAGGCACTCTACGCCGCCAACGTCCGCGCGCTCGGCGACACGGTCGAGTCGCCCGCCGAGATCCACCGGATCGGGCTGGCGGAGGTTGCGCGGATTGGCGCGCGGCTCAACGTCCTGCTGCGCCAGCGCGGGCTCAGCCGCGGCAGCGTCGGCGCGCGGCTCACCGCACTCGGCCGCGATCCGCGCCAGCTCTTTCCCGATAGCGACGCCGGGCGGGAGGCGGCGCTCGATTACGCCCGCGCGCTGATCCGAGGGGTCGAGCGGCGCCAACGCGAATTCCTGCCCGCGGCGATGATCCCGCGCCAGGCGCTCGAGGTGCGCCGCGTGCCGGTGGCGAGCGAGGCGGGCGCGCCGGGCGCCTATGCCGATCCGCCGTCGCTCGATGGATCGCGGCCCGGCGTCTTCTGGCTCAACCTGCGCGACATGCGCGCGGTCCCCCGGATGGCGATCGCCACCACGACCTACCACGAAGCCGTTCCCGGCCATCACACCCAGGGCGCCGTCGCGCTGGGCGCGGGGGAAGCCCCGCTGCTGATCCGCGTCGCCAGCTTCAACGCCTATGCCGAGGGATGGGCCTTGTATGCCGAGCAGCTCGCCGACGAACTCGGGCTCTACAAGGGCGATCCGGCGGGCAATATCGGCCGGCTCCAGGCCGAATTGTTCCGCGCCGCCCGGCTGGTGGTCGATACCGGGCTGCACCATCATCGCTGGTCGCGCGACAAGGCGGTCGCCTACCTCGCCGCGGTTACCGGGCAGGCACGGGGCGAAGTCGTGGCGGAGGTCCACCGCTACATGGCGTGGCCCGGCCAGGCACTCGGCTATACGCTCGGGCATCTTCGTCTGCGGCGGATGCGGGCGGACATGGCCCGCCGGCTCGGCCGCCGGTTCGATCGGCGCAGGTTCCACGCGGCAGTGCTGGGCGAAGGGCCGATGCCGCTCGATCTGGTCGAGACGCTGGTGGCGGCGGGATGAACAAAAAGGGCGGCAGGCTCATGGCCCGCCGCCCAAAGAAACGACGAGACGCGCGCGCGTCTGGGCCGTTCGCGGATGTCGACGCCAATTGGGGAAATGGCGCTCCGACCCGTCTGACGCGACCCCAGCAAAAGGCGTGCCACAGCCGGGAGCCTCGGCAGGCTCGGCGTCGCGCCGCCGCCTTTCGTCCCGCCCGTCCCAGATCAGGACAAACGGGTCAGCGCAGCGCGGTGGCCATCACCCACCAGTTCGGGTGGTCGTCGCGCAAGTTGGCGGCTGCCGCATCGCGAGCGCCACCCGAGTCGAACAAGGCGAAGCAGGTCGCGCCCGATCCCGACATCCGCACCAGCTGCGCGCCCGGCGAGCGACCGAGCCGATCGAGAATGTCGCCGATCACCGGCAGCAACGCGCGCGCCGGGGCTTCCAGGTCGTTCCGCCCGTCCCGCGCCGCCGCCAGCGGATCTCCCTCCACCAGCGCGCCGCGATCGATGCCGTCCCAGGCCGCGAATACCGGTCCGGTCGGGCAGGCGACCCCCGGATTGACCAGCAGCAGCGACATTCCGCTCAACCCCTGCGCGGCGACCGCGCGGACCGGATAGCCGAGGCCCTCCGCGCGGGCCGTGACGGAGGCGACGCAGGCCGGCACGTCCGCGCCAAGACGTTCCGCAATCGCATCCAATTGGCCGGGCGTCTTGCCGGCGCGTGCGGCGAGCAGCCGGATCGCTGCACCCGCGTCAGCCGAACCGCCGCCGATCCCGGCCGCGACCGGCAACCGCTTGTCTAGCGTGAGGCCAAGCCCCTGCCCCGCGAGCCCCAGCGCGGCGACGGCCCGCAACACCAGATTGTCGTCGCCCGTGGAGAGGCCGTTGGCGAAGGGCCCCTCGATCGTCAGCGGCGGCGCGTCTTGCCCGGTCAGCGTGAGCAGGTCGCCGTCCTGCGCGAAAGCGAAGATCGTCTCGATCTCATGATAGCCGTCGGGCCGCCGGCGACGGACATGGAGGGAGAGATTGATCTTGGCGAAGGCGGTTTGCTGCCTCCGCATCAAGGCGCGGCGCGCTCCGGCGACAGGCCGCCATCGATCTTCGCCCGGATCCGGCCGGTGAGCTTGGCGTCGTCGGCGTAGACGAGCGCGGCGCGCCACGCATAGCGCGCCTCGAAGCGGCGGCCGGCGGTCCAATAAGCATCGCCCAGATGCTCGTTGATCGTCGGCTCGG
>JAQGKS010000105.1 GCA_028289965.1 Sphingomonas bacterium
CTGGCCGGCAATCTCCAGCATCTGGCGCGTGTCGAGCCCGGTCGCGCCCCACAGGCTCTGGTTGCCGTCGCGCATCGATACGTCGACGAGGCCGATTTCAGCCATGGGTCAGCCCTTCAAAGAAACGTGTATCGACGCCGCCGGCGACGAAGCGGGGATCGGCCGCGATCCGGCGGTGCAGGCCGGCGGTCGTCTCGATCCCCTCGATCCGCAGCGCATCCAGCGCCGCGGCGAGCCGCGCCACGGCTTCCGCGCGCGTGGTGCCGGAGACGATCAGCTTGCCAATCAGCGAATCGTAGAAGGGCGGAACCACGCCGCCGCCGCCGATATGGCTGTCGACGCGGATCCCCGCCCCGGCCGGCCACGCCGCCACCTGCACCGTGCCCGGCGACGGGCGGAAATCGGCCTTCCAGTCCTCGGCGTTGATCCGCACCTCGATCGCGTGGCCGTGGCAGCCAATCTCCTCCTGCCGGAGCCCGAGCGGCTCGCCGTCGGCAATCAGCAATTGCTGCTCGATCAGGTCGATCCCGGTCACCTGTTCGGTCACCGGATGCTCGACCTGGATGCGCGCGTTCATTTCGAGGAAATAGAAATCGAAGCTGTCGGCATCGACCAGGAACTCGACCGTCCCGGCACCACGATACCGCAAATGGGTCGCCAGCCGCACCGCCGCGTCGGTCAAGGCACGATGCTTGTCGTCCGGGATCAGCGGCGCGGGCGCCTCCTCGACCAGTTTCTGGAAGCGCCGCTGGATCGAACAATCGCGCGTGCCGAGATGGATCGCGCGCGCGCCGTCGCCGAGCACCTGCACCTCGACATGGCGGCCGCGCGCGATGAACCGCTCGATATAGACGCGCGGATCGCCGAACGCGGCCTGCGCCTCGGCCATTGCCATGGCGATCTGCGCATCCAGATCGGTTTCGGCATCGACCCGCTTCATGCCGCGCCCGCCGCCGCCCGATACCGCCTTGATCAGCAGCGGATAGCCCGTCTCCGCCGCACGCGCCCGCGCCTCGGCCGCGTCCGCCGCCTCGCCGCCGGGCACCACCGGAAGCCCCGCCGTCACGCCGACGCGGCGGGCCATCAACTTGTCGCCCATCGCCTCGAGGCTGGAAATGTCGGGGCCGACGAAGCGGATGCCGGCGGCGGCTACCGCGCGCGCAAACTCCGCATTCTCGCTGAGGAAGCCGTAGCCGGGATGGATCGCGTCCGCCTTGGCCGCGGTCGCCGCGGCCACGACCCGGGGGATCGACAGATAACTTTGTGACGAGGAGGCGGGACCGACGATCGCGACCTCGTCCGCCATCCGCGCCGGCAGGCTGTCGCGATCGGCCTCCGACGCGCCGAGGATCGTCGTGATCCCCAGTCGGCGCGCGGTGGCGATGATGCGCAGGGCGATTTCGCCACGGTTGGCGATGAACAAGCGGCCGATCATGACGCTTCCGGCGCCACCCGCATCAACACCGCCTGCGCATCGACCAGCATCGCATTGTCGACCGGAATGGTCGCGATCCGGCCGGTCGTGCCGGCGTGAACCGGATTCATCAGCTTCATCGTCTCGATAATGCCAACCACGGTCTCGGGGCCGACCGTGTCGCCGATTTCCACGAACGGCGGCGCCCCCGGCTGCGGTGCGCGGTAGAATGTGCCCGGCAGCGGGGCGCGGATCGCCACGCCGTCGGCATCGCCGGCAATGTCGGCTGCGGCCGCGTCGGCGTCAGGCTCGATGATCGTCGAGACCACAGGCTGGGTGGAGGCATGGTCCCATTCCTGCGTCCAGCCGTCGCCGCTGCGCGCAACCTTGAGGCCGAAGCGCGCGGTGCGGATCTCGAACGTCGAATAGCCGCTGCCGTCGAGGATCGCGACGATCTCGGCGACGTCCTCCGGCGTCAGCGGCAGATCGCCGCTCATGCCTGCTTCCCGGCGATCATCTCGCGCGTCGCAGCCACGATCGCATCGGCGAATTCCGGATCGTTGAAGTGGTGATCGAGCAAATCGGCACGCACCTGCGGCGGCAGGATCGAGCGCAGATATTCGGCGAACGGCGCCGGCAGCGACGGCTCGTAGAGATGGCCGCTCGGCGAATCATGGCTCGAGAAACCATGGAGCGGCAGGAAGAAGCGCACCGGCCCCTTCGCCTCGCCGGCGAGCGCCGCCAGTTCGTCGGCAATACGCTTGAGTTCGGGCAGCCCGGTGCGGACCGCGGTCAGCGCGGCATTATGGACATGATAGCGGGTGCCGGGAAACTGCGCCTCCGCCTGTTCGATCGGTCCGCCGATGATGAAATCGACGTTGCCCGGCGCGAAGATGGTCGGGATGCCACGAGCTAGGCCGACCCGCCCGCGGTCCGGCCCGGCCGCCGCCAGCCCGCCGAAGATGCGGTCGACGATCTCGGTCCAGCTGAGGTCGAGCACGGCGGCGACATCGCGCTCGGCGGCGATGCTGTCCAGCGTCGGCCCACCGGCGCCGCTGGAGTGGAACACCATCACCTCATATCCGTCCGCTTCCAGCGCGCGGCGGATGCGCGCGGTGCCCGTCTCGGTCGTTCCGAGCGTGGTCATCAGGATCAGCGGCTTGTCCGGCTTGGCATTGGCATCATAGCCGTGGGCCATGCCGGCGACGGCGCGCGCGGCATTGCGGAAGACGTCGCGGCTGATGCTGTTGATGCCGGCAATGTCGGTCACCGCGTTCATCATCGCGATGTCCTTCACCCCGACATAGGGCGCGGTGAACCCCGAGGCCATGGTCGAGACGATCAGCTTGGGCAGGCCATAAGGAAAGGATTGGAGCAGCGCGCCGGCAAGGCTGGTGCCCATCGATCCGCCGACCGCGAGAACGCCGGACAGGCCGCCACCAGCCAGCGCGTCGCGTGCCAGCTTGACCGCGCCTTCGATCATCACCGCCTGGCACTTGCCTTCATGGCCGAGCGCGCGGACCTCCTCGATCGTCTTGCCCGCCGCGGCGGCGATCGCCTCGGGGCCGATCTCGGCGCCGCCCACCGTGCGGCGGATGCTGGGATCCATATGGACGACGTCGCATCCCGCGGCTTCGAGTTCGCGGCGGATGAAGCGACCTTCCTCCTCCTTCGTATCCTGCGTGATGACGAGAAGCACCTTCGGCCGGGCCGTCATCCTCATCCTCATCCTTCCATTCTCATTTTCGTTGTATCCATCAATCCTCCCCGGCCCTTCCCGTGAACCCTAACGCCGGCTAGGTTCCACCACGTGAAACGGAGGTGGCGGCGATGATCGAACGCAAGGTGAAGTCGGTCCGGGCCTTGGCGCGAGGGCTGGACGTGCTGATCGAGATCCAGCGGTGCCGCGCCGCCAGCCTGCACGAACTGCACCTGCGGCTGGCGCTGCCCAAGGCGACGTTGCTGCGGATGCTCGTCACCCTCGCCGCGCGCGGGCTGATCTGGCAGCGGCTGGCCGACGGCGCCTATCTGCCGAGCATGACGCGCGACACCGGCGTGCGCCCCGACGCGATGGACCGGCTGGCGGAGATCGCCTCGCCGCATCTGGCGACGCTTAGCCGGCGCGTCGCCTGGCCCTCGGTGCTGGCGGTGCCCCGGCTCGATCATGTCGAGATCGTCGAGACCAACAGTGCGCTGACCCGGCTCGACGCCGCGATCCTCGGCCCGGTCGGGGCCAAGCTCAGCTACATCCACACCGCCACCGGCCGCGCCTATCTCGCCGCCTGCGAACCGCGCGAGCGGAACGCGATCATCGATCGGCTGCGCCCGGCCGACGCCACCCCGGCCAGCAGCGGCGCGCTCGATGCGATCCTGGCCGAGGTCAGCGCGCGCGGCTGGTCGTCGCGCGATCCGGCGCATCCCTGGCCCGATCGCAGCCGGGCGGACGTGGTGCGCGACGGCCGCCGATCGATCGCCGTGCCGATCCGGGTCGACGGACAGCCGATCGCCGCGGTCAACATCACCTGGCCGCAGCGGCGGATGAGTGTCGAGGACATCGTCGCCCGCCACCTGCCGACCCTGCGCGCCGCCGCCGAGACGATCGGCCGGGAAATCGAGGCGAGCCGCGGCTGATTGCACGACGTGAAAGATATGCGTGGCGGCTACGCTCCGTAAGGCTGCCGGGGTGGTAGGAAGCGCAACGAACGAACGACGAACGAACAAGGGAGAGAGAGAGATGCGCAGCTGGATCGTCGAAGCGGGGTCGACCGACCTGGGTGGGCTGAAGCTGGTCGAGCGCGACCGCCCGGCCCCCGGCCCCGGCGAGGTCCTGATCCGCGTGCACGCCTGTTCGATCAACTATCGCGACCAGCTGGTGCCGCTCGGCCGCTATTTCGGCGGCGTGCTCAGCGCCGAGCAGGTGCCCTTGTCCGACGGTGCCGGCGTGGTCGAGGCGGTCGGCGCTGGCGTCAGCCGCTTCGCCGTGGGCGATCGGGTCGCCGGGCTGTTCTTCCAGAACTGGTTCGACGGCGGCCCCAGCCCGTCCGCCGGCCCCGCGCTGGGTGCGCCGCCGGCCAAGGGCATGCTGAGCGAATATGTCGCCCTGCCCGAACAGGGCGTGACGAAGATCGCGGCCAGCCTGAGCTTCGAGGAAGCGGCGACCTTGCCCTGTGCCGGTGTCACCGCCTGGAACGCGCTGATGGAAGGGCCGCAGCCGGTGCGCCCGGGCCATACCGTCCTGATCCTCGGCACCGGCGGCGTCTCGCTGCTCGCGCTCCAGATCGCCAAGGCGGCCGGCGCGCAGGTGATCGCCACTTCCTCCTCCGACGAAAAGCTCGAACGGGTGAAGGCGCTCGGCGCGTCGCACGGGATCAACTATCGCACCACGCCCGATTGGGGCGTCCAGGCGTCCAAGCTCACCGGCGGCGTCGACCATGTCGTCGAGGTCGGCGGCGCGGGCACGCTCGCCCAATCGATGCAGGCGGTCGGCTATGGCGGCGAGGTGGCGCTGATCGGCGTGTTGACGCGCGAGGGCGATACCTCCCCGCACGCGATCATGCTGAAGGGCGCATCCTTGCGCGGCATTTTCGTCGGTAACGGCGCGATGGCGCAGCGGCTCAACGCGGCGATCGACGCATCGGGAATCAAGCCGGTGGTCGACCGCGTATTCGCCTTCGAGGACGCGGCCGACGCCTATCGCTACCAATCGTCCGCCGCCTTGTTCGGCAAGGTCGTGATCCGCGTCTGACGCGCGTCCTCGCCGCGACGGCGGCAATTTGCGTTCCCCCATGTAACTTTCCGCACGTCCGGCCGTTTGCCCGCCGATAGGTCGCGCGCAATCGCGGCGTGCGGACCCATGCGGGGGGTTGAAACACGAATGCTGCGGATGACGGAAACGACGCCGGACCTCGCCGACCAGGCGGAAGAGGCCCGTGCGCCAAGCAGGGCGATGATCGGGCCGATCGTGGCCCGGCTGGCCACCGCCAGCAGCGACGTGATCCTGATCGCGGTCGACGAACAGCGCGCGGATGCGATCGCCGCGGCGCTGCAGGTCGCGGCGCCCGAGGCGATCACCGTCCTGCTGCCGCCCCTGGACAGCCTGCCCGGCGACGCCCTGCCACCCTCCGCCGGCGTTGCCGGTCAGCGCGTGGCGGCGCTGCGGCGACTGCGGACGCGGGGCACGGCGCGCGCGATCCTGGTCACCACGGCCGAGGCCGCCAGCGGCCTGTTCGCCCCACCTGCCCTTTATGCCGCGGAGCAGCCGGTGGTGGCCGTCGGAGACCCGCTCGGCCCGGCCGATTTCGGCGCACGCGTGGAAGCGATCGGATATTTCGCCGACGACCGGGTCGACGAACCCGGCGAGTTCGCCCTGCGCGGCAGCGTCATCGACCTGTTCGCGGCGGACGCCGACCGGCCGGTGCGGATCGACATCGCCGAGGGCAAGGTTGTCGCGATCCGCATCTATGATCCGGTGACGCAGCGCACGTGCGAGCCGCTCGACCGGCTCGAGATCGGCGCCGCGTGCGAACCCGCCCCGGGCAAGGATGCCGCGACGTTGTTCGATCACCTGCCCGATGCCGCTTTGGCATTGGATGTCGGGGCCGAGCGGCGGCGCGACAGCTTTCTCGATCTGGTCGAGGATGCCCGCCGCCTGCGCCAGCGCAGCGGCGGCAGCGTCGGCGCAGCGGCGACGATCGAGGTCGCCGCCTGGGACGCGGCAATTGCCGGACGGCCGCACGTCGCCATCGCCGATCGCGGCGAGCAGGCCGGCCGCCGCTTCGTCGAATCGCGCCAGCCGGCGCGCTTGCTGTTCAAGGCGATCCGCGACGCGCGCGAACGCGGCGACACCGTCCTCCTCACCGGCAGCGAGCGCGATCTGCGCTTCCTCTCCCGCCGGCTGACCAAGGGGATCGGCGAGACCCCGCTCCCGGCTGCCGACTGGAGCATGGTGGCCGGGGCGCCGCCAGGCGCATTGCTGTCGCTGCCCATGGAGCTCGATCATGGCTGGTCCGCCGACGGGCTGATGGTGGTAGCGGCGACCGACGTCCTCGGCAGCCGCGCGATCCTGGCCAACGCCGGCCCCGCCGCCGATCCGTTGACGTCGGAAGCGACCTCGTTCCAGATCGGCGACGCGGTGATCCACGAGGATCATGGGCTGGGGCTGCTGCGCGGTATCGAACGGGTCGAAACCGGCGATCTGGCGAGCGATGCGATCCGCATCGAATATGCGGGCGGGGCGCAGCGGCTGGTGCCGGTCCAGGAAGCGGACCGCTTGTGGCGGTACGGCGCCGACGAGGGCGCGGTGACGCTCGACAAGCTCGACGGGTCGAGCTGGATAAAGCGACGCGGCGACATCGACGCGGCGCTCGCCGAAAGCGCGCGCGGGCTCACCGAGCTGGCGCGCGAACGCAGCATCCGCACCGCGCCGGTGCTGGAGGCGCCGATCGCCGACTATGAGGGGTTCGTCGCGGGCTTCCCCTTCACCCCAACGGCCGATCAGCACCGCGCGATCGAAGCGGTGCGCGAGGATCTCGCCCGGCCCACGCCGATGGACCGCCTGGTGGTGGGCGACGTCGGCTACGGCAAGACCGAGGTTGCGCTCCGGGCGGCGGCGGTCGCCGTGCTCGCGGGGCATCAGGTGGCGATCGTCGCGCCGACGACGGTGCTCGTGCGCCAGCATGTCGAAACCTTCCGCCACCGGTTCGAACGGCTCGGCAAGCGGGTCGAAGGGCTGTCCGGCCTCAACAGCGCCGCCGAGATCAAGGCGGTCCGCCAGGGTCTGGCGGACGGCGGCATCGACATCGTCGTCGGCACCAAGGCGGTGGCGGCCAAGGGGGTCGAATATGCCCGGCTCGGTCTGGTCGTGATCGACGAGGAGCAGCGCTTCGGCACCGCCGACAAGCTCAAGCTGCGCGCGCTCGGCGACGGCGCGCATGTCCTGACACTGACCGCGACGCCGATCCCGCGCACGCTCCAGACCGCCTTGGTCGGCCTCCACCAGATCTCGATCATCGCCACGCCGCCCGCGCGGCGGCAGCCGATCCGCACGTCCGTCAGCATCTTCGACCCGGCGGCGGCGCGGGCCGCGCTGATGCGCGAAAAGGCCCGCCACGGGCAGAGCTTCGTCGTCGTGCCCCGGATCGAGGACATGGGCGTGCTGGCGGAACAGCTCGCCGCGCTCGTGCCCGAACTCACCATCCGTCAGGCCCATGGCAAGATGCCGGCGGCCGAGATTGACGAGGCGATGGTCCGCTTCGCCGA
>JAQGKS010000153.1 GCA_028289965.1 Sphingomonas bacterium
GCCGCCGATCCAGCCGTCACCGCGCGGGTGCTGACGATCATGCTCGCGGACGAGTATTGAGGCATGCAGCCCTCCTCGCTGCGCAATCAGCCGGTCGATCGATGGACCATCCCTGCAGCCAAGCGCATCGAGCCGCTCTACCAGGGCAACTATGATGGCTTGTGCGGCCTTTACGCGATCATCAACGCGTTGCGCCTTGTCGTGGAGCCGCACCGCTCGCTCACCACTGCTGACACCGCCGCGTTATTCGCTGCTGGGGTTGCGCATCTCGACGAGGAGGGCCTGCTCGCTTCCTGCGTGTGCGAGGGGCTCGATGTGAAGCCCTGGTCGAAGTTGGCGGAACACCTCGTTGCCCGGTGCAGCGCGCTCACGGGATTGGCCCTAAGGATACAGCGGCCATTCGCCACGGCGCGAAGCCGGAAGCCAAAGGTCGCATTCTCGTTGATCGAGAAGATCCTCCAGCAGCAGACGCCCATCCTGGTCTCACTTGAGGGCGCGTACAATCACTACAGCATCATCAGCGGGTACACGCCCACCAGCCTCAAGCTGTTTGATAGCCTCGGATATCAGCGCCTCCGCCGAAGCACGTGCAATTTCGCGACGGACGAAGAGGGCGCACGACATAAACTCGATCTGCGCTCGGTGATGGTGGTTGGGGACAAGCCGGCTGGTGACTCAATATCTGAAAGGGGCGACTGCCCGAGGGCGCGGATCGCAGGCACCTGCGGTCGGAAACCGCTTGTCTGAATGATCAGCGGGGTAAGCCGACGAACCGGAATCAGCGACTCCCACTTTGGTCCGGTGGCGAAGCGAAGTGACCGCGGCCATTCGCCATAGGTCGCCGAAAGCCAAACTCGAAGTGGGCATGGGAGTGGGCACTGAGGTGCCCGCCACTCTTAAATGACCGTAATACAAAGGTTTTTGGCGGAGAGGGTGGGATTCGAACCCACGGTGAGCTTGCACCCACAACGGTTTTCGAGACCGTCCCAATCGACCACTCTGGCACCTCTCCGCGAAGCGCTGGAACCCGGCTGCAAAGCGGGGCCCCGGTCGGCGAGCGGGCGATTAGCGGATGCGAGCGCGCTTGCCAAGCGCTGCTTGTGTTGTCTGCCACACCGCTTACATTATGGACGATGCATAAACTCTACGCCTCTTCCGCGCACCCGGCGGCGTCGGCACCGCCGATCTCGCACGCGCGATTCACGATCGGCGACGTCGTGCGCCATCGCCTGCTCGAACTGCGCGGCGTGATCTTCGATATCGACCCGGTCTTCGCCAACAGCGAGGAATGGTACAGTTCGATCCCCGAGGACATGCGCCCGAGCAAGGACCAGCCCTTCTATCATCTGCTCGCCGAGAATAGCGACAGCAGCTATGTCGCTTATGTCAGCCAGCAGAACCTGGTTCATGACGACAGCGACGAGCCGCTCGACCATCCGGCGATCGACGGGCTGTTCGAAGCCTATGCCAGCGGCCGCTACACGCTGCGGCGCGAGCACCGCCACTAGCATCCACGCCGCCGAAGTCCGGCGGATGGTTGACAGCCGGGGGCGCTTTCGCTAGCTGGCCGGTTCTTCCGCGTGGGGGTCGGCACCTGTGGCCGGGCTTCCTTTGTGGACCAGCTTAGAAAAGTGATGAGGGCCATGTTCGCTATCGTGCGCACGGGCGGCAAGCAGTATCGCGTTGCCGCAGGAGACAAGATCGTCGTCGAGAAGATCGCCGGCGACGCTGGTGCGACGATCGCGCTGGACGACGTCCTGCTGGTCGGCGAGGGCGCTGAGCTCAAGTCGACCGCGGGTCTGACCGTTTCGGCCGAGATCATCGCTCAGGCGAAGGCCGACAAGGTCATCGTCTTCAAGAAGCGCCGCCGGCACAATTATCGCCGCAAGAACGGCCATCGCCAGCAGCACACCATCCTGCGCATCACCGCGATCGGCGACCATCGCGCGAGCGAGGCCCGGGCGGAAGCCCCGGTGCCCGCCGAAGCCTGAGGAGTAGACTAGCATGGCACATAAGAAAGCAGGCGGCTCCTCGCGCAACGGTCGCGATTCGGCCGGCCGTCGCCTCGGGGTCAAGAAGTTCGGTGGCGAAGAAGTCATCGGCGGCAACATCATCATCCGCCAGCGCGGCACCCGCGTCTATCCCGGCCGCAACGTCGGCATGGGCAAGGATCACACTTTGTTCGCGCTTGGCGCGGGCCGCGTGGCGTTCCACGAGGGCAAGCTCGGTCGCAAGTTCGTGAGCGTCGACATGGTGGCGGAAGCCGCCGAATAATCGGACGATCCTGCTTTCGGGTCGTCCAGCGGGCGACCCGAGATCCGGCCCAGCCGGATCGATAGGGAGACGGGTCGCCCCGCCTCCCTTTTTGCTGTCTCCCTGACATTGCCGATCGCCGCCGGCCCGCCGGATGCCGATCGGATTGGTCGCTGTCGCATCGCCGTAACCGGAACCGGATAGGCGCGGCGCAGAAGCAAGGAGACGGATATGTTCGCCCGCACCGAACGGCTGTTGCTGAGGCCCGGCTGGCCCGAAGACGCGCCCGCGCTCGCCTGCGCGATCGGCGAGGAAGCGATCGTGCGCAATCTGGCGCACGCGCCATGGCCCTATGCACTGGCCGATGCCGAGGCATTTCTCGGCGCCGAATCGGGGACGCTGCCCCGCTTCCTGATCTTCGCGCGAACCGATGCCGCGCCGCGGCTGATCGGCGGCATCGCCCTGCTGGGCGACGAATCGGGCGACGTCGCCTTGGGCTATTGGATCCGGCGCGCCTGCTGGGGACGGGGGTTCGCGACGGAGGCCGGCCGCGCCGTCGTCGCCCTGGCGCATCGCGGACTCAGGATCGACCGGCTCGTTGCCGATCATTTCCGCGACAATCCGGCATCGGGCCGCGTGCTGCGCAAGCTCGGCTTCCACCCGACGGGCGTGATCGCGCCGCGGGCGAGCCCGGCGCGCGAGCGGGCGAGCCCGGCGGTGCTGTTCGCCCGCGACGCCGCCGACGCCGTGGCCGAGGTGCCGCGATCGCACGCGATGGCGGCCTGATCGACTTCGCGGCGAGGGGCCGGCCCGCCCCGCGCCGCCGCGGCGGGACGGTTGCTGCCCCCCGCCGCCCGATTGCGGCGGGCTGCCGGGCGGGCCGGGAACCGCAGGCCAGAGTGACGGTTCATTTTCAGGCCGGAGTCGCGTAAGGCGCGCGCATGCATTTTCTAGATCAAGCAAAAATCTTCATCCGCTCGGGTAGCGGCGGGCCGGGCGCGGTCGGCTTCCGGCGCGAAAAATATATCGAGTATGGCGGCCCCGACGGTGGCGAAGGCGGCAAGGGCGGCGACATCATCTTCGAGGCGGTGGCCGGCCTCAACACGCTGATCGACTTCCGCTACACCCAGCATTTCCGCGCCCCCCGCGGCAAGGGCGGCTCCGGGCAGAATCGCACCGGCGGCGGCGGCGACGATCTGGTGATCAAGGTGCCCGTTGGCACGCAGATCCTGTCCGATGACAAGGAACATGTGCTGGCGGACTTCACCGTTCCGGGCGAGCGCCGCGTATTCCTGCGCGGCGGCGACGGCGGCCGCGGCAATGCCAGCTACAAGACCTCGACGAATCGCACGCCGCGCCAGCATGGCATGGGCTGGCCGGGCGAGGAGGCGTGGGTCTGGCTGCGGCTCAAGCTGCTCGCCGATGCCGGGCTGGTGGGCCTGCCCAATGCCGGCAAGTCGACCTTCATCAACGCCGTCACCAACGCCAAGGCCAAGGTCGGCGACTATCCCTTCACCACCACTCGGCCGCAGCTGGGCGTCGTGCGCCATCACCAGCGCGAATTCGTCGTCGCCGACATCCCCGGGCTGATCGAGGGTGCCGCCGACGGCGCGGGAATCGGCGATCGCTTCCTCGGCCATGTCGAACGGTGCCGGGTGCTGCTCCACCTGGTCGACGCGACCGGCGAGGATCCGATCGACGCTTATGAGATCGTCCGCGGCGAGCTCGAAGCTTATGGCGCCGGCTTGACCGAAAAGCCCGAGGTGCTGGCGCTCAACAAGATCGATGCGGTCGACGACAAGACGATCGAGAAACTGCGCAAGAAGCTCGCCAAGGTCAGCGGTGCGGAGGTCATGCTCCTGTCGGGCGCGGGCGGGGCCGGGGTGGATGCGGTGCTCGACCGGCTGGTCGGCGCGATCGGCGTTCCCGACGAGACCATCAAGGACGAGGATGGCGACGCGGACGAGATCGAATGGTCGCCACTCTGACGGTCGAGGCGGCGGACGCCATGGTTCCGCCCGCCAACCCCTTCTCCCCTGCCTTGTGCCCCCGGCTGATCGTCAAGATCGGCTCGTCGCTGCTTGTCGACGGTGACGGCGCGATCCGGCGTGCGTGGCTCGCGGGAATCGTCGCCGACGTCGCCGAGGCGCATGCCGCGGGCCAGCGCATCGCGATCGTCTCGTCGGGGGCGATCGCCCTCGGCGCGCGGCGCCTGTCGCTGCCCAAGGGCGGGCGGGCCTGCCTCGAGGATGCACAGGCGGCGGCGGCCACCGGGCAGATCGCCCTGTCCCACGCCTGGGCCGAACTGCTCGGCGAATGCGGGCTGACGGCGGCGCAGATGCTGGTGACGCTCGACGATCTCGAGGATCGGCGGCGCTATCTCAACGCCTCGGCGACGCTCGACCGGCTGCTGTCGCTCGGCGTCGTGCCGGTGATCAACGAGAACGACTCGGTGGCCACGGCCGAGATCCGCTTCGGCGACAATGATCGGCTGGCGGCGCGGATCGCGCAGGCCGCCGGCGCGCGCGGCGTGATCCTGCTGTCCGACGTCGACGGGCTCTACACCGCCAATCCCGGCTCGGACCCGACCGCGCAGCTCGTGCCGGAGGTGAAGCGGGTGGACGCCCGGATTCGCGCAATGGCCGATGCCGGATCGGCGAGCGGCATGGGATCGGGCGGAATGGCATCCAAGCTGGAGGCGGCGCGGATCGCGCAGGCCGCCGGGGCGCATCTGGCGATCGTGTCGGGCAAGATCGATCGACCGCTGTCGGTGTTCCTCCAAAGCGGCCGCGGCACGCTGTTCCCGGCGGAAGGGGCCGCGTCCGCGCGCAAGGCGTGGCTCGCCGGGCGGCTGACGATTCGCGGGCGGATTCATGTCGATGCGGGTGCGGCGCTGGCGCTCCATCGCGGGCGCAGCCTGCTCCCGGCCGGGGCGACTGCGGTCGACGGGCGATTCGCGCGCGGCGACGTCGTCGACATCGTTGGGCCGGAGGAGGCGCTGCTCGCCCGCG
>JAQGKS010000157.1 GCA_028289965.1 Sphingomonas bacterium
TCTGTGCCAGATAGGCCGACAGCCCCCCCACCGGCGGCGCGATCGACATGTCATTGTCGTTGAGGATCACGACCAGCCGGTTGCCCGCCGCCTTGGCGTTGTTCATCGCCTCATAGGCCATGCCGGCCGACATCGCGCCGTCGCCGATCACCGCAATCGCCTTGCCCGGCTTGCCCCCCAGCTTGTTGGCAATGGCAAAGCCGAGCGCGGCCGAGATCGAGGTCGAGCTGTGCGCCGCGCCGAACGGATCATATTCGCTTTCGGCACGGCGGGTGAAGCCGGACAGGCCGCCGGGCTGGCGCAGCGTGCGGATGCGATCGCGGCGTCCGGTCAGGATCTTGTGCGGATAGGCCTGGTGCCCGACATCCCAGATCAGCACGTCGCGCGGCGTATCGAAGACATAATGGAGCGCGACCGTCAGTTCGACCACGCCGAGCCCCGCGCCGAGATGCCCGCCGGTCACCGACACCGCCGAGACCATCTCCGAGCGCAGTTCGCCCGCGAACTGGGTCAGCAGATCGGGCGCGAGCGCGCGCAGTTGATCGGGCGTATCGACCTGATCGAGCAATGGGGTGGCGGACGCGTCTGACATCGGCTGATCTATCCTTGACTGGTCCGCTCTCTAGGCGATCCCAAGCGCGATTTGAACCTTCCGCATAGCCGCGCCGGTCGATCGGTGCGCACGCCGCCCCGGCGCGTCAGGCCGTGCCGCAACGGGCGCAGCGGCCACGCACCTCGATTACCGGGCGAAGCGGCGCGAAACCGGCCTTCTCCGCCGCGCGCCGCACGCCGTTGGTGAGCTGGTCATCATCGATATGGGTGGCGTGGCCGCACGTGTCGCAGACCAGGAAGATGCAATCGTGCAGGCAATCGGGATGGGCGTTGACGATATAGCCGTTGACGCTCTCGACCCGGCTGGCGAGGTTGGCGCCGACGAACAGATCGAGGATCCGGTAGACGCTGTTGGCGGCGATCCGCCGACCCTCGGTCTTCGATACCGCCTCGGCAATGTCATAGGCCGATGCCGGCCGTTCGAACCCGGCGAGCGCCCCGAACACCGCGGCGCGCATCGCGGTCCACTGCTCGCCTGCGCGTTCCAGCGCGGTCTGGGCAGCACCGCTGAGCGCGTCACCCTCGTGCAGTCGATGGACATGAACCATAAGCCGAACCTAGGCGTGTCGGCCTCTTGCGGCAAGCTGAACGCCGTCAGGCGAGCGCGCGGCGATTGAGCAAGTGGGCGGTCGCGACCAGCGTCACCCCGATCATCGTGAACAGCGCCTCGCCGCTGCCATGGTCGAGCATCAGGGCGGTGGCCATCAGCGCCAGCCCGAAGCCGCCAATCGCCATCGGCCACGGCCGGCGATGCCGAACGATGCCGCGACCGAGCGCCACCGCGCCGATCAGGACGGCGAGGCCGAGGCCGATTTCATGAAATGCCGGGTTGAGCAGCCCGCCGCCGGCCGAGGCGAGCGTGGCGACCAGTAGCAGCGTGCCGACGCAGTGGACCAGGCACAATCCGGACAGAGCGATCGCCACCCGGTCGAGCCCGATCTTGCGCATCACCGCCCGCTCCATGCCCGATCGGCTCCTCGTCGCCACTACGCCCGACTTGATCCCGCCGCCGCAATGGCATGGCCCAAGCGAGGATACAACATCTCATTCGCCGGAAGGTTGCGAGCAAGATGGCGGCGGCGCATAGGCGCGATCATGTCGCCCCCCCGCTCTCCCCATCCCGCGCCCGCGCCGCGCGCGATCGCGCGCTGGCTGTTCGCCGTCGCTGCCCTGGTGTTCATCATGGTCATCGTCGGCGGGATCACCCGGCTGACCGAGTCCGGCCTGTCGATGGTGCGGTGGGAACCGATTTCCGGGGCGGTGCCGCCGCTGAACGAGGCGCAGTGGCAGGCCGAGTTCGCCGCGTACAAATCCTCGCCCGAATATCAGAAGGTCAACAGCGCCATGGCGCTGGGCGACTTCAAGCAGATCTTCTTCTGGGAATATCTCCACCGCCTGATCGGGCGGTTGATCGGGCTGGCGTTCGCCGTGCCGCTGGCGTGGTTCGCGTGGAAGCGGGCGATTCCGCGCGGTTATGGCTGGCGGCTGACGGCGTTGTTGGCGCTGGGTGGGATGCAGGGCGCGATCGGCTGGTGGATGGTCGCATCGGGGCTGATCGACCGGCCCGACGTCAGCCACATCCGGCTCGCGATCCACCTGATCGCCGCGTTGTTCATCTTCTCCGGCCTGATCTGGACGGCGCTCGATCTGCGGCTGCTGGCGCGCGATCCGGGCGCACCGTCGGCGCGGCTGACGGGCGGCGCGATCGGCGCGATCGCGGTACTTGCGGTCCAGATCCTGCTCGGCGCGTTCACCGCCGGGCTCGACGCGGGCTACGCCTTTTCGAGCTGGCCGAAGATGGGCGACGCGTGGTTTCCGGCCGGCGGCTGGCACTCGGGCTGGAGCGTGATCGCCAACCTCGCCGACAATCCGGTGGTGGTGCAGTTCGTCCACCGCTGGTGGGCGGCGGCGGCGGCGGCGGCGCTGCTGTCGCTGGCCTGGGCGGCGCACAAGGCGCAGCTGAAGGGCCCCGGCCATGCGGTGGCGACATTGGTGATCGTGCAGATCGCGCTCGGCATCGCCACCCTGCTGACCGGCGTCGATCTCGTCGTCGCCGTGGCGCACCAGGCGGTGGCGGCGTTGTTGCTCGCCAGCGTGGTGTGGGCGGCGCACGGACTCGGCCGGCCCGCGCGATGAGCGATCCGGCCGCGGAAGACGTGGTCAGCGTCTACGCCACCTTCGCAAGCGCCGCGGAGGCCGAGCGGATCGGCACCGCCGCGATCGAGGAAAGGCTGGCGGCGTGCGTCAACATCCTCGGCCCCTGCGGGTCGATCTACCGGTGGCAGGGCGCCGTGGAGCGCAGCGACGAGATCGCGGCGATCTTCAAGACCAGCGCGGCACGCGCCCCGGGGCTGGTGGAGCGGATCGCCGCGCTGCACAGCTATGACGTACCGGCGATCGCAATCTGGCCGATCGGCGGTAGCACGGTGGCCTATCGTAGCTGGATTCTGGACCAGGTATCCTAATACCTGTCAGCAAAGTGGCCGTTTTGCTTGACTTTCCGGGGCTCGCAAGCGAATAGCATGGTATCGGCGCCGCCCCTGATCGGGCGGCGCGGTTCGTTTAGCCCATAAGAGGTCCAGCCCCATGAAGGCGCTCATGAAGACCACCAAGTCGGCCACGCCGGCGACCGTGGAAAAGAAGTGGCATCTGATCGATGCCGAAGGCCTGGTGGTCGGGCGTCTCGCCTCCATCGTCGCCAATATCCTGCGCGGCAAGCACAAGCCGAGCTTCACCCCGCACATCGATTGTGGCGACAATGTCGTCATCGTCAATGCGGACAAGGTGCGCTTCACCGGCCGCAAGACGCAGCAGAAGGTCTATTACAAGCACACCGGCTATGCCGGCGGCATCAAGGGCGTGACCGCGGCCAAGGTGCTCGAGGGTCGCTTCCCGGAGCGCGTGCTGGAGAAGGCCGTCGAGCGGATGATCCCGCGCGGCCCGCTCGGCCGCCAGCAGATGCGCAACCTGCGCATTTTCGCCGGCACCGAACATCCCCATGCCGCGCAGGACCCTCAGATCCTCGACGTCGGGGCGATGAACCGCAAGAACAAGGTGGGTGCGTAAATGTCCGACAACCGTCAATCGCTCGCCGATCTTGCCGCGCTGACGAACGCGCCGGAGCCGGCCCCCGCCCCTGCGGCAACCACCACGTTCGAAGGTTCCGACGAACAGGTCCAGGCGCCCGCGCCGATCGTCCTGGCGCCGACGATGCCGCTGCGCGAGCAGATCATCGACGCGCAGGGCCGCGCTTACGCCACCGGCCGCCGCAAGGATGCCGTGGCTCGCGTCTGGCTCAAGCCCGGCACCGGCAAGATCACGATCAACGGTCGTGACCAGGAGGTCTATTTCGCCCGGCCGACGCTGCGTCTCGTCATCAACCAGCCGTTCGGCGTTGCCGAGCGTGATGGCCAGTATGACGTCGTCTGCACCGTCAAGGGCGGTGGCCTTTCCGGCCAGGCCGGCGCGGTCAAGCACGGCATCAGCCAGGCGCTGACCCGCTTCGAGCCGGTGCTGCGCGCGCCGGTGAAGGCGGCAGGCTTCCTGACCCGCGATCCGCGCGCCGTCGAGCGCAAGAAGTACGGCCGCGCCAAGGCACGCCGCAGCTTCCAGTTCTCGAAGCGCTAAACCCTCCTCTTTCCTTCTACCGGACGGGCCGCCAGCAATGGCGGCCCGTTTTCGTTGGAGCCGCGATCAGCGCGCCGCGCCCTGCCGCTCGAGCATCCAGCCGGGATATTCGGCGGGCAGCCGGCTGACCTCGTCCAGCCGGGCCAGTTCGGCGTCGCTCAGCACCAGATCGGCGGCGGCGAGATTATCCTCGAGCTGGTCGATCCGCTTGGCGCCGATGATCACGCTCATCACGAACGGGCGCGACAGCACCCAGGCCAGCGCGACGCGGGCGACCGATACGCCGTGCGCCGCGCCGATCTCCCGCATCGCCGCGACGCAGGCCCAGCCGCGATCCAGATCGACCGGCGGGAAATCGAAGCTGGTGCGCCGCGCGCCCTCCTCGCTCTGCGCACCGGGCCCGAACTTGCCCGAGAGCAGCCCGCCGGCGAGCGGCGACCAGACCATCAGCCCCAGCCGCTCCTCCGTCAGATAGGGCACGATCTCCCGCTCCAGATCGCGACCGGCGATCGAATAATAAGCCTGCACGGTCTCGAATCGGGCGTAGCCGCGCGCCTCGGCGATGCCCTGCGCTCGGGCCATCCGCCACGCCGGCCAGTTGGACACGCCGGCATACCGCACCAGCCCTTGCGCGATCAGGTCGTCGAGTGCGCGCAGCGTTTCCTCGGGCGGGGTCTTCGGATCGAAGCCGTGGATCTGGTAGAGATCGATATGATCGAGCTGGAGCCGCTCGAGGCTGCGCTGGACACCGTCCATGATGTGGCCGCGCGATGCCCCGCTGTCATTGGGCCCCGATCCCGTCGCCCCGAACACTTTGGTCGCGATCACCAGGCTCTCACGGGGCAGTCCGAGATTGCGGATCGATTGCCCGAGCAGGCGTTCGGACTGGCCTTGCGAATAGATGTCGGCGGTATCGATGAAGTTGATCCCGCCTTCGACCGCGCGACCGATCAGCGCATCGACGCCGTCCTGGTCGACCGTGCCGATCGCCTTCCAGATGCCCGGATCCTCGCCGCCGCCGAACGTCATCGCGCCGAGGCATATTTCGGAAACCTTGAGGCCGGTGCGTCCGAGTTGCTTGTATCGCATGATCATCCTCCGATGGGTTTGCGCCACAACGCCTGCCGCACGCGCACGGTCCATCCTCGCGCGTGCCGTGCGGTCGATGCAACCGCAGGATTGGCTGCGCTATTCTGCGCGCGCAGGGTTTCCGCGTCCGCCCGTCGCGCCTACGTCCCGGATATGGCCGCTCCCCTGCTCGTCCTCCGCGATCTCGCCAAATCGGTGCCGGGCCCGCGCACGCTGTTCGATGGGCTCGACCTGACCGTCGAGCCGGGCGAGATCGTCGCGATCATGGGCGAATCGGGAGTCGGCAAATCGACGCTGCTCAACCTCGTCGCCGGGCTCGACGTGGCGGATGCCGGGCGGGTGGAGATTGGCGGCGTCGCGATCGACGCGCTGGATGAGGACGAGCGGACGCGCCTGCGCCGGGGACGGATCGGGTTCGTGTTCCAATCCTTCCACATCCTGCCGCACCTGACGCTCGACCAGAATGTCGCGCTGCCGCTCGTATTGCTCGGCACGGGCCCAGGGGAGGCGCGGCAGCGCGCGGCGACGATGCTGGAGGCGGTAGCGCTGGGCCAGCGCGGCCACGATTATCCCAAGCAGCTTTCGGGCGGCGAGCTCCAGCGCGTGGCGATCGCGCGCGCGCTCGTCCATCGGCCCACGTTGATCCTTGCCGACGAGCCGACCGGCAACCTCGATCCCGAAACCGCGGCGCGGATCCTCGCCCTGTTCGCCGAACAGGTGCGCGAGGCCGGCGCGGCGGCGTTGCTGGTGACCCATTCGCACCTCGCTGCCGCGATCGCCGATCGCACGCTGATCCTGAGCCGCAACGGCTTTCGCGGACCGCAGCACGGCTGACATGCCGGGCACCGCGCTTCGCTGGATGATCGTGGGCGAATGGCGCGCGCATCCGGCGCGCATCGGCCTGGCGATGCTGGCGGTCGCGATCGGCGTGGCGCTCGGCTTCGCGGTCCACCTCGTCAACGCATCGGCGCTGACCGCGTTCGACAGCGCGCTGCGAACGGTCACCGGGGATGCCGACCTGCGCGTCGAAGCGACCAGCCCGGGCGGGTTCGACGAGACGCTTTACCCCGCCCTTGCCCGGATCGATGGCGTGGAGGTGGCAAGCCCGATCATCCGGCTGCGCGCGGCCATCGACCGCGCGCGCGCGCCGTTCACGCTGATCGGTGTCGACCCGCTGCGCGCCGGCGCGGTGACGCCGGGGTTGATCGGCCGCTTGACCGAACCCGGCGGCGACCCACGCGGTTTGTTCGCGGACGATGCGCTGTTCCTGTCGGGTGCGGCGTTGGCGGCGACGGGCAAGCGGCCGGTGGACATAGTGACGCTGGCCGCCGGGGGACGGATGGCGCGCTTTCGCATCGTCGGCACCCTGCCCGGCGCGGAGGAGGGCCAGGCGATCGGGGTCGCCGACATCGCGGCGGTCCAGTGGCGGCTCGGCCGGCTGGGGCGGATCGACCGGATCGACCTCAAGCGCGCCGAGGGCGCCGACGCAGCACAGGTCCGGAACGCCGTCACCGCCCTGCTGCCGCCGAACGCGGCGATCTCCGACGCGCAGAGCGACGCGCGGAGCAGCGACAGCCTGTCGCGCGCCTACCGCGTCAACCTCGACATGCTCGCGCTG
>JAQGKS010000166.1 GCA_028289965.1 Sphingomonas bacterium
CCGGCAATGTCTGGTATCTGCGCGACTGGGACCACTGGATCGACAATCCCGAGTTGGGGATGATCGCGTTCCAGTTCGGCACCCGCCCGCTGCTGACCCGCGAAAGCCCGATCCCGCAGGATTGGAAGACCCGGCTCACCCAGCTGGACGAAGGCGACGTGCTGCTGCACCGCTTCTCACCGACCGGCTTCTATTCGAGCGCAGTGCGCAACCCGTTCCTGCGCAGTCTCGAGGCGCGATCCGAGCGCCAGATCGCCTTTTCGGGCGAAGCAGCCGGCGACCATCAGTATCAGCTGGACGTCGGCGTGAAGGGCAAGAGCTTCTGGGTGACGCGCGGCGATCTGCTGCGGGCGCGCGAGTGGCACGGCCTGGGCTTCACCAATGCCCTCAAGACCCCGGACAACACCCTGGTGTTCGTGACCCTCGAGGAAATGAAGGTCATCCGTAAGGATCAGGCCGATTGCATGGGCTGCCTCAGCCAGTGCGCATTTTCGTCCTGGGCCGATGTCGAAGGCAATTCGACCGGGCGGCTGGCCGATCCGCGCAGCTTCTGCATCCAGAAGACGCTGCAGGACATCGCCCATGGCGGGCCGATCGACGAAAATCTGATGTTCGCCGGGCAGACCGCCTATCGCTTCAAGCAGGATCCCTTTTATTCAAATGGGTTCGTGCCGAGTGTGAAGCAGCTCGTCGATCGCATCCTGACCGGCGACTGATCGCTTTCGCCTCGTCAAGAATATCTCACCTGCCTGATCGCACCCGTGCGGTTAGCCAGGTGGGATGAAGACCGCCCTCATCATCCGTCACACGCCCTACGAAGGCGTTGCCGGCTTTCGCCTGCCGATCGAGGAGGCGGGCTATGCGATCCACCGGATCGACGTGCTCGATCCTGCCTTCGCCACCGTCGACCTCATCGCGCCCGACCTCGTCGTGATGATGGGCGGGCCGATGGGCGTCTATGAGGCCGAGGCGCATCCGTGGATCGCCTGCGAGATCGAGCGGCTGGGGCAGCGCCTGCGCGACAATCGGCCGACTTTGGGCGTGTGCCTAGGCGCGCAGATGATCGCCGCCGCGCTCGGATCGCGGGTTTTTCCGGGGCCGGCCAAGGAGATCGGCTTCGCGCCAATCACGATCCAGCCGATCAACGATTCACCCGTGCGCCATCTGGAAGGCGTGCCGGTGTTGCACTGGCACGGCGACACGTTCGACCTGCCGGACGATGTCGAACTGCTCGCATCGACCGAGCTTTATGCCAACCAGGCGTTCCGGCGCGGAAAGTGGCTGCTCGCGCTGCAATGCCACCCCGAGATGGGAGAGGATCCGCGGATCGAGACGTGGGTCGAGGAAGGCGGGGATTGTCTCGCGGAGGCAGGGCTCGACGCGGACACGATATTGCGGCGCTACGGGGATCATGGTCCCGCGGCCGTTGCCGCCGGGCGGGCTATGATCCGGGAGTGGATCGCCGGCCTGGACGGGTGAGGCGCGCCGCGTCCCGGCGCGCCTCTCCTTAAGTTCTAGCGGTAAGTGCGGCGGCCATTCCTGATATAGTAACGGTTGCCGCGGCGATCGCGATAATATTTGCGGTTGTTCTTGGTCAGCGCGGTGATCGCGGCGCCGCCGGCAGCACCGACAAGCGCGCCTTCGCCGACCGAAAGACCGGGGATCACGGCACCGGCAATCGCGCCGCCACCGGCACCGATCGCGGTTCCGCGCAGGATCTGGTTGGCATTCTGGGCATAGCTCGGTGCCGCACCAGCGACGGTAAATGCTGCAACAGCAGCAAAAAGGGCCATCTTCTTCATTGTTTCGCTCCCTAATCAAACTCTAGTCGGGCCATCTAACGGGATAGCGCCTGTCTGGTTCCTTAACGTCGCTCTGGACTAGAGCCAGCCATCCAGAACTTGATCGGGTGGGCGGTGTCCGTCGGCCCAGGTGCGGATATTGGCGATCACTTTTTCGCCGGTCGCGGCGCGCCCCTCGATCGTCGCCGAGCCCATGTGCGGCAGGAGCACGACGTTGGCGAGGGCGAGCAGGCGCGGATCGACCGCGGGCTCGCGCTCGAACACGTCGAGCCCGGCGCCGGCGATCGCGCCGCCTTCCAGCGCATCGATCAGCGCCTCTTCGTCGACGATCTCGCCGCGCGCGATGTTGATGAGGTAGACCTGCGGGCCCAGCAGCGCGAGCCGCCGCTTGTCGAGCAGATGGTGGGTCGCGGCGGTATGCGGGCAGTTGACGGAGACGATGTCGACGTCCGCCAGCATCCGATCGAGATCGGGCTGATAGGTGGCGGCAAGCTCCTGCTCGAGCACGGCGGGCAGGCGGCGGCGGTTATGATAGAGGATGTTGAGCCCGAACGCGCGCGCGCGCCGCGCCATCGCCTGGCCGATCCGCCCCATGCCGATGATGCCGAGCGACTTGCCGGCGATCCGGTGGCCGAGCATGCCGCACGGGCTCCACCCGGTCCAAGCGCCGCTGCGAACCAGCTTCTCGCCCTCGGCAAGCCGGCGCGGCACCGACAGGACGAGCGCCATCGCCATGTCGGCGGTGTCCTCGGTCAGCACGCCGGGGGTATGGGTGACGACGATCCGGCGGGCGCGGGCGGCCGGCAGATCGATATGATCGACGCCGTTGCCGAAATTGGCGAGCAGGCGGAGTTGCGGGCCGGCCGCGGCGATCAGATCGGCATCGATCCGGTCCGTGACGGTCGGCACCAGCACGTCGGCGCGGGCCATCGCTTCGGCGAGCGCAATGCGGTCGAGCGGGCGATCGGCCTGGTTGAATTCGACGTCGAACAGCTCGGCCATGCGCGCCTGGACGCCGTCGGGCAGGCGCCGCGTGACGATCACCTTGGGGTGGGCAGGGCGGAGCGGATCGACCATTGGCTTCAGCGACTAGGCGTGCGGTGCGGGAAGCGTCAAGCCGTGTCCTTGCCCGGCCGATCCGGCTACGGCTAGATAGGCGCAGGGCAGATAGGGAAGGCGTTGAGCTTGGCACGGAAGATTGTATCGGCGGCGCTGGCAATCGCGCTGCTGACCGGCACGGCGATGGCCGCGACCGATGATGTGAGCGTGCCATACTGGGCGTCGATCTCCGCGCGCGAGGCGATGATGCGCACGGGGCCGGGATCGAACTTCCCCGCGATCTGGAAATATGTCCGCCCCGGCCTCCCGGTGAAGGTGGTCGCCCGCCACCAGCATTGGCGCAAGGTCCAGGAGCCGGACGGCACCCAGGGCTGGATGAACGGCATATTGTTGAGCGAGGATCGCACCGCGGTGGTGAGCAGCGCCAATGCGCCGATGCGCGCGGCGCCGGATGCGAGCTCCAAGATCCTCTGGCGTGCGGCCGCCGGCGTCGTCGGCAAGATCGCCCATTGCGCCGGCAGCTGGTGCGAATTCGATGTGCGCGGCCGCGCCGGCTATATCGAGATCGCCAACATCTGGGGTGTGGCGCCGGGCGAAACCGTAGACTGACGATGGCCCCCGCCGCGGTGGGGGAGCGAAGCCGGGCGGTCGCCCGGGCACGCTTGTGCTATCGGCCCGGCGATGGACCCTGATCTGGCAGCGACGGCGATGCAGGCGCAGGCGGCGATTCCCGGCTGGGGCTGGGCGGTCGCAGGCGGCGTGCTGGGGGCGATCGTGGGCAGCTTCCTCGCGACGCTGATCGTGCGCTGGCCAGCGGGCGAGGGGGTCGGCGGGCGCTCGCGCTGCGACGGCTGCGGCGCGGCGATCCCGGCGGCGGCGCTGGTGCCGCTGCTGAGCTTCGTCGCTCTGCGCGGGCGATGCCGCAGCTGTGCCGCGCCGATCGACTGGCGGCATCCGATGATCGAGGCGGCGGCGGCGGCGATCGGCGCAGTCGCGCTGCTCCTCGCGCCCGGTGCGGCCGGGCTGGCCGGTGCGCTGTTCGGCTGGATCCTGCTGGCGCTGGCGCTGCTCGATCTTGAACATCTGTGGCTGCCGGACCGGCTCACCGCGACGCTCGCCGGGGCCGGGCTTGCGACGGGGATCGCGGGTCTGGCGCCGGCTCTTGGCGAGCGGCTGTGGGGTGGGGTCGCGGGCTATGCCGCGCTCGCGCTGATCGGGGCCGGCTATGCCCGGCTGCGCGGTCGGGTCGGGCTGGGCCAGGGCGATCCCAAGCTGCTTGGGGCGATCGGCCTGTGGCTCGGCTGGCGCGCATTGCCGCTGCTGCTGCTGGGCGCGGCCGCCATCGGGCTGGCCGCCGTGGCAGCGAGCGCGCTTTCGGGGCGGCGGGTCGCATTGTCCGACCGGTTGCCGCTCGGCACCTTGATGGCGGTCGCCGCCTGGGCTTTGTGGGCGGCGACAGCGGCGGGTGTCATATTACTGTAAGACTAAAAGGCTCGCGCGGCTGAGAGACACTGCTGTATATCGATACGCGATGCTGGCTGGGTGGAGCCCGAATGCGATTGGTGCTTGATCCGCGTGCGCGGCGGTGGCTGCGGCGGCTGCCCCGCTACAGTCCCTATTCCGTCGCGGAATTCGCGCTCCTGTCGCTGTTGGCGATTCAGTGCGCCCGGCTGCTCTGGGTGATCGCGACGCCGGTCAATCCGCTCGGCGATTGGCGGCCCGCGCCGATCGCGGCGGCGTCGGAGACGATCTTCGGCAGCTTCGATCCCTTCTTCCGCAGCGGCGCGGCCGGCGGGCCACTGGTGGTCACCGCGCTCGACCTCAAGCTGTTCGGAACCCGCGCGGACCGGGCCTCGGGCCGCGGCTCGGCGATCATCGGCACGCCGGACGGCGCCCAGGCGAGCTATGTCGTGGGGGAAGAGGTCCAGCCCGGCGTGACGCTCGAGGCGGTCGCGTTCGACAATGTGACGATCCTGCGCGGCGGCGCGCGCGAGCAGATATTCCTCGATCAATCGCAACCGGCGACGATCATCACCCCGGCCGCCGCCGCGGTCGCCGCGCTCGCCAGCCCACCCCCGCCGGGGGGGGCGAAGCCGGTCGCGCCCGACGTGCAGATCTCGCCGCGGCTCCAGGGGGGCCAGGTGACGGGATTTGCCGTCGATCCGGTCGGCATCGGCGCGTCCTACCGCGCGTTCGGCTTCCAGCCGGGCGACGTGCTCCTCTCGGTCAACGGCATTTCCGCCGCGGTGGCGACCCCCGAAGCCGTCCGTACCGCCCTGTCGCAGAGCGGCGAGGTCGTGGCCGAGGTGGAGCGCGGCGGCAAAACCATCACCTTGCGTGGGACTTACAATCGATGAATGCCCGTTCCACGATGTCAGCGCGCCTCCGCGGCCGCCTGTTGCTGTTCACCGCCGCGCTCGCGCTGGCGACGCCGGCGCTCGCCCAGCAGGTAATCAACCTGCGCGATGCCGACGTCCGCGCCTTCATCCAGGATGCAGCGCGGGTGACCGGGCGGACCTTCATCATCGACCCGCGGGTGCAGGGCAAGGTTTCGGTCGTCACCGATCGGCCGCTGTCGCAGAGCGAATATTTCGAGGTGTTCCTCTCCACCCTGCGCGCCAACGGCATGGTCGCCGTGCCGATCGGCGGGGGCGGGTTCCGGGTGCAGATGGCCGAGGGCGCCGCCGCCCAGCCGAGCCGCGTCGGAAGCCGCGGTTCGTCCGGCAACAGCTTCGTGACCGAGGTTTTCCGGCTGCGTTCGATCGACGCGACCTCGGCCGTGGATACGCTGCGTCCGCTGGTCAGCCGGGAAGGGGCGGTGACCGCCAACCGGTCGGGCAATGCGGTGGTCGTCGCCGATTATGCCGATAATATCCGCCGCATCCGCACGCTGATCGGGCAAATCGATCGGGACAGCGCCTCGACCCGGGTGGTGCCGCTGAAGAATGCCGGCGCGCGTGAGATCGCCACCGCGCTCCAGCAGCTTGCCGGCACCGGCCAGGCGGGCGCCGGGCAGGGTGCTGCATCGGGACCGGCGGTGTCGGTGGTGGCGATCGACAGCGCGAATGCGATCGCGCTGCGCGGCGATGCGCCGACGGTGGCGCGGCTGGCCGGCATCGCCCAGGATCTCGATCGCCGCGCCGCCACGGGCAGCGAGATCCGCGTCATGTTCCTGGAACATGCCGACGCGGAGAAGCTGCTGCCGGTGTTGCAGCAACTGGTCGGCCAGCAGGGTACGGTCGCCGCGCCCAGCGCCGCGGCGACGCGGGGTGGCGGCCCCGGCCCGGATGTCGCGCCTGCCGCGGCGAGCGCCCCGTCGAGCCAGTCCGCCCCGGCCGGGGCCGGCCGGGGCCAGCCGGTGATCGCCCGTTACGAAGGCACCAATGCGATCATCATCTCCGCCCCCGGAGACGTCCAGCGCACGCTGGGCGAGGTGATCCGCCAGCTCGACACGCGGCGCGAGCAGGTGCTGGTCGAGGCGATCATCGTCGAGATTTCGGACAATGCCGCCAAGAAGCTGGGCGTGCAGTTCCTGCTCGGCGGGCTGCCGGGCAGCGGCGTTCCGTTTGCCGCGACCAATTATTCGAACACTGCGCCCAACCTGCTGGCGATTGCCGGCGCCGTCGGCGCGCGCGAGCTCAACACCAGCACGACGACGATCAACGGCTCCACCGTCACCACCAGCACCAACAGCGCGGCGGGCGACGCGCTCGCGCAGACGGCGATCAATTCGGTGCTGAGCGCGGGCAGCTTCGCCGGCTTCGCCGCCAAGATCGGCAGCGATGCGATCTTCGGCACGATCATCAACGCGGTGAAGTCCGATACCGACTCGAACATCCTGTCGACGCCGTCGATCATGACGCTCGACAATCAAGAAGCGAAGATATTGGTCGGCCAAGAAATTCCGATCACGACCGGGCGTGCGCTGTCGACCAATTTCGAGAATCAGTTCAACACCGTCCAGCGCCAGAATGTCGGCATCCAGCTGGAGGTGAAACCGCAGATCAACGCGGGCGGCGCGATCAAGCTGTTCCTGCGCCAGGAGGTCAGCTCGATCGCCGGGCCGGTCTCGAACAATAATAGCGACCTGATCCTCAACAAGCGTGAGATCGAAACGACCGTCACGGTGGACGACGGCCAGATCATCGCGCTCGGCGGGCTACTCGACGATAATGAGCGGCGGACGATCGAGAAGATCCCGCTGCTCGGCGACATCCCGATCGCCGGCGCGCTGTTCCGGTCCAAGGGCCGATCCCGCACCAAGACCAACCTGATGGTGTTCATCCGCCCGACCATCCTGCGATCGGCCGCGGATGCCCGCGCCCTGGCGGAGCGGCGCTACGGCTATGTCCGCAACCAGCAGATCCAGCAGCGCCCCGATCGCGAGCCGACGCTCGACGAGCTGGTGCGCGATTATATGGGGGCGGTGCTGCCCGTGCCGGACGTGTCCGAGGTGCCGCCCGCGCCGGGGGGCGAGCCCCGCACGATCGTTCCCGCGCCGACGACGGGCGCGGTGAAGGTGCCGGTTCGCCCCGGCGAGCCGCAGCTGATCGTGCCGAGCGTGACCAATTCGCAGACCGTGATCCGGCCGGTTCCGGTGCCGCCGTCGGAGCGGCGGCGGTGACCGACATCGCCGCATCGGGCCTCGAGGCTGCCGTCGCGGCGAACCTGCCTTACGCCTTCGCGCGCCGCTTCGGTGTGGTGATCGTCGGCAATGGCGAGGAAGGCACGACGGTCGCGCTGCGCGAGGGCGCCGATCCCAAGGCGCTGATCGAGGTCCGCCGCCTGTTGCGGCACGGCTTCGCGGTGGAGCGCGCGGCGCCCGAACGGTTCGATCGCATCCTGTCCGAACGCTATGCGATGGACGGCCAGGCGGCGGCCGACGCGGCCGGCTCGCTCGGTCTGGGCGATGAGCTCAACATGCTGGCGAGCGATCTGCCGACCGCCGACGATCTGCTCGATTCCGCCGACGATGCGCCGGCGATCCGGCTGATCAACGGCATCATCGCCGATGCCGCGCGGCAGGGCGTGTCCGACATCCATGTCGAGCCATATGAGAGCGGGCTGGTGATCCGCATGCGGATCGACGGCGTATTGCGCGAGACGCTGCGGATGCCGCCGCATGTCGCCCCGGTGGTCGTCAGCCGGATCAAGGTGATGGCCCGGCTCGACATCGCCGAGCGGCGCGTGCCGCAGGACGGGCGGATCGGCCTGACGCTGGGCGGCAAGCTGCTCGACGTGCGCGTGTCGACGCTGCCCAGCCGGGCGGGCGAGCGCGTCGTGCTGCGCATCCTCGACAAGGAAAATGCTGGCATCGACCTCGAACAGCTCGGCATGCCGGCGGGGATCGAGCGCATGTTCCGCGATGCGCTGACCGAGCCGAACGGCATCATCCTCGTCACCGGGCCGACCGGTTCGGGCAAGACGACCTCGCTTTATTCGGGGCTGCGGCTGCTGAACGATGGACGGCGTAACATCCTGACGGTCGAGGATCCGGTCGAATATGCGATCGACGGGGTCGGCCAGACCCAGGTCAACGCCAAGGTCGGCCTGACCTTTGCGACGGGCTTGCGCGCAATCCTGCGCCAGGATCCCGACGTGGTGATGATCGGCGAAATCCGCGATCGCGAGACCGCCGACATTGCGGTGCAGGCGTCGCTGACCGGACATCTCGTGCTGTCGACGGTGCACACCAACGATGCCGTCGGCGCGATCACGCGGATGCGCGACATGAAGGTCGAGCCGTTCCTGCTCGCCTCCACCTTGCGCGCGGTGATCGCGCAGCGGCTGGTGCGCCGGCTGTGCGCGCTGTGCGCGGTGCCGATGCCGGCCTCGCCTTCGGTCGCCGCGTTGCTCGGTATCGCCGAGGGGGAGATCGTGCACGAACCGGGCGGCTGCGACGCGTGCGGGCAGAGCGGCTATAAGGGCCGGGTCGGCGTGTTCGAGGCGATCCGCATCGACGACACGATCCGCGCGCTGATCAACGCCGGCGACGAGGAGGCCGCAATCGCCACGCACGGCTTTGCGCGCACGCCGACGCTGGCCGACGCGGCGCGGACCCTGGTGCTGGACGGCATCACCACGCCCGAGGAAGCGGTGCGCATATCCCGCCGGGAAAATAGCGATGGCTAGTTTCGACTATGTCGCGATCGACACCGGCGGGCGCGAGCGCCGCGGGCAGCTGCGCGCGGCATCGATCGAGCAGGCGCGCGCGGAGCTGGACGCCAAGCGACTCTATGTGGTGCGGCTGGAAAGCGGATCGGGCACGCCGCCGCCAGCCTTGCTGTCCCGCCGGCCGAGCTTTCGCCGGCGGATGTCGGCCAAGCAACTCACCTTGTTCACCCGCCAGCTCGCCACTTTGGTGCAGGTCGCCCCGCTGGAAGAGGCGTTGCGCACCATCGCCCGCCAGATCGAGGAGGTGCAGGTCGCGCGCGTGCTCGATCGGGTGCATGGCGGCGTGGTCGAGGGGCGGCGGCTGTCGGAGGCGATGACGCGCGAGGCGGCGAGTTTCCCGCCGCTCTACCGCGCGATGGTCTCGGCGGGCGAAAGCTCGGGCAGCCTGCCGACGATCCTCGAGCGGCTGGCCGACCTGCTCGAGCGGCAAGCGCAGGTGCGCGGCAAGGTGCTGACTGCGTTGGCCTATCCGATCGTGCTGGCGGCGGTGGCGACCGGCGTGGTGTTCGCGCTGATGGTGTTCGTCGTGCCGCAGGTGGTCGAGCAATTCGACACTGTCGGCCAGACCCTGCCGCTGCTGACGCGGATCGTCATGGCGCTGTCGAGCTTCCTGGCGACATGGTGGTGGGCGGTGCTGATCGGGCTGGTCGCGCTCAGCCTGCTCGGCTGGCAGGCGATGCGCGATCCGCATGTGCGGCTGACGGTGGATCGCACGATCCTGCGCATTCCGCTGCTCGGCCGGCTGATCCGGGACCTGCATGCCGCCCGGCTGGCGCGTACCCTTTCGACGATGGTGTCGAGCCGGCTGCCCTTGCTCGAAGGGCTGGTGCTGACCACCCAGACGATCCACAACCGCGCGCTTCGCGTCGCCTCGGCCAACATTGTCGAGGCGATCCGCGGCGGCGGCAGCCTGTCCGCCGCACTGCGGCGATCGGGCGTGTTCCCGCCGTTGCTGGTCTATATGGCGGCAAGCGGCGAGGCATCGGGGCGGCTGGATACGATGCTGGAACGCGCCGCCGATTATCTCGAGCGCGAGTTCGACGCCTTCACCGCGACCGCGCTCTCGCTGCTCGAGCCCGCGATCATCGTCGTCATGGGCGGCATCGTCGCCTTGATCGTGTTGTCGATCCTGCTGCCCATCCTGCAACTCAACACGCTCGCCGGAGCATGAGGTGATTATGCGTCTTTTCCGTCCCCGCCACCGCGTCGCCAAGGGGATCCCGGCGTCCCGGCGTACGCGCCCCCGGCGCGAAGAGGGCTTCACCTTGGTCGAGTTGATGGTGGTGATCGTCATCATCGGGCTGCTGACCACGATCGTCGTCATCAACGTCCTGCCGAGTCAGGACAAGGCGCGGGTCGAAAAGGCCAAGGCCGACATCGCCCTGATCGAACAGGCGCTTGAAATGTACCGGCTGGACAATCTGACCTACCCGGCGACGGGCGATGGGTTGCAGGCGCTCGTCACCCCGCCGGCGTCGGCGGCGCAGGGCGGACGCTATCGCGCCGGGGGGTATTTGAAGCGCCTGCCGGACGATCCCTGGGGTCACCCCTATCAATTTGCCTCGCCCGGCCAGCACGGGACGTTCGACATCTATAGCCTGGGCGCGGACGGCCAGCCGGGCGGTGAGGGCGACAATGCGGATCTCGGCAACTGGCAGTAGCCGCCGCCGCGCTTCACCCGATCCGGGTGAGCGCGGTTTCACGTTGGTCGAACTGATGGTGGTGATCGCGATCATCGGCCTGGCGGCGGGCGCGGCGATGCTGACCATGCCGGACGGCCGCGGCGACCTGCGTGACGATGCCGAGCGCTTCGCCGCGCGCGCCCGCGCCGCCCAGGACGCCGCGGTGATCGAGGCGCGCGACATGGCGCTGACCGTCAGCAACGATGGCTACCGGTTCGAGCGCGCCGGGCGCGGCGGCTGGGTGTCGCTGCGCGACAAGCCGTTCGCCCCGCGGCAATGGTCGGCTGGCGCGCAGGCGATCGTCGGCGGGGCCGGCCTCGCCCGCATCGTGTTCGACACCACCGGAACCGCCGCGCCGCTGGATGTCACGCTCGTGCGGGATGCGCAGCGCGTGCGCATCCGCCTCGACGTCAATGGAGCGATCCGTGTCGAGTACTGACAGGGCGGGCGCCGCGGAGCGGGGCTTCACCCTGATCGAGATGCTGGTCGCGCTCGCGGTGTTCAGCCTGGCCGCACTCGCGCTGCTGCGGCTGGAGGGCACGACGCTCACCAGCACCGCGATCCTGCAGGATCGGCTGATCGGCCAGATCGTCGCGCGCAACATCGCCATCGAGGCGGTCACCGATCCGATTGCCCCCGCGATGGGCGTGACCAACGGGCGGGAGCGAAATGGCGGGCGCAACTGGGCATGGACCCGCCGCGCCAGCGCGGCGCCCGGGCCGCGGCTCCAGCGGATCGACGTCGGCGTCACCACCGACAGCGGGGCCCCGGCCGGCGCGATCACCGTGTTCCGGCCGCTGGCATGATCGCGCGCGCGCGCAGCCCCGTGCCCCCCGGCGAGGCGGGGTTCACGCTGGTCGAGCTGATGGTGTCGCTGATGATCTTCGGCATGCTCGCCGCTGCGGGCGTGTCGCTGCTGAGCTTCAGCGTGCGCGCGCAGGCGGCGTCGACCGAGCGGCTGCGCGAGGTATCGGCGATCCAGCGCGCGCGATCGATCCTCACCGCCGATCTGGCGCAGGCGGCGCCGCGCATCACCCGCGACATGGACGGGGTCCGGCAACCCGCCTTCGTCGGCGGCACCGGCGCGCCGGACGAGGTGGCGTTGGCGTTCGTTCGGCGGGGCTGGACGAACCGCGAGGGCAGCCCCCGCGCCTCGATGCAGAAGGTCGAATATCGCGTGGTCGAGGATCGGCTCGAACGGCGTGCCTATCCGATGCTGGACGGCGCGGCGATCGGTCCGCCCTCGGTGGTAATCGCCGGGGTTCGCGGCGTGCGGCTGCGCTACCGCGTCGGTGCGGACTGGCTCGACCGCTGGGAAAGCACGCGACCGGAGGCGATGCCGCAAGTGGTGGAGGCGGTGATCGACGTCCCGCGCTTCGGCGAAGTCCGCCAGCTGTTCCTGGCGGGCACGGGATCGTGATCGTGGACATCCCGGCGCGGGAAGAGGGCGCCGCCCTGCTGACGGTGTTGCTTCTGGTGGCGATCATCGCCGCGCTGTCGGCAATGGCGCTGGAGCGATTGAAGCTGGCGACGCACCTTGCGGCCAATGGCGCGGCGCTGGATCAGGCACGCGCCTTCGCGCTGGGCGGCGAGGCGGTGGTGGTGGCGCGGATCGGGGAGTTCGCCGGCCCCGCTTTGCGCAAGACCACGCTTGCGGGCAATTGGAACGACCGGGCGCTCACCATTCCCGTTCCCGGCGGGCTGGCCGTGGCGCGGATCCGCGACGGCGGCAACTGCTTCAACCTCAATAGCGTTGCCCAGGGTGGCACGAGCGAGGAGCTCACCACCCGGCCGAGCGGCGTGGCCCAGTTCGCGGCGCTGATGGAGGCGTTGCAGATCCCGCGCAACGAGGCGGCGCGGGTCGCCGCGGCGCTGGCGGACTGGATCGATGCCGATGTGGTGCCCAACCCCGGCGGCGCCGAGGATGCGGATTATGCCCGTGCCGCCCGGCCGTATCGCACCGCCAACGGCCTCATCGCCGAGCCGAGCGAGTTGCGGGCGGTCGCCGGCGTGACCCCGCAAGTCTATGCGACGCTGCGCAAATGGGTCTGCGCATTGCCGAACAGCGATCTCTCGGGAATCAACGTCAACACGCTCGCCCCCGATCAGGCGCCGCTGCTGGTGATGCTCCTGCCTGGCCAGATCGACGTCGCCCGGGCGCGGGAGGTGATTGCGCGCCGTCCGGCCAACGGATGGGATGCGAATACCGATTTCTGGAGCCTGCAGACGCTCGCCGGGCTGACCCCGACGGCGGAGGCGAGCAGTCAGGTGAAGCTCAAGACGCGTTGGTTCGCGCTTCGTCTTGACGTCGAACTGGCTGGCGCGCAGGTGACCGAGACGGCGCTGATCGACGGCGGGCTTGCGCCGCCGCGGGTTGTTCTGAGGCGGTGGGGGGACGACGAATGAGCGGCGGGCGCTTCCTGCTGCTGTTCCTGGACGACGACGCCAGCGCGCCGGAGTGGATCCGGATCGACGGCGGCGTGATCGCCGCGCGCGGCGGTCCGGGCGGAGCACCGCTGCCGATCCTCGCGCTGGATGCGGACGAGCGGATCCTTGCCGTCGTGCCGGCGAGCGACGTCGCGGTGCATTGGATCGATCTGCCGCGCCTCGCCCCGGCCCAGGCGCTCGCCGCCGCCCGGCTGATGGCGGCGGACGCCAGCGCCGAGCCGATCGAGCGCCTGCATGTCGCGCTTGGTGCCGATGGCGAGCCCGGCACCCCGCGGGCGATGGCGGTGACCTCCGTGGCGCAGATGGCGGCGTGGCTCAACCATGCGGCCACGCTCGGGGTCGATCCCGACGGCATCGTCCCCGAAAGCCTGCTGATTGCGCCGCCCGAGGAAGGGGTGCGGCTGCTCGCGCGCGGCGATGTCGAGATCGTTCGCGGGCCGATGATCGCCTTTGCCGCGGAACCCGAACTCGCCGCGCTCGCCGCCGAGGGGGTGGCGGTGGAGCGTCTCGACCAGCCGTCGTTCGAAGCGGGGCTGCCGGCCGCGCTCGCTGCCGGACTTGTCGATCTGCGCCAGGGAGCGTTCGCCAAGCGCCGCCGGATGCAGTTCGACTGGAAGCTGGCGCGGCGGCTGGCTTGGCTCGGGGTCGGCCTGCTCGTGGCGACGCTGTTGATCCAGCTGGCGATGCTGCTGCGTTACTCGATCGCCGCAGACGGGCTGGAGCGCCAGACGGAGGCGATCGCCCGCCGCGTGTTGCCCCGCGCGTCGAGCATCGACAATCCGGCCACGCAGCTCGCCAACCGACTCGCGGAGTTGCGCGGTGGCGGGGCCGGCTTTGCCGCGACCTCGGCGGCGGTGTTCGCGGCGGTGCGCGATACGCCGAACGTCGATCTCTCGACGCTTCAATTCGACAGTGGGGGCAGCCTGCAGATGACGGTCATGGCCAATGGCGCCGCCGACGTGGCGGCGCTTCAGCAGCGGCTGACCGGCGCGGGATTTGCGGTCAGCGCGGGCGCCGTGCGCCCCGGCGGAGGGCGGCAGATGGCGGACCTGACGGTGCGGCCGCAATGATCGCGCGCCTCACAAGCTGGTGGCGGCTGCGCGACCGCCGCGAGCAGCGGCTGTTGCTGATCATGATCGCCTTGTTCGTGATCGTCTTCGCGTGGCTCGGCGTGGTGCGGCCACTGGGCGACCGGCTGGCCGATGCGCGCGAGCGGCATGGCCGGGCGGTGCTCGCCCTGGCAGCGGCGCAGGACCAGGCCGAGCGGATCGTCGCATTGCAACGATCGGCCAGGCCGCCGCAAGGTTTGCCGGTGGGCGAACTGGTCAGCCGGGCAGCGGCCGAAGCCGGCTTCACCGCCGCGACGGTGACCCCGGCGGGGGCGACCGCGGCGGCGGTGTCGATCCCGGCGGTGCGCACCCAGGCCTTCTTCGCCTGGGTTGCGGACCTTCAGCGACGCTACGGCCTGATCGTCCAACAGTTGAGCGCGCGCACCAACAGCGATGCGACCCTTGCGGTGGAAGTCAGCGTGCGCGGGAGAGCGGGATGAGGTTTCGCCTGCCAATGGGCCGCCGGGTGTTTTTCCTGTGCGCGTTCCTGTTCGCGCTGGTCGCGCTGCTGCCGCTGCGGCTGGCGCTCGGCTGGCTGGCGCTCGACGGCTCTGGACTGGCCGCGCGCGAGGTGAGCGGGAGCATCTGGATGGGCGCTTTGCGCGAGGCCCACGCGGCCGGCGCGCCGCTGGGTGATCTGCGCGCCCGGCTCGATCCGCTGCCGCTGCTCACCGGCCGTGCCCGGGTCGATCTCGATCGCCTTGCGCAAAGCGATGTTGCGGTTCCGCTCGAGGGGGCGGTGAGCGTGACGCGGCACAGCCTCGGCATCGACGACGCGACCGCCTCGCTGCCGCTCGGCGAGCTGTTCGCGCCGCTGCCGATCTCGGCGCTGGACCTGGCCGACGTCACGGTCCGCTTTCGCGACGGCCTGTGCGAACGCGCCGACGGGCTGGTCAAGGCCCGGCTGTCCGGGGAAATCGCCGGCCTGTCGTTGCCCGCCGGGTTCAGCGGCACGGCCCGCTGCGACGCGGGTGCGGTGCTGTTGCCGCTCGTCAGCCAGGGCGGCAGCGAGATGCTGTCGCTGTGGATCGAGCGGGGCGGCCGCTACCGCGCCGAATTGGCGATGCGGCCGGGGGATGAGGCGGGCCGGACGCGTCTTCTCGCATCCGGCTTCACCCCCGCGGGCGATCGGCTGCGGATCGCCGTCCAGGGTAGTTTCTAGTCTACCCCGCGGCGTCCGCCCGGTGCGTCATTTCATCAGGCCGGCGCTACGCAGCGCATTTTCGATCACCCCTTGCACCCCGCCATGCATCGGCGGAGGGGACGCCGCCGGGCGCCGGCTACGGCCGATGACCTCCATCCTCCGGGGGGCGGGGTCCGCGGCATGGCGGCCGGGTATTTCGACCGAGGCGGTCGGACGTGCCGGCTCGGCAACCCGCGCCCGGCGGGGTTCGGCGTCGAGGATGTTCCAGAAGCTGGCGATCGCGTGGCTCGACGAAATGCCGACATCGAGCATGAACGCACCGGCGACCCCGCCGCGTTTCTCGTCGTCGCCGGGCGCAACCGGCGTGCCGTGCCCCATGCCGGCAATCAGCCGATCCTCGATCAGCTCGGTTCCGTCGGGTCCGCACCAGACGCGCCGGGGCTGGCCATCGGCATTGTCCAGGCGGGTGGGCGCCGCGGGCAGATCGTGCAGCGTGACCCACTGGCGCACCAGGGCCTCGGCGTTGATCGCGCTGACGGTGCGATCGGCGCTGCCATGCCACACCGACAGGCGCGGCCAGCGGCCCTCATGGCTCGATGCCTGACGGACCCGTTCGGCCAGCATCTCGTCATCGACCATCGGCCCGTTGCGCATCTGGCCGAGCGCCTCGGTCACCGACGACGAGGAGCCGTAGGGCAGGCCGGCGATGATCGCGCCGGCGGCGAAGATTTCGGGATAGGCCGCCAGCATCGCCGCCGCCATCGCCCCGCCCGCGGACAGACCGGTAATGAAGATCCGGTCGGGATCGACCTGCTGTTCCGCGGCGACCTGCGCGATCATCTCCCGGATCGAGGCGATCTCGCCGCGGTCCCGGGTGATGTCGTTCGGTTCGAACCAGTTGAAGCACAGATTGGGATTGTTGGCGCGCTGCTGTTCCGGGAACAGCAGGACGAAGCCGTGGCGTTCCGCCAGCGCCGACCAGCCCGACCCATGATCGTAGCCGGCCGCGGTCTGGGTGCAGCCATGCAGGACGACGACAAGCGCCGGCCTGTCGCCTGCCGTGTCGGGTACATAGGTGTGGCCCGCCAGGTTACCCGGGTTGGACCCGCTCAGCGCCAGCGGGACCAGCGCCGTCGCGTGCGTGGGCCGCCGAGAGACGAAGGGGGTGTTGCGGTGCCTCGGCATATATGTTCCTCGCGGCGCCCCGGGCAATCCGGGTTTCGGCTGCATGTTCAACGCCTACCCGGCATTATTGTTGCACTGCAACATCAGGAATTTCGAACGGGCGCGCGGCGTTTACCAGAACATCGACGATCCATAATAACCGAACAGCGCCTCTTCATAGCCCCGCTCGCTCGGCCGATCGGCGGCATCCAGGCTGAGCGTCGGCGCATTTTCCAGCATGTCGCGGCTGAGATCGACGGTGTAGCCGTGGCGATGCGTGTCGTAGCGCAGCTTCTCCCACGGGATCGGGTGGACGCGGCTCGGCACGCCGAGGAACCCGCCGAACGTCAGCAAGGCGTAGGCGACCTGCCCGCTGACCTTGTGGATCATGACGGAGTGCAGGGTTCCGAGCTTTTCGCCTGCCCGATCATAGACCGGCGTGCCTTCCACCCGCGCCGAGGAGATGAGTTCGTGCGCTGCATCGCAGGGTGAGGATGGGTCGGTCATGGCCAGCTCCTGTAATCGAGCGAGGATATGCCTGCCGACGAGTGGCAGCCAGGGAAAGTTCCAGGCGGCGGGGCCGCGCACCGTTCCCGCCCTCGACGGCCGGGGGGTCGCGGGGCGCGCCGCGCCTCAATCCGGCGGCGGACGGCGGAGGAACGCGTCGAGCATCCTGCGCTCGCGATTGTCGCCATCGATGTCGGCGGCGAGGCGTTCGTACAGGCGCGCCATGCCTTCGAAGATCATCGCCGTCGCCTCGTCCCCGGCAAAGGCGGCGATTTCGCGCATCTCGGCAATCCAGCGATAGGCCTTGGGGTACATGTCCGGGACCGCACGCTGAAACCGGGTGAAATGATCGGGCAGGCTGGCGGCGAGCTCGTCGTGCAGCGCATCGGCGGCGCCGGCGCGCGAGGCGGCGAGCATCATGGCGGCGGCCAGCCCGACCATCCCCTTGTTGATGCCGGCATAGGACATCTTCAACGCAGCCGCCGCGCCGACCGGCCCGTCGATCACGCGCAGATCGATGCCGAGCGTGGCGAGCATGGCGGCCCGGCCGGTCGGATCGCCACTGACATAGAGAGCGGGCCCCGTGGTGCCGCGGCCCGGCGGCATGCCGATGATCGCGCCGTCGATCATCGTGCAGCCGCTCGCCTCGATCAGCGCCGCGACCTGCCGCTTGGTATCGGGGCTGAGCGCGTTGCAATCGATATAGAGGGTGCGCGGCGAGGCCCGAAGCGGGCCGGCGAGCATCCGGGCGAGGGGCAGGGCGTCCGCCGGGGGCAGGATCGACAGGATGATGTCGGCGGCCACCAGGCGCTCGACCGGCGCATCGATCATGCCGGCCGCGCGCGCCCGAGCCGCCGTCGCGGCGCTGCGGCCGTCGAGCGAGGTCAGCACCACCGCGCCATGCTCCACCAGCCGGGCGGCAATGGCGCTGCCCATCGCGCCAGCCGAGAGGACCGCGATGGTAGGGGGAACGGGTTGGTCCATCGCGTTTATACTCCGTTGCGTGTGCAGCGGCAGAGATACCGGACGGCGGGCCCATGCGGGAGGCGGTGGTCGTTTCACTGCGCGCAATGACGCCGCCATTTCGGCTGGTGTTCCGAAGCATTCTAAAGCGTTTCTTAGCTCTCGCATCCTACGACGGCAGCGTGGTTGCGCCCATCCATCATAATTTCGTGCAAGGCACGACAGCGATCGTCGCGCCGCAAAAGGCCCGGCCGCGCTTCGCCCCGGCGGTGCTGGCATGGTTCCGCGAGCGGGTCGGCGGGCATCGCGCCTCGGGCGTTCGCGCGGGCCATAGCGTCGACGGGGTTGCCGATCGGGCGACGACGCGCTCGTTCGTGGCGGTTGCCGAGATCGAACGATTTGCGGCGCTGCGGCGGACGATCGGCTATTCGCGCGCCAGCGCGCTGATGCTCGCGTCATGCGCCCGGCTTCGCACCGCGCTACCGGGCAGCGAGGTCGCGCGGTCGGGACGCAGCTCGATCGAGTTCGTCTTCCCGGCGCGGTCGGTCGCGGATGCCCGGATCAAGCTGATGGCTGCAAGCGGCGTGCTGGCGCAGCGGATGGACGTTGAGGGATCCGAACTCAGCCTGTCGGTTTCGATCGGGGTCGCGGATTCCTGCGGCGCACCGATCAGCGACGAACTGGTCGACCTGGCCGAGGCGGCGCTGGCGGAGGCGCAGGAACGGCACCTGCGGATCGTGTTCGCCGATCCGTCCGCGGCCAACGCGATGATCGGGCGGCTGGCGCTGACCCGCGATCTGGCCAGCGCAATCCACGGCAATGCGCTCGATCTCCACTACCAGCCCAAGCTTCGCGCCCGCAGCGGCGAGATCGAGGCGGTCGAGGCGCTGGTGCGCTGGCCGCACCCGACCGAGGGGATGGTTCCGCCCGACGTGTTCGTCCGCATCGCCGAGGAAACCGGCAATATCCGCGCGCTGACCGAATGGGTGATCCGCCAGGCGATCAAGGATCAGCAGCGGCTGCAGGCGTTCGGCAGACCGATCGTGGTCCACGTCAACATTTCCGCCTTGCTCCTGCCTGATCCCGATTTTGCGGCATGGGTGCTGGCGAACGTACCGACCGCCGGCGTGCCGATGGGCTTCGAGATCACCGAAACCGCGATGATCAGCGATCCGCGCCGCGCGCTCGCCAATCTCACGATGTTCGCCGAGGCCGGCATCCGGCTGGCGATCGATGATTATGGCGCCGGCTTCTCCTCGCTCTCCTATCTCCAGCAATTGCCGGTGCACGAACTCAAGCTGGACCGGACCTTCGTGTCGGGGCTGACCACGCGGCACCGTGATCCGCTGCTGGTCCGCTCGACGATCGATCTGGCGCATGCGCTGGGCATGGAGGTGACCGCCGAGGGGGTCGAGACGTCCGAACAGCTTGCCTTGCTGCAGGTGATGGGATGCGACCAGATCCAGGGCTATCTGATCGCGCGACCGATGCCGATCGAGGATATGATCGCCTTCATCGCCAACGATGCGCACCGGCCGGACATGATCCCCGTTTTCCCGCTCGCCGAGCAGCTTCGCCGTCGCGGCGCGGCTGCCACACGCCAGCGCGAAGCCAGCGCCGCGGCCCGGAGTTGATACCGCAGCGCCGCCGAACCTACCCGTCCCCGGCCGCCGGGCGCGCTATGTGCCGAGTGCTTTATGCGCCGTTAACCTCTCGCCATTAGGGGCTTGGCCAGGACGGATCGGAACCATCGCATGCGTCAACGGGGCTCGGCTATCATTGCTATGGTGCTCGCCTCCGCGGCGATCGATCCGTCCATCGCGACGACGCTGGTCCGCGACATATCCGCTGCCGGCACAATTCTCCCCGGTAGCATAGCAATGCTGCTGCTCGGCGCTGGCGCGATCCTTGTCGGGCTGCTGCTTGTCGCCCTGGTAACGCTGCGCACCAGCCGCAACGTCGCGTGCGCGGACAATGCGCGGCTGCGCGACGCGAACGAGGCGCTCGAACAGGCGCTGCAACTACGGACCGAGTTCCTCGCCACCACCAGCCACGAGATCCGCACCCCGCTCAACGGCATCCTCGGCATGACCCAGGTGCTGCTGGCCGATGATCGGGTCGATCCGCAGGTGCGCGAGAAGATCCACGTCGTCCACGGCGCCGGCGAGACGATGAAGTCGCTCGTCGACGACATTCTCGACACCGCCAAGATGGAGACCGGCAACGTGACAATCGATCGCGCGCCGATGGACCTCCACCGGCTGCTCGACGAGGCCGGCCAGTTGTGGCGCGCTTTGGCGCAGACCAAGGGGGTCGCGCTCGATCTGCAACTCGGCGGCTGCCCGGGCATGATCGAGGAGGATCCCGCCCGGCTGCGCCAGGTGGTGTTCAACCTGATGTCGAACGCCCTGAAATTCACCGAGGCCGGATCCGTCACGCTTTCGGCCATCGCCGAGCGGGCGGGGGATGGCGAACGGCTGGTGATCAAGGTCCGCGATACCGGGATAGGCATAGCGGCGGATCAGCAGGCGCGGATCTTCGAGAGGTTCTGGCAGGCCGACGGCAGCATCATGCGCCGCTTCGGCGGCACCGGCCTGGGCCTGACCATCTGTCGCACGCTGTGCGAGGCGATGGGCGGGACGCTCACGCTGCAAAGCCGGGTGGGGGAGGGCTCGACCTTTACCGCCAGCTTCCCGCTGCGGCGCCTGGGTGCGCCGGACGCCGCGCCGATCCTCAGCCCGGGCGAGGAGCGCGCGAGCAGCCTGTCCGATGCGGCGTTGCTGCTGGTCGAGCCGAACCCGCTGACCCAGCGTATCATGACCAGGATGCTCCAATCCGCTGTGCGCAGCCTAGACGTGGTGACCGCGATCGGCCCGGCGACCGAGCGGATCGAGCGCGGCGGCATCGACCATCTGCTGATCGAGATGCCTGCGGACGAGGGCGACACTTCGGCTATCGAGCGGCTGGTGCAGGCCGCGGAGCAACGACAGGTGCGCGTGTCGCTGCTGTTTTCGCCCGCCGGTTGCCCGGTTGTGGCGGGGCTGGTGCGCGCGCATCCCGCGATCGTGCCGATCGCCAAGCCGATCGCCGGGTCCGCTTTGATCAGGGCGCTCGAGGCACCTTACGCCGATGCGGGGCCTCGGGGGCGAGCCGAACGGCAATCTGACCTTAACCTTCCGCACCTATCCCCGCATTGCGAAAACAGGGCATTTTGATGCAGGTATTGTTCGTTGAGGATGACCCGATGAACCGGCGTGTCGTACGCGACATGCTGACCGTGGTCGGCGCCGAAATGGCGGAGGCGGCCGATGCGGAGACCGGCCTGCGGATGATCGACGAAGGCGATTACAGCGTCGTCCTGATGGATCTGCGCATGGCCGGCATGGACGGGCTGACGGCAATCCGCCGGCTGCGCGCCCGCACCGATGCCAAGGCGTCGTTGCCGGTGATCGTCGTCACCGCCGACACCGCGCTCGACCTGCGCAAGACCTGCCTCGAGCAGGGCGCCGACGACGTGATCCTGAAGCCCGTCGCGATGAACACCCTGTTCGATGCGATCAGCCACATCCTCACCCGCTCGGAAGACGTGATCCTCGGCTGAGGAGGCCGGCCGAGCGGATCGGGCGCGGTTCAGAATATGGCGCGGGCGGCGCGCCCCATCATCTGCTGGCGGACGAGCGGGATCGGCGGGCCGCCGAAGCCGAGGAAACCATCATGGAACGCCTTCCACGATGATCGTCCGCCATGGGCGGCGGTCCAGTCGTCGCGCAGCTTGCGGATCATCAGCTTGCCGAGGGTGTAGTTGAGGTAGGCGGGATCATAGGTGCCGCGGGCCGCCTGCTGCTTGGCGTTGCCCTCGTCCTGATAGCATTCGGTGCGGAACATCTCGAGTGACTGCGCCTGCGTCATGCCGCGGCCGTGCAGCCCGATCGCCGAGAGGAAGCGGCAGTTGCGCAGCAGCGCATTGGAGAGCTGGCCGACATGGGTGGCAGGATCGCCGTTGCGAAGCCCCGCATCCCACATCATCTCCTCCGAATAATGCGCCCAGCCCTCGGCAAAGGCATAGCCGACGAACACCCGCCCGAAGAGTGACTTCGAGCGGTTGGCGTGGAGGAATTGGAGGAAATGCCCCGGCATCACCTCATGCACCGAGGTGAACAGCAGATCGGGCTCGCCCGGGATATAGGCGTTCTGCATCGCCGCCGACCAGGAGGGATCGGGCGGCGAGATATAGTAGATCGAGGCGACGCCTTTCTCATAGGGCCCCGCCGGATCGATATAGGCGCTGTTCTGGCGGTTATACGGTGGCGATTCCTCGACCAGCGCCTCCTCGGTGCCGGGAATGCTGACGATGTTGTTGGCGAGAACGAAGGCGCGCAGATCGGGTATCTGCCGACGCGCGGTGGCGACCGGGCCGCCTGCGCCCTTGACCATGTTCATCTTGTCCATGCACGCTTGGATCGTCCCGCCCGGCGCATAGGCGCCGCACGCGGCCTTCAACGCGGCCTGGTTGCGTTGGAGATCGGCACGGCCGACCGCCTCAAGCTCCGCAAGCGGCGTGCCGACCCCTTCCGTCGCGAGCAGCATGCGGGAGAAGCGCGCGGCGCCGAGCGCATAATCCTGGGTCGCCGTGGCGCGGCCTTGTTCCAGCCAGGCGGCCAGCGCCGCCATCGCCTTCGACGCGCCGGCCGCCGCCGTGTTCAGCTCCGCCTGGAGCGCGGGATCCTTCACGTCGGCAAAGGCCGCCTTGGCATCGCCGACATAATAACTCGCAAACCCGGCAAAGCCGGCCTTGCCATAGTCGATGAAGCTCGCCGGCATTGGCATTTTCAGGTTGGCGCGGATCTGCGCGGCCGCTTTCGGCACCGCCTTGGCGAAGGCGATGAAGGCGCGCATCCGGGTCGGCTTGTCGGCATAGGCGCGCGCGATATAGACGTTCGGATCGAGCCCGCCGTCGACATAATAAGCCGGGTTGCGATGCGGCTGATCGGCGTCATCGAGCCAGAACAGCCGGCCCTCCGCAACCTTGATCATATAGTCGCGCTCGAACCTCTGCTCCTTGGTCAGCGCGCCATCGGCAAAGCCGCGCGCCTGCGCGATCGAATCCTTCAGGAAGCGCGATGTCCGCGCCAAACCGGCGGCGCTCCAGTCGGGCAGGCGGCCATCGAAGTCGTGCCGCCCCTGATAGACGGCGAAGGCGGGATCCCGCTCAAAATAGCCTTCGAGGAACTGATCGATGAAGCGGGTAAAAGCCGCATCGACCTTGCCGACCGCGGCGGCACGGGGTGCCGGCGCCGGATCCGCGGCGATCGCGCCCGGCCCCATGCCCGCAGCCGTCGCCAGGATCGAGGCGGCCGCCGCAAGAGCCGGGAGGAGAAGCTTCATCGATGAACTCCGATCAGAAATCCGAAATCGGCCACCAGCATCGCAGCTTGGGTGAACCGGCGCCAGATGGTCCTTCGGCCACTGGTCAAGCGCCCGCAGCAGGAAGGCGCACCCCGGGCGGGGCTTCGCCTGCACCGCTCCAGCGGTGTAGGAGCGTCTGGCATTTGCGAGACAGCGGCGCGAGGGAGACTATCCGAATGGCCGACTATAAGGGACCGACGATCCGCCTGCACGACGGTGCGGACATGCCGCAACTGGGGCTGGGTGTGTGGCAGACGCCGTCCGAAGAGACCGCCGAGGTTGTTCGCACCGCGATCGACATGGGCTATGGCGCGGTCGATACCGCCTCGATCTACGGCAATGAGGAAGGCGTCGGCGCCGCCGTCGCGGATCGGCCGGATATCTTCGTCACCACCAAATTGTGGAACGCCGACCAGGGCTATGACGCGGCGCTGCGTGCCTTCGACGCCAGCATCGCCCGGCTCGGGCGCGATACCGTCGACCTCTATCTGATCCACTGGCCGTCGCCCCACCGCGACCTCTACGTGCCGAGCTGGAAGGCGCTGATCCGGCTGAAGCAGGAGGGCAGGGTGCGCTCGATCGGCGTGTCCAACTTCGGCGTCGATCATTTGCAGCGGATCATCGACGAGACCGGCGAGGTGCCGACGGTCAACCAGATCGAGCTTCATCCGCGCTTTCAGCAGCGGGAGCTCCGCGCGTTTCACGCGGCGCATGGCATCGCGACCGAATCGTGGAGTCCGCTTGGCAAGGGTACGCTGTTCGACGATCCGGTGCTCGGCGCGATCGCGAGGCGGCACGGCAAGACCAGCGCGCAGATCGTGCTGCGCTGGCATATCGACAGCGGGCTGATCGTCATCCCCAAGTCGACCCGCGTCGAGCGGCTGCACGAGAATAGCGACCTGTTCGATTTCGCCCTCGATGCCGGCGAGATGGCGCAGATCGCCCGCATCGATTTGATCGACGGCCGCGGCGGCCCGGATCCGTTGAGTGCTGGGTTCTGACGGCGGGGGCGGGGCGGGGGCGGAGCTACCCTGCCTGTCAAAGGGTGCCCGCCAGCGGCGCTGGATGGCTGAGGGGCGCCGATTCCGTCTGCGGGGACAAAAAACCCGATTGGGGTGTTGACGGGTTGGGGTGGGGGGCTTAGATAGCCCTCAGCAGCGAGCGACGGGCCGGACCGGCCTTTCGA
>JAQGKS010000180.1 GCA_028289965.1 Sphingomonas bacterium
CGCGTGGCCGAAAAGCGGATATGCTGTTGCATCTCGCCTGATGCCCGACCACATCGTGGAGGGTGTTGAGGCAATATGAACTGGTCGAACGGGTCAAGACTTACGACCCAGATGCCGATGAGGCGCTGATCAACCGCGCCTACGTCTTTTCGATGCAGGCGCATGGCAGCCAGAAACGGGCATCGGGCGACCCCTATTTCAGCCACCCGATCGAGGTGGCCGGCATCCTGACCGATCTCCACCTCGACGACGAGACGATCGCCACCGCGATCCTCCACGACACGATCGAGGACACGGTCGCCACCCAGGAGCAGATCGAGAAGATCTTCGGCACGAGCGTCGCGCGGATGGTCGACGGGGTCACCAAGCTGTCCAAGATCGAGGCGCAGACCGAGAACGAACGCGCCGCCGAAAACCTGCGCAAGTTCCTGCTGGCGATGTCGGACGATATCCGCGTGCTGCTGGTCAAGCTGGCCGACCGGCTGCACAATATGCGCACGCTCCACCACATTCCCAATCCGGACAAGCGCCGCCGGATCGCGCGGGAAACGATGGAGATTTATGCGCCCCTGGCCGAGCGGATCGGCATGTACGAGTTCATGAAGGAGATGCAGACGCTCGCCTTCCAGCAGCTCGAGCCCGATGCCTATGAATCGATCGTCAAGCGGCTGGAACAGCTCAAGGCGGGCGGCGGCGATCAGATCGCGCGCATCGGATCGGGCATCCGCATGCTGCTTGGCCGCGCCGGCATTCCCGCCGAGGTCAGCGGCCGCGAAAAGCATCCCTACTCGATCTGGCGCAAGATGGCCGAGCGGCACATCAGCTTCGAGCAATTGTCCGACATTATGGCGTTCCGGGTGATCGTTGCGGACACCGCCGAATGCTATCGGGCGCTGGGCATCATCCACCAGAAGTGGCCGATGGTCCCCGGCCGCTTCAAGGATTATATCTCAACCCCCAAGCGCAACGGCTATCGCTCGCTCCACACGGCGGTGATCCACAGCGAAAAGATGCGGATCGAGATTCAGCTGCGCTCGGCGGAGATGCACGCCGAGGCGGAACATGGGCTGGCGGCGCACTGGGCCTATAAGAGCCGCGGCGCCAAGCCGGACCATCAGGTGAGCTGGATCCGCGACCTCGTCGAGATCCTCGACCATGCCGACACGCCCGAGGAGGTGCTCGAGCATACGCGGATGGCGATGTATCAGGATCGCATCTTCGCCTTCACCCCGACGGGCGAGCTGATCCAGCTGCCCAAGGGCGCGACCGCGGTCGACTTCGCCTACGCCGTCCATACCGATGTCGGCGACCAGACCGTCGGCGCGAAGATCAATGGCCGGGTCGTGCCGCTGCGCACCCAGATCCAGAATGGCGACCAGGTCCAGATCCTGCGCTCCAAGGCGCAGGAGCCGGAGCCCAACTGGCTCAATTTCGTCACCACCGGCAAGGCCAAGGCCGCGATCCGCCGTTTCGTCCGGCACAAGGAGCGCGAGGAATCGATCGCGCTCGGCCGCAAATTCTATGACGAGATCGTCGGACGCGTGCCGGCGCGGCTCGGCCCGGATGCCTGTGCGGCGGCGATCAAGCGGCTGAACCTTGCCGATACCGACGCCCTGATGGAAGCGATCGCGACCCGGCGGCTGAGCGATGCGCAGGTGATGGAAGCGTTGATGCCGGGCAGCGGCGGCGATGAGGCCATTGCGCGGCCTGCGCAGCGCGAGCCGATCTCGATCAGAGGCCTGACCCCCGGCGTGGCGTTCGCGCTTGCCGCCTGTTGCAGCCCCGTCCCCGGCGACCGGATTGTCGGCCTGCGCAATCCGGGCAGCGCGGTCGAGGTCCATACGATCGACTGCCCCGCGCTGGCCGATGGCGTCGATGCGGACTGGGTCGACCTGTCCTGGGGCGACGGCTCCGACGGCGCCGCCGCGCGGTTGCAGGTGATCATCAAGAACGAGGTCGGCGCGCTGGGCGTGATGGCCGGCATCTTCGGTGCCCAGCGGGCGAACATCGTCAATCTCACGCTCGTCCACCGCGACGGCAGCTTTCACACCTTCCACATCACCGTCGAGGTGCACGATCTGCATCATCTGATGCGGATCCTGGCGGCGCTCCGCGCGGCGGATGCGGTATCCTATGCCGAGAGGCTGTCGAGCCCTTCACGGTGAGGCGATCGCACCGGCCGGCGCGTGCCCCCGTCCGCCGCATGCCCGCCGATCCGACGCACCGTCGTTCCCAATGGCGGCCTTGATTTGTATCCTCGCAACCAGCAAGCTTGCGCCGACAAGCGTTGCTGATGGACCGGATATGGGCTGCACCCTGCAGCACGCTCCACCGTCGGGAACCGGGGCACTTTCCGGATGGCGGCGGAGAATGCCGGATCGATCGCGGCGCACGGCCAGGCCACGGCCAGCCATCGCAATCGGTCTGTTTAAGCGCGAACAACGGCCAGATACGGGAAGCCCGGCATTGAACAGGGTGCAGAGCATACGAGACCTGAAGCGTCCGGCGTCGCGGTTTCGCGGGGGCGCGGCAACGGCATGAGCGAGGCCCGCCCGGCTCCTCCGCGATCGGAGGTGAATAGCGAGAGCCTGAACACCGCCCGGCGGATGGTGCGCGAACGGCTTCGCCGCAATCGCTTCTTCAACCCGGATCTGTTCGCCGATCCGGCGTGGGACATGATGCTGGATATCTTCATCGCCGAGGCGGAGGGGCGCGAGACCCCGGTGATGAACCTGTGCCTGTCCTCCCAGGTGCCGGAGACGACGACTTTGCGGTGGGTCAAGACGCTGGAGCAGGCCGGTATCTTCATCCGCCGGAAGGACCAGCACGATCAGCGCCGCGTTCTCGTCCGGCTAAGCCCGGATGCCGCGCGGGCGATGGCGGAATATCTCGTAGGCCACGGCTGACCGCGCCGGCACGAACGTCAGTCGCGCAGCTCTGCTGCGATCTGGTGGAGCGCCAGATCGACGTTCGCGGCCGCCTGGGTCACGGCGCAGGCGTCGAGGATGGCGAGCGCGTCAAGGAGCAGCCGGCGGGCTTCCGCCAGCTGGTTCGGGCGATCCGCACCCGTGGCGGCCTGTGCGCCGCTGCTGTCGCTCTCGTCGATCGGCAATGCTCGGTCCTGTCCAGTCGCGCGCGACATCGCGTCGCGCGGACCTTAGACCAACGCGCTGAACTGCCGTTGAACCATCATAGTTAGCGCGCCAGATTACACAGCGGCTGCCGGGGCTTGGCGAACCAGCGCGCGATATTGTCCGCCACCACCGGCGCCAGCTGATCGAGGAACACGTCGCTCCAGCCGCCGACGTGCGGCGTGAGGATGACGTTGTCGAGCGCCCATAGAGGGCTGTCGGCCGGAAGCGGCTCCGTCGCGAACACGTCGAGACCGGCGCCGGCGATCCGGCGCTGCTGGAGTGCCTCGATCAGCGCCGCCTCGTCGATGATCTTGCCGCGCGCAAGGTTAATCAGCACCGCCTCGGCCGGCAGCGCGCCGATCACCGAGGCGTCGACGATCCCTTCGGTGCTGGACGACAGCGGCGTCAGCACGACGAAGAAGTCGGCCTCCCCCGCCGCCTGTTCGAGCTGCGTCATCGGCAACACCCGGTCGAACCCGGGCGCCGCGGTACGCGACCCGCTGACCCCGGTCACATGCATCCCGAACGCCTGGGCGCGTGCCGCCAGCGCCTCGCTGGTCGCGCCAATGCCGAGGATGACGAGCCGCTTGCCGGACAGCAGCGGCTGGGCGCTCGGCCGCCAGCTGTGCGCCGCCTGGCGGGTAAGGACGCCCCGCAGATCGCGGGCGAAAGCGAGCATGTAGAGGAAGATCAGTTCGGAGATTTGCGGGCCGTGGATCCCCCGCGCGCTGGTCACGACGACCGCCGGATCGAGCGGGACGCGCGCGAGTGCGTCGATTCCGGAGGTCAGCGCCTGGAGCCATTGCAGCCGCGGCATCGCCGCGACCAGTTCCGCGGTCAGCGAAGGCGGCATCGCGACGAGTACTGTCGTATCGGCCGCATGCGCCAGCGCATCCTGCGCCGTCTCCGCGCAGGCAAGGGTGACGCCGTCGGGCAGCGCCCCGAGCAGCGCGCCCAGCCGCGCCGCGCCGGGCGTGACGATCAGGATCTTGCTCATAGCGCGCCTTGCTCCGGAGCGACGCGCTGGAGCAGCACCAGCATGCCGATGATCACCAGCGGCGCGATCCCGATCAGCGTGAACACCTGCGCCAGGGTCAGCGCCTGCGCCAATGCCATGCCGCCGAGCACCGGGCTGACGATCCCGCCGAACCGCCCCGCGCCGAATGCCCAGCCCACCCCGGTCGAGCGCATCCGCGGCGGATAGGCCTGTGCCACGAGGGCGTTCAGGCCACCCTGCGCCCCGGCCTGGAAGAACGCCCAGGCGAGGATGGCGATGGTGAAGCCGACGGTGCCGAAGGGGAGCAGCCCCATCGCGACGAGCGACACGGCGTCGAGCAGATAATAGAGCTTCATCACCCGCATTGCGCCGAAACGGTCCATCGCAAAACCGATCGTCAGCACGCCCGCCATCCCGCCGGCGAACGAGAAGAGCGAATAGAGCGCGAATACCGGCACCGGCACGCCCGCCATCTGCTTGAAGAAGGACGCCATCCACGAGGCGAGCAGGGTGACGATGCCGAGGCTGAGGAAATAGCAGCCCCAATAGAGCAACGTCATTGGCGCACGGCCTTCGGAGAAGACGTCGAGCAGCCGCGCCTTGGTGCCGCTACCCTCCGCCCCGACGACGAAACCGGTCACCCCCGAGAGGTCGATGTCGGGCTTGAGCTTGCGCAGCGTGTCGCCGATGCGCGGATCCGCGGCATTGCGCCGCGCGCGATATTGCATCGATTCCTGGCCGAAAATGGCGAACAGCAGGACGAACAGCAACGGCAGCAGCCCGCCGATCCAGAAGCCGCTCTGCCAGCCATAATCCTCCAGCAGCCATACCGCGACGGCGGCACCGGCAGCGCCGCCCGCGGTGTAGCCGCCGAACGCGATCGAGATGAACGAGGAACGGCGGCCGCGCGGCGCCAGTTCGGACAGGAGCGCGGTGGCGTTGGGGATCACCCCGCTCAGGAAGATGCCGGCGATGCCGCGCAGGATCGCCAGCTGGAGCACCGATTGCGCGACGAGCGACGCGAGCGTCAGGCCGCCGAAGGCCAGAGCGCACCAGATCAGCACCCGCTTTCGCCCGAACCGATCGGAGATCGGCCCGATGGTGAACGCGCCCAGCGTCAGCCCGATCTGCTGGAGCAGGAACAGCAAGGTCAGGCTGGACGCCGGCTGGCCGAAATCCTCCGCGATCGATGGCGCCAGCTTGCCGACCATGAAGATGTCGAAGCCGTCGATGAACATGATCAGCGTGCACAGGATCAGCAGCACGATGTGGATGCGGCCGATCGACTGATCGTCGACGACGCGCTGGACGTCGATGGTCCGCGCGGCAGGTGCCGCCGGCTCGGCGGTATAGGTCGTCGTGGCCACTGCCATCAGCTCCGATAGTCGCCGTCGTCGGTCGAGAGCAGCCGGACGCAGGATTTCCAGAAGAAGGCGAAATGCTCCTGGCTCATGCCCGCCATCCGCCGCGCCGTCGCACGGGCGACTTCCTCGGGCGGGAAGTTCAGCGCCGCGCCGCCGGACAGCGCCATGATCTGCGCCTCGCAGGCGCGTTCCAGATGATAGGCGGTGTGGAACGCCTCGCCGATCGATCGGCCGCCGACCAGCATGCCGTGGTTGCGCAGGATCATGATGTCCTTGTCGCCCAGATCGCGCGCGATCCGCACGCGCTCATCCTCCTGGGTGGCGAAGCTTTCATAGTCGTGGAAGGCGATCTGTTCGTAGAACATCATCGCATGCTGCGTGATCGGCAGCAGCCCCTGCTTCTGCGCCGACACGGCCATCCCCGCCGAGGTGTGGGAGTGGATCACGCAGGTCAGCTCGTGCCGGGCCATGTGGACCGCCGAATGGATGTTGAACCCCGCCGGGTTGACCCGAACGCTTGCCATCGCCGGATCGACGATCCGCCCGGCCTGGTCGATCTTGACCAGGCTGGAGGCGGTGATGGCCTTGAACAACACGCCGAACGGGTTGATCAGGAAGGCGTCGTCATCCCCCGGCAGCCGTGCGCTGATATGGGTGTAGATCAGGTCCGACATGCCGAACCGCCCGGCCAGCCGGTACAAAGCGGCAAGGTCGCAGCGCAATTGCCATTCCTCGGGCGAGCATGCGCCTGCGGATGAACCCGGCTGAGATTCGGACGACATGCGAAATCCCTCGATCAGGCCAAGCGACGGCGGCGGACGATCGACGCGATAGTTGCGCTTGGGAGGACAATGTCAACCATCGCGGCGGATCATGCGTCCCAGCTGCGCGCCTCGCGCAGGCTTTCGGCATAGGGCCGCATCCCCCACCAGGTGAGCAGCGCCGACAAGGGCGAGAAGATCGCCGCGACGATCGCGATCGACAGGTTGAGCTTGGCCTCGTTGCCGAACGCATAGTCGGTGATCAGCGCGACGATCAGCGGGCCGACGCCGTAGCCGATCATGTTGAACACGGCGATGAACAAGGCGCTGATCTGGCCGCGCATCCGGTTTGGCGTGATCACCTGAAGGGCGGCGTTGTTCGGGCCAGCGGCGATCGAGCCGGCGACGAGATTGGCCGCGAGCAGCACGATCGCCAGCTCGGCGCTGGGCATCAGCGGGAACAGCACGGCAAAGGGGATCAGCAGCACGCTGGACAACAGGGTGACGCGCAGATTGGCATCGTCCTGCCCGCGCTTGGCGAGCCGTTCCGCCAGCCAGCCGCCGAAATAGAGCCCGATCGGGGTCAGGACGAGGATCACGCTTCCCTGGACCAGGCCCACCTTCGCCGGGGTCCAGCCATAAGAGCGCATGAACATCGCCGGCGCCCAGGCAGCGATGCCGAACGAGACCATCGAGCGCAGCGCCATTGCGCCGAACAAGGGCAGATAGGTGCGCCACCGTTCGCCCATGAACGCGATCGTGCGCGAAAAAGGCAGCACCGCCTCCAACGCGCGACCGCGCCGGGCCGGCTCCGGCACCGTCAGCAGGAGGAGCAGCGAGACGAGCAGGCCGGGCAGGCCGACCGCCAGGAACACCATCTGCCAGGCATGGATGCGGCCGATCACCGGCAGTTCGAGGTCGGGCATGGTCGCGACCAGAGCGACGACCGACCCGCCGACGATCAGCGCGCCGCCTTGCCCAAACATGAAGCCGAAGTTGAGGACGGAGATCGCCTTGGCGAGCTTTTCCTTGGGGAACAGATCCGACAGGATGGAATAGGTTGCCGGGCCGTTGCACGATTCACCGAGGCCGACGCCGGCGCGCGCCACCGCCAGTTGCCAGAAGTTTCCGGCCAGCCCGCACGCCGCCGTCATCAGGCTCCAGAAGCCGATGCCGAAGCTCAGGATCAGCTTGCGGTTGCCGCGATCGGCGAGCCGCGCGATCGGAATGCCCACCGCGAGGTAGAAGGTCACGAAGGCGAAGCCGATCAGCAAACTGACTTGGGTATCGCTGATCCCCAGATCGCGCTTGATCGGCTCAACCAGCAGCGCGAGGATCTGCCGGTCGAGAAAGTTGAACATCAAGGCGACGGTGAAGACGCCGACCGCGTACCAGGCGCGGCCGGGGCTGGGCCAGGGCGCCGCGGCGGGCGTCTCCACCGGCTGGCTCATATGTTGATCTTGAAGATACGCTCGGCATTGCCCGAGGCGACCTTGCGGCGAACGTCCTCGGGGATGTTCGCGCCGCGGATCCAGTCCGCCGCCTCATGGGTCTCCTGATAGGGATAGTCGACCGCGAACATCACCCGCTCGTCGCCGAGCACCTCGAGGTTGAACTTGAGCGGCGGATCCCAGTTCACCCCGCTGGTCGTGATCGAGAAGTTGCGCTTGAACGTCTCGGACGGGGTCAGGCTCAGCTTGGCACGCTGCGTCTCCGGCCACTGCCCGGTCATGTGGTGCATGTAATCGATGCGGTAGAAGTAGAAGGGGATGCCCTCCCCCATGTGGCCGAGCACGACCTGAAGGTGAGGGAACTGCTCGAACACCCCACCGGTGATCATCCGCAGGCCGTGCAGGCCGACCTCGGCCATATAGCCCCAGATGGCATATTCCAGATTGTCCTGGCGGAAGGCCGGCGCCATCAGCTTGTTGGGTGCGCGCGGGTGGATGTAGAGCGGCTTGCCCGATGCCTCGATCGCCTCGAGGATCGGCCAATATTTCTTCTCGCTGAGAAACTCGTCGTCGGTGTGGCTGTTGATCATCACGCCGTTCAGGCCAAGCCCGTTGACCGCGCGGTCGATCTCCTTGACCGCCGCGTCCGGCGCCTGCGGCGGCACGGTGGCGAGGCCGGCGAAGCGGGTCGGGTGGCGCTTGATCGCTTCCACCAGCAGGTCGTTGCCCTCGGTCGCGACGGTGATCGCGGTGTCGCGGTCGAACATCTGCACGCCGGTCGAGGTGAGCGCGAGCAGGTGCATGTCGATGCCGGCGGCATCCATGATCTCGATCCGCTCGCCTTCCAGGTCGAGCAGCCGATCGGTCAGCGGGCCGCCGCCGGCCATCCGCTTCCACAGGAAGATGTCCGCATCATAGTCGGTGGTCCGGTCCGCGACTTCCTTGATCGCGGCGAGCTGCGCCGGCGTCGCGAACGCCTCCTCGGTGGCGATGATGCGAAGCTTGTCTGTACCGGCCATTAGCCACTCCTGGGATCACACGGGGGGTCGTACCCGGGCTGACCCAAACGGCGGCCGGTAACGCCGCTGGCAACGCAGTAAGACTGCTCCGGCAGTGAAGCCGGTCGCAAAAAGAAAGGCGGCCGAAGCCGCCTTTCCAGTGTTTCGATCCGGGGCGTGGCGCCTCAGAACTTCTTCTTGACGCTGATCCCCCACTCGCGCGGCCGACCCGGCTGCGCGCTGGCGACGCCGCCATTGGCGATCGTCAGGTCGAACAGCGTCAGATAGTAATATTTGTCGAACAGGTTGGTGACCTCGGCCGAGATCTCCAGGTCCTTGTCCGCATTCGCCCAGGTCACGCGCGCATTGGCCATGAAGTAACCCGGGATCGCGTTCGTCGCGCGATTGGTCGCGTTGGTGTAGATCTTCGACTGGTAGGCACCGTCGATCCGCGGCGTCAGGTAGCCCGAATTGCCGAGGTCGACCTCATACTGGGCGCCGAGGCTCCACTTCCAGCTCGGCACATATGGCGGCACATCGCCATATTGCGGGCCGTTCGGACGGTTGGGTCCGCCCGCCGACGGGTTGATCGAACCCGACTTATACTTGAACTTCAGATAGCTGAGCGCGCCATCGATCAGGAAGCCCTCCACCGGACGCACCGACGCCTCGACCTCGAAGCCCTTGATCGTCGCATCGCCTGCGTTCGAAATCAGCGCGCACGGCGCCGACGGGAAGCCCGAACCCGGGAACGGGCAATCGGACAGCGACAGCTGGATGTCCGAATAATCCGAATAGAAGCCGGCGACGTTGATGCGGACGCGGCGATCGAACAGGTCGGTCTTGGCGCCGAGTTCGTACGACTTGATCGTCTCCGGGCCGAACGGCTGGACCTGCGACGGGAAGAACGGACGCGGGTTGATGCCGCCGCCCTTGAAGCCGGTCGAGAACTGCGCGTAGGTCATCAGGCCCGGCGACCACTGATACTGGGCGTTGGCACGATAATCGACGCGCTTCTTGTCATAGTTGCCGACGCGGCCATCGACCGTGCTGTTCGGCGTGCCGTCCGGATTCTTGCGGCTGAACGTGTAGTCCTTGTGCTCGTCGGTCCAGCGAACGCCGCCGGTCAGGCTGAGCGCGTCGGTCGCGCGGTAGGTGGCGTGGGCGAACAGCGCCTTGGTGTCGGCGTTGACCGGATCGTTGCCGTAAAAGAACGCACCGGCCGGCGAGGCATAACGCAGGTTCTGGATCGTCCGATAGACCGATTTCTGGTCCATGTAGAACCCGCCGACGGTATATTCGAGCTCGTCATTGGCGCCGACCGAGCCGTTGAGGCGCAGTTCCTGGCTGACGCTCCAGAAGGTCAGGCGGTTCGGGCCGCCCAGGCTGTGCGACATCGGCGACAGATCGTCGTCGTTGGTGAAGATCGCAGTGTAGTTGCGATAGGCGGTGATCGATTCGAGCGCGATCCGATCGCTGACCTTCCAGTCGACCTTGCCCGAGAAGCCATAGCCCTCGAAGTCGCTGCGGCCGTTGGTGGTGGTCAGCGTCCGCGGCGACTGGCCGGCAGTCCGCGTGTCCGGCAGCATCTGGAACGTCGCATAGTTGCAATATTGGCCGCAGAGAAAGCGGTTATCGAAGCGGATCGTCTGGTTGGCATAGGGGTTGATGTCGCCCGCGCCGGTATAGTTGGCGGTGGTCAGCACCGAGCCGGCAACGACGCGGTCGTCCTTGGTATAGTCGGCGATCAGGTTGACCTCGAAATTGTCCGAAGCCTCCCAGCGCACCATGCCGCGCACCGCCTGGTAATTGACCTCGCCCTGCTTATCGATGACGCAGTCGGAACCGGCCTGGCCGCTCAGCGGGATGCCGCCGACGGCCGGGTTGTTGGCGCTGCCCGCGGGGTTGACGCAGGCGAAGTCGAGACGCTTGACGTAGCCGTCCTGCTTCTTGGCGACGCCGGAGATGCGGGCGAACAGGCCGTCGGTCAGCGTGAAGTCGGCCGATCCCCGCAGGTCGATCCGATCGCGGCTGCCATAAGCGGCCTGGACGTAGCCGCCGCCATCGCCGGTCGGCTTCTTCGAATAGAGCTTGATCGCGCCGCCGATCGAGTTGCGGCCGGCAAGCGTGCCCTGCGGGCCGCGCAGCACTTCGACGCGGTCGAGATCGAGCAGATCGAACACCGAGCCGGTCAGCGTGGCGTAATAGACGTCATCGACATAGACGCCGACGCCGGGCTCGAGCGCCGGGTTGAAGTCGAACTGGCCGATGCCGCGGATCGACGCGCCGAGCGCCGGGCCGAACGCCGCGCCCTGCGGCTTCAGCGTGACCGACGGCGCCTGGTTGGCGACCTGGCTGATGTTGGTCTGGCTGCGCGCTTCCAGCATCGCGCCGGACACGGCGGTGATCGCCAGCGGCGTCTTCTGCAGATTCTGTTCGCGGAACTGGGCCGTGACGACGATCTCTTCGACCTGGCCGCTGGTGTCGACCGCTGCGGCCGCGCCGCCGCCGGTCGCCGCCGGGGAGCCCTGGTTGTCCGGGCCCGAATTGTTGTTCCGGCCGGCCTGGGCACTGGCCGCATCCTGCGCCGGCGCAGGGTTGGTGGAGGACTGCGTCTCGGGCGCCTGGGCCAGGACGGGGGTGGCAAGCGCGGCAAGCGCGAAGCCAAGCGCAACGCGGCTGGCGCCGGCGCGGATGTTCAGCAGGGATGTCACTTGGATCACTCTCCAAAGGAAACGCCGGGCGCCGGGCATCTTTGGCCGCGCCCTGCCCGCCCCCGAACACGATCCTCGCTCGCGCGCAACTGCGCGCTGCGCTACCGGCGGGTGCGCGCGCCGTTTCCCCGAGGCGCTGCGACTTTCCCGCCACAGTGGTGGAGTCGCGATCAGATCGGCAGGGCGAATTCGCTGCGCAGGCTGCGCGTCGCCCACAGATAATGGAGCGCGGCCCAGACATATCCGCCGGCGACGATCGCCATCGCGCTCGCCAGCCCGACCCCGGGTGCGCCCGGTGCGGCACCGCTTGAAAGCGAATCGCTGAGCCCGCCGACGAGCAGCGGCCCGAGGCCCCCGCCGACCAGCGAATAGACCAGTGAGGTGACCGCCGAGGAGGACGCGCGCATCCGCGGGTGCATCATGTTCTGGAACACCCCCGCCGTCGGGCCGAGATAGGTGTATTGGACCAGCGCGGCGACGGCTAGCAGGGCGATAGCCGGCCCCGCCGTGTCCCGCGTTACCGCCAGCATGTAGATCGGCGCCGCGAGCAACAGCGACACGCCGGGGATGAGCCCATAGGATCGCGGATCGCGCCGGCCGATCCGGTCGGCCAGCCAGCCCGAGCCGATCACGCTGAGGGAGGCCGGCAGGCTGGCGATCAGCCCGGCGATGATCCCCGACTGGGCAACGCCGAAGCCGAACCGGCGCAGCAGGAAGGCGGCGAGGAAGGCGTTGAGCCCGAACCCGACCGCGGAGGCGATCGTCGATCCCGCGAGCAGGTGGCGGAGCGAGCGGCGCTCGGCGATCCGCTTCAACACCGCGCTGAACGGCGGAATCTCCTCGGAACCGCCGGCCAGCCGATCCTGCCCGCCGCGCGGCGGCTCGGACACCGTCAGCCAGACGAGCAAGGCGAGCAGGAAGCCGGGGACGGCGGCGATCATGAACGCCATCCGCCAGCCATAGGCCTGGGCGATCACCGCACCGCCCGCCGACCCAAGAAACGCACCGATCGGCGGTGCGAGCATCAGCACCGACATTGCGGTGGCGCGCTTCTCGGGCGGGAAATAGTCCGAGATCACCGACGACGTCGCCGGCAGCCCGACCGCTTCGCCGACCCCGACACCGATCCGGGCGAGAAGCAGCTGGCCGAAGCTGTTGGCCAGCCCGCACACCGCGGTGGCGATCGACCACAGCAAGGTGCCGATCGAGATCAAGGTAAGCCGGCGCCGACGCTCGGCCACCCGCGCCACCCACAATCCCAGCACGACGTTCAGCACCGCGAATGCGAGGCCGGCGACGAGCCCCATCTGCAGATCGGTCAGGTCGAACTCGCGCTTGATCGGCTCGACCAGCACATTCATCACGATCCGGTCGATGAAACCGCAGGTCGATATCGCCGCCAGCAGGAATAATGCCCAGCCGGGATGGGTCCGCCGCTCGGCGTTCGCTGGTGTCACGCGATCAGGCCTCCGTCTCGTACCAATAGGCAACGCCGCGCATCTCGATGCTGGCGCGCGGGCGCACCCCTTCGGGGCAACCCGGATCGTTGAACGCCGAGTGCGGCACGTGATGCGCGCCGGCCGGATCCGAATCGTTGGTCTTGAAGATCAGCACCTCGTCGGGTGACATATCCCGGAAGTAGGACCAGCGATGAGCCGGATTATAGGCGATCACGAGCCCCTCGAACGACCATTCGGGCTTGTCCGGCGCGTCGAACACCGCATCGGCCTCGATCAGATCCCCCGGCGCCAGCGTGCGGGCGTCGCACATCGTCAGCGGCACATCCTGCGGCGCGCCGGAGAAGGTCCGCCACACATTATAGTGGCAATAGCGCCGGACTCGTCGGCCCGCGGCGGCCGACCGCTCGGCAAAGGCCGCCGCGGTCGGATCGCTGATGTCGATATGGACGAACCGCGCCGGGTAACTATTGTCGAGCTGTCCCGCCTCCTGCGATTTCTCGCCAAAGCGCAGCACGCCAGCGCCGTTCACCACCACCTCGTCCGCGCCGCTGATCTCGAGCAGCAGGCGGCGAATCTCTCCCGGATGGACTGCGCCGACGCGCGCCGTATCGCGGAAGTCGCTGATCTCGCTCTTGTGCGGCACCAGGGTGAAGCCCTCGCGGTCCAGCGACGGCGGCTCTGCCCGCTGGCGCGCATCCTCGATCATCACCGTGCGGGGATCGA
>JAQGKS010000187.1 GCA_028289965.1 Sphingomonas bacterium
GGCCGGCCCGGCCTCGACCGTCCTCAACCAGACCGGCGCCGCCCGGCTCGCCGGGGTCCGCCCCGGCCCGGACGTCGCCTCGCTGGCGCTGACCGACGATGGCGCGCGATCGGCGCTCGCCGCCTTCCGGCTGACCTGCCCGGTGCTGCAGCGCCGGGCCGATGCCAGCGGGCTGACCCGTGGCGCGGATTGGGCGCCCGCCTGCGCCGCCGCCGCCCGATGGGCCGACGGCGATGCCCGCCGCTTCTTCGCCAGCCAGTTTGAAACCGCGATCGTTGGCGACGGGCAGGCCTTTGCCACCGGCTATTACGAGCCGGAGATCGCCGCCTCGCTGACCCGCCGGGAGGGCTACACCGCGCCAATCTACCGGCGGCCAAGCGACCTGATTGAGGTCGATCTCGGCCAGTTTTCGGAGGAGTGGAAGGGCAAGCGCGTCCGCGGCCGCTTGTCAGGCACCAATTTGATCCCCTATCCCGACCGCGCCGCGATCGAGGCCGGGGCGCTCGCCGGGCGCGGGCTGGAGATCGCCTGGGCGAAGGACCCGGTCGAGTTCTTCTTCCTCCAGGTCCAGGGATCGGGCCGGCTGCGGCTGCCCGACGGATCGGTCAAGCGGATCGGCTATGACGGGCAGAATGGCCGGGAATATGTCGGCATCGGCGCGCTGCTGCGCAATCGCGGCGTGCTCGCGCCGGGGCAGGCGTCGATGCAGGGGATCATGGCCTGGCTGCGCGATCATCCGGACGAGGCGCCGGGCATCCTCAACAGCAATAAGAGCTTCGTCTTCTTCCGCGAGATCGAGGGCGCAGGGCCGCCCGGCGCGCTCGGCATCGCCGTCAGCGGCCGCACCACGGTTGCCGCCGACCCCACCTTCGTACCGCTCGGTGCCCCGGTGTTCCTGACGCTTGAGCGGCCGGAGGCGACCGGACTGTGGGTGGCGCAGGACACGGGTGGCGCGATCAAGGGCGCCAATCGCTTCGACACCTTCTGGGGCGCGGGCGAGGAGGCGCGGCGGATCGCCGGCGGCATGTCCGCACGCGGGCAGGCGCTGTTGCTGCTGCCCAAGGGTAGCGTCGCTCGGATCGGCGGGGGTGGCAATGCCGGGGCGCCGTCTCGACCCTGAGGAGCAGGCGCTGTGGCGGCGCGTGACCGAGAATGTCCGGCCGCTCAGCCCGCCGCGCATGCGGCGGGCGGCGGCAGCGCCTGCCGCAACGCTCCCCGACCTGCCCGCGCCCGTTCCGGTGCCCGCCAAACGCGCGGCGCCTGTTCCACCCCGCCTCACGGCGCGCCCGGCCGTTCCCGGCGATACGCTGGACGGCGGCTGGGACCGCCGGCTGAGCAAGGGGCTGATCGCGCCCGAGCGTACGATCGATCTGCACGGACACACGCTCGCCAGCGCGCACGCCGCGCTGGACCACGCCCTCGAGCGCGCGATCGCCGATGGCGCGCGGCTGGTGCTGCTGATCACCGGACGTCCGCCGCGGCCCGACCATGCCGGCGAGGGGGCCCCGCGGCGGGGCGCGATCCGCGCCGCGATCGGCGACTGGATCGGCGGATCGCGCCATGCCGCGCGCATCGCGGCGGTGCGCAACGCCCATCCCCGCCATGGCGGCGGCGGCGCGCTTTATGTCGTGTTGCGGCGCAACCGGACCGGCTGAACGGGCAAACTTGTTAACCCGGCGGTGCGACATCAGGGGCACCCCCGGCGAGAGGCCGGAGCCCCTGAAGGATCGAGCCGGCCAAGTGATGGAGGAGCTTTCTCTCAAGAGCCGCGCCGTGGCATTCGCGCTGTGCGCGGGGGTCTTGGTGTTCATCCTCGCGCTGCTCGGTCTCGCCCAGGGCGGCCCACGGGATCATCTGGTCATCGCCATCCTCGTTGCGCTCGCTTGCGGGGTGATGGCGTGGGCCGCCGCGGTGCGCGCGACGTCGGGAATCGCGATATCGGTCGACCAGATGGCGGCGCGCCTGATCGCCGCTGCGGAAGGAGACCTGGAGTCGCCGATGCCGCGCGACGTGGTCGAAACGCTGCCGACGCTCGCCCGCGCGATGGAATCGCTGTTCGGGCGCATTCGCACCAACATCGATACGATCCGCACGCTGGCCTTGTTCGATCCGGTCACCAAGCTGCCCAACGGGATCAATTTTAGGACCACGGCGGAGCGCGCCTTGCGCGAGTCCGCCGATGGCGAGCCGGCCGCCATGCTGTTCGTCGATCTCGATCGGTTCAAGTCGGTCAACGACAAGCTCGGCCATGCCCATGGCGATCAATTGCTGCTGATGGTCGCCAACCGCCTCCGCCACATCGCCGGCGATGCGCTGGCAAGCGGGCTGGTCGTGGCGCGCCTTGCCGGCGACGAGTTTACCTTGTTCGCCCCGCATACCGATGCGGATGCGGCGGTGGCGCTGGGCGAGCGGGTGTTGACCGCGCTCGCCGCGCCGTTCGACCTGGCCGCGCACCGGCTCGAGCTGGGCGCCTCGGTCGGCATCGCCATATATCCGCGCGACGGCCGCGATCTGGCCGCGCTCATGCGCGCCGCCGACGTCGCCATGTATCATGCCAAGGCGGAGGGGCGGGGCCAGCTTCAGCTGTTCACCCCCGCTCTGGCCGCGCCGCACGACGAACGGCTCACCCTCGATCACGAGCTGCGCCGCGCGATGCAGGACGGCGAGTTCGAGCTCTATTTCCAGCCGCAGACGCGCGCGCGTGACGGCGCGCTTGCCAGCGTCGAGGCGCTGCTGCGCTGGCGGCACCCGACCAGGGGCGTGCGCCTGCCGGCCGACTTCCTTGCCGCCGCCGAGGCGAGCGGGCTCTTCCTCCAGATCGGCGACTGGGTGCTCGAGGAAGCGGCCGCCACGCTCGGGCGCTGGGTGGCGATGGGCCGGACCGAGCATCTGACGGTCAACATCAGCCCCCGCCAGATCGCGCAGCCCGATTTCTTCGCCAACCTCACCGCGACGCTGCGGCGCCACCGCGCCCCGCCCGAGCTGTTCGGGCTCGAGATTGGCGAGATGCTGGCGATGGAGTGCAGCCCCGCGGTGATCGCCGGCATCGCGGCTGCCCGGCGGCGCGGCATCACCATCGCCGTCGACGACTTCGGAAACGGCCTGTCCAACCTGGCGCGGCTGAAGGATCTGCCGCTCGACCGGATCAAGCTCGACCGCAGCCTGATCCGCGACGTCGCCGAGTCGGGGGCATCGCGCACCCTCGTCCATTCGGTCGTCGCTCTGGTCCATGCGCTGGGCTGCGAAGTCGTCGCGGTGGGCGTGGAGCAGCATGAGCAGGCCGAGGTGCTGCGGGCGATCGGCTGCGACCTGATCCAGGGCTATGCGGTCGCTGCGCCGATGGGCGAGCTGGAGTTCCTCGCCCGCTGGAGCACGGACCCGGGCATGAAGATGGCGATCGCGGTCTGAACCCGGCTAGGCCGGCCCGAGCACCCGCCGGATCACCGCCGTATAGATGTCGCTGAGCGCGGCGAGATCGGCCAGCGCAACCGCTTCGTCGAGCTTGTGCATCGTCGCATTGACCAACCCGAACTCGACCACCGGACACAGCCGGGACAGGAAGCGGGCGTCGGAGGTTCCGCCGGTCGTCGACAGCGCCGGAACGAGTCCGCAGACCTGCTCGACCGCCGCGCCCACCATCGCCGAAAAGGGGCCGGGTTCGGTGAGGAACGCCTCGCCCGAGATCTTGGCGGTGACGCGGGCGTTCGGCGCATAAGCCAGGACCACCTCGGTCACCCGCGCGATCAGCTCCTCGCCCCTCTGGAGATCGTTGAAGCGGATGTTGAGCCGCGCCCGGGCGGTGCCGGGGATGACGTTGGTCGCGCCGTTGCCGACCTCGATGTCGGTCAGCTCGAGGTTGGACGGCTGGAACCAGGCATTGCCCTCGTCGAGCGTCCAGTCATCGAGCGCGTGGAGGATGCGGACGAGCGGGGCGAGCGGATTGTCGGCTAGATGCGGGTAGGCGACATGGCCCTGGGTGCCGGGCACCTCGATCCAGATGTTGACCGAGCCGCGCCGGCCGATCTTGATCGTATCGCCCAGCCGGCGATCGGAGGTCGGTTCCCCGACGAGGCAGAAATCGGGCCGGATGCCGCGATCGCGCATCCAGTCGATCAACGCGACGGTGCCGTGGGTGGCGGGGCCTTCCTCGTCGCCGGTGATGATCAGGCTGAGCGTGCCGGCATGGTCGGGCACGCGCGAGGCCGCGGCGATGAAGGCGGCGACCGCACCCTTCATGTCGACCGCGCCCCGCCCGTACAGCAGGTCGCCGCGGATCGCCGGCACGAACGGGTCGCTCGCCCAGCCATCGCCGGGCGGCACCACGTCGCTATGGCCGGCAAAGGCGAAATGGGGGCCGCCCTGCCCGCGGGTGGCGAACAGATTGTCGACCGGGCCGTCGGGTGGCCCGCCCGCGGCAAAGCGGTGGACGGCAAAGCCCTGGCCCTCCAGCGCGGCGGCGATCACCGCCAGCGCGCCATCGTCGGCGGGGGTGACGCTGCGGCAGGCGATCAGCCGGCAGGCGAGGTCGACGGGGTCAAGCGGCTCCATCCGCGCGCGACTAGCCGATGACCTGCGTCAAGGAAACCATTAGCACCGCGGTGGAGCGAAACCGACAGGGGAGTGGTGGATGCCCAAGCTTGATCTCGACGCCGTCCCGGCGACCGCCGGCAACCTCTATCCGGAGCCGCTGCGGGCGGCGGTGCGGGGGCGCAGCGTGCGCCGGCTCGGCCCCGCCGCCGGGTTGACCGACTTCGGCGTCGGCCATGTCGTGCTCGCGCCCGGTGCGGCGACCAGCCAGCGCCACTGGCACGAGGGCGAGGACGAGTTCGTCGTCATCCTCGAAGGCGAGGCGGTGCTGATCGAGGAGGGCAGCCGGGTGACGCTGCGCGCGGGCGACTGCGCGGCGTTCCCCAAGGGGATCGCCAACGGGCACCAGATCGTCAATGAGAGCGATGCGCCGGTGGTGCTGATCGGGGTCGGCCGGATACCCGGCACCGACTGCCATTATAGCGACGTCGACCTGCACTTCTCCGCCGCCGACCGGCAATATCGTCACAAGGACGGCGCGCCTTACTGATTCGGTTGCTCGAACTGTTCGATCACCCAGGGCTCTTCCTGCGCGGCCGCGATCCAGTCCTGCATGAACGGATGGGCGAACATCGCCTGCATATAGGGCATGGCGAAGCGCGGCGCGGGGATCGAATAAGTGACGAGCCGCGTCACCACCGGCGCGAACATGATGTCGGCCGCGCTGAACGCGCCGAACAGGAAATCGCCGCCGCTGCCGAAGCGCGCCCGCGCCTGCGCCCAGAGCTGGAAGATGCGCATCACGTCGTGCGTCGCGCCTTCGGACAATTCCGCCTGCGGATAACGCTGGCGAATGTTCATCGAATGCTCGCGGCGCAGGAACTGGAAGCTCGAATGCATCTCGGCGGCCATCGATCGGGCCATCCCGCGCGCGGCGTCGTCGGTCGGCCAGAACAGGTCGCGACCCGCTTTCTCGGCGCAATATTCGACGATCGCGAGGCTGTCCCAGACGACGGTTTCGCCGTCCCACAAAATCGGTACCTTGCCGGAGGACGGGGCGAACTCGTCACCCTCGCGCCGCTTGTCCCACCCCTCGTCATAGAGCGGGACGACGATTTCCTCGAACGGCAGGCCCGATTGGCGGACCGCGAGCCAGCCGCGCAGCGACCAGGAGGAATAGGCCTTGTTGCCGATGAAGAGCTTGAACATGGGCCGTGACCCTCCGCTACGTCTGCTGTCAGCGGAAGGCCAGCCTTCGCCTTGGCGCGACGTTTACCGGGGTTGCGGGGGAAGTCTAGCCGATCGCCTCGAGCACCGCGGCGCGCAGCTCGGCGAGGCCGAGGCCGCCCTCGCTCGACGTGGCGAGGATTTCCGGGTGGGCCGCGACATGGGTGCGCGCTTCCGCGGTCAGCCGCGTCATCGCCGCATCGAGCTCGGTCGCCTTGATCTTGTCGGCCTTGGTCAGGACCAGGCGGTAGGAGACGGCGGCTTCGTCGAGCATCTTCATCAAATCCCGGTCCACGTCCTTGAGCCCGTGCCGGCTATCGACCAGCACCAGCACCCGCTTCAGCACGGCGCGGCCGCGCAGATAGTCGTTGATCAAGAACCGCCACTTCCTGACGACGTCCTTGGGCGCCTTGGCGAAGCCGTAGCCGGGCATGTCGACCAGCCGGAACGCGACCGGATCGCCGACATCGAAGATGTTGAGCTCCTGCGTCCGCCCCGGCGTGTTCGAGGTCCGCGCCAGGCCGTTGCGGTTGGTCAGCGCGTTGAGCAGCGACGACTTGCCGACATTGGAGCGGCCGGCGAAAGCGACCTCGGGATAGTCCGGCTCGGGCAGGAATTGCAGCTCGGGCGCCGATTTCAGGAACCCGACCGGGCCGGAGAACAGGCGGCGCGCGGTCTCCGCCACCGCCTCGCGGCCCGCGCTGATGGAGCCGTCGTCCGAATATTCCTCGGTCGTCATTTGGCGGTCGCTTGTTTGAGCCCCGGGGGGCGGCTGTAGAGCCACTTCTGCTGGGCGATGGTGAGGAGGTTGGAGACCGTCCAGTAGAGCTGCAGCCCGGCGGCGAACGGCGCCATCACGAACATGAAGATCCACGGCATGAAGCCGAAAATCTGCTTCTGCATCTCGTCCATCGGCTGCGGATTGAGCTTGAACTGGAGGTACATGGTGATGCCCAGCAGGATCGGCAGCACGCCGATCGCGATGATGCTGGGCGGCGTGAACGGCAGCAGCCCGAACAGGTTGAGCGGGGTCAGCGGATCGGGCGCGGAGAGATCGCGGATCCACAGCCCGAGCGGCTGGTGGCGCATCTCGATCGTCACCATCAGCACCTTGTACAGCGCGTAGAAGATCGGGATCTGGAGCACGATCGGCAGACAGCCGGCGATCGGGTTGACCTTCTCCGACTGGTACAGCGCCAGCATTTCCTGCTGCAGCTTGGGCTTGTCGTCCTTGTGACGCTCCTGCAGCGCCTTCATCTTCGGCTGGATCGCCCGCATCCCGGCCATCGAGGCGAACTGGCGCTGCGCCACCGGGAACATCAGGCCACGGACGACCACGGTGAGCAGGATGATCGCCGCGCCGAAATTGCCGCTGAGCCGGAACAGCCAGTCGAGCAGGTAGAAGATCGGCTTCTCGATGATGCGGAACCAGCCCCAATCGACCGCGCGCTCGAAGTTCACGATGCCGAGAACATTCTCGTAATTCTGGAGGACGCCGATTTCCTTGGCGCCCGCGAACAGCCGGGTGGTCGATTGCGCGACCTTGCCGGGCGCGATCAGCTGGGGCGCGATCGTGGTATCGGCCTGGAACCGCTCGCCGGCGCTGCCGCGCATCGATGCGGTGAACGGCACGCGCTGATCGGGGGCGAGCGCGACGAGCCAATATTTGTCGCTGAAACCGATCCAGCCGCCGGTGCTGCTGAACGTCTGGGCCGGCAGCGCCTGGCCAAGATCGTCATAGTCGACGGTGTAATTGGTGACGCCGCCGAAGGTGCCGATCGGGCCGACGTGGAGCGTATAGGAGTCCGGATCGGGCGACTTGCCGCTGCGCGACACCAGCGCATAGGGCTTGGCCACGACCGCGCCGGCGCCGCTGTTGGCGACGCGCTGGACCGCGGTGATCATGTAATTCTGGTCGATCGCGAAGGCGATCTCGAACCTTTGGCCCTGGCCATTGTCCCACCGCAGCGTGACCGGGGTGGTCGGCGACAGCAGCGTGCCGCTCGCCTGCCAGACGGTGTCGGCGCCGGGCAGCACCATGCCCTCGCCCGACCAGCCGAAGCCGGCGAAATAGGCCTTGGCGGTGCCGCCGGGCGACAGCAGTTGGATCGGCGGCGAATTGCGGTCGACCGTCTCGCGGTGGGTGGTGAGCACGAGATCGTCGATCCG
>JAQGKS010000201.1 GCA_028289965.1 Sphingomonas bacterium
CCGGGCTTCACCTCGACCAGGCACATCCGGCAATTGCCGGCGATGCTCAGCCGCTCATGATAGCAGAAGCGCGGGATCTCCTTGCCCGCGGCCTCGCAGGCCTGCAGCACGGTCGCGCCCGCAGGCACGGTGACTTCGATGCCGTCGACGGTGAGCGTGGGCATTCCGGTTACTCCGCCGCGACCGCGAGGGGCGCGGAACCATTGCGTTCGTGGATCCGCCGCTCCAGCTCGGGCCGGAAATGGCGGATCAGACCCTGGATCGGCCACGCCGCCGCGTCGCCCAGCGCGCAGATGGTATGGCCTTCGATCTGGCGGCTGACCTCGTCGAGCATGTCGATCTCGGAAATGTCAGCATTGCCTTCGCGCAGCCGCTCCATCACCCGCCACATCCAGCCGGTGCCCTCGCGGCACGGCGTGCACTGGCCGCAGCTCTCATGCTTGTAGAAATAGCTGATCCGGCTGATCGCACGGACGACGTCGGTCGACTTGTCCATCACGATCACGGCGGCCGTGCCGAGGCCCGAGCCGAGCGCCTTGAGCCCGTCAAAGTCCATCGGCGCATCGATGATCTGCGCCGCCGGCACCAGCGGCACCGACGATCCGCCGGGGATCACAGCGAGCAGATTGTCCCACCCGCCGCGGATGCCGCCGCCATGCTTCTCGATCAGCTCGCGAAAACTGATCCCCATTTCTTCCTCGACCACGCACGGCGTGTTGATGTGGCCGGAAAGCTGGAACAGCTTGGTGCCCTGATTCTTGTCGCGGCCGATGCCGGCGAACCAGCTCGGCCCGCGCCGCAGGATCGTCGGCACCACCGCGATCGATTCGACATTGTTGACCGTCGTCGGGCAGCCATAGAGGCCGGCGCCCGCCGGGAAGGGCGGCTTCAGCCGCGGCTGGCCCTTCTTGCCCTCGAGGCTCTCGATCTGCGCGGTTTCCTCGCCGCAGATATAGGCCCCCGCGCCGCGGTGGACGAACACGTCGAAATCATAGCCCGAGCCGGCGGCATTCTTGCCGAGCAGCCCGCGATCATAGGCTTCGGCGACGGCCGCAAACAGCGTCTCGGCCTCGCGGATGAACTCACCGCGGATATAGATGTAGGCGGCGCGCGCGCGCATCGCAAAACCGGCGATCAGTGCGCCCTCGATCAGCTTGTGCGGATCGTGGCGGATGATCTCGCGATCCTTGCACGAGCCCGGCTCGGACTCGTCGGCGTTGATCAGCAGGAAGCTCGGCTTGCCCGGCTTGGGCTCCTTGGGCATGAAGCTCCACTTCATGCCGGTCGGGAAGCCCGCGCCGCCGCGGCCGCGCAGGCCGGACGCCTTGATGTCCTCGATCAGCTGGTCCTGCCCCCGCGCCATCAGCGCCTTGGTGTCGTCCCAGTCGCCGCGACGGATCGCGGAATCGAGGTTCCACGGCTGGAAGCCGTAGATGTTGGTGAAGATGCGATCCTTGTCAGCGAGCATCAGCGGCCCTGCCCCACCAGCTTGGTATCATGAACGATGCCGGCGGCCGGCGCAGCGTTGCGTCCGATCATGCCCAGCTTCCGCGATAATCGTGATTGTCGCTGACCATTTCGCGCAGGCTGGTCGGCCCGCCTTCCGGCGCGCTGGTCTGCCGGCCGTTCTGCGGACCGGCCCTCGGCGTCTCGCCATTGGCCAGCGCCTCGAGGATCGCCGACATGCTGTCGAACGTCAGATCCTCATAATTGTCGTCGTTGATCTGGACCATCGGCGCGTTGGCGCAGGCGCCGAGGCACTCGACCTCGGTCAGCGTGAACAGCCCGTCCGGGGTCGTCGCGCCCTTGGTCAGCCCGCGCTGCTTGCACGCGGCGAGCACGTCGTCCGATCCGCGCAGCATGCACGGCGTCGTCCCGCACACCTGCACATGATAGCGGCCGACCGGCGCCATGTTGTACATCGTGTAGAAGGTCACGACCTCATAGGCGCGCATATAGGGCATGTTGACCTGGGCAGCGACGAACTCGATCACCGGCACCGGTAGCCAGCCCTGCGTGTTCGTCTCCGCACCGACCTGCCGCTGGGCGAGATCGAGCAACGGCATGATCGCCGAATGCTGGCGCCCCGGCGGATAGCGGCCGATGACCTCCTTGGCCTTCTGCGCATTCGCTTCGGTCCAGGCGAACGCCCCCCAGCGGGCGCGCGTCTCGGCTTCGTCGGGAATGTGGGCTGCGTCGGCCATTACTTCACGAACTCCACCCGCTCGACCAGGCCGTCGCGGAACGAATAGATCGAAACGACCTCGAACGGCGCGACATCGCCGCCGCGAAACACTTCCTCGTGCAGCACGACATAATCGCCCATCGCATAGCGCGTCTTCACCTCGGCCCGGTTGTCCGGAAAGTCGGCGAAGGTCTTGGCGTTGCCGGCGCGCACGCCGTCGCGCCCGGCGCGCAGCACGTCGCCGCGATAGACGGCTTCGCAGCCATCCTCGGTGAACAAAGCGGCATAGCCATGGGCATCGCCGGCATTGTACCGCTCCATCAGCCGCTCGATCAGCGCGAGATT
>JAQGKS010000236.1 GCA_028289965.1 Sphingomonas bacterium
CGCGGGCGACGCCAAGCGGGTGGGTCAGCGCCGCCGGGGTCACCAGTTCGGCCGCCTCGGCCCGCCCCTCCGGCGGCGGCGCGGCGAAGCTGCGCGGCTGTTCCCACACCGAAGACTGGATCGGCCGCGGCGCCGGCCAGTATGATGCGCTTGGCGGGGCGCTCTGCCAGCTGCCGAGCGCCGCGGCCGAGGGGCGCTGGACGCTGCGATGCCCGGCCCCGTCGAGCGCCGCCCGCAACCCGCCGATGATCAGCCCGCGGACCAGACCCGGATCGCGGAAGCGGACCTCCGTCTTGGCGGGGTGGACGTTGACGTCGACCTCGTCGCCGGGAAGCGTGACGAACAAGGCGACCACCGGGTGGCGATCGCGCGCCAGCATGTCCTGATAGGCGGCACGGACCGAGCCGACGAGCAGCCGGTCCTTCACCGGGCGCCCGTTGACGAACAGGAACTGGTGATCGGCCACGCCGCGGTGGAAGGTCGGCAGGCCGGCGACGCCGCCAAGCCGGACGGCCCCGCGTTCGAAATCGAGCCCGACACTGTTTTCGGCAAGCGCGCGATCGGTCAGCGCGGCGACTCGGTCCGCCTGCTCCTCACCGGGCTGGACCCCGATCGTCCGTCGGCCGTCATGTTCGAGGGTGAAGCCGATCTCCGGCCGGGCCATTGCCAGCCGCCGCAGGATATCGACGCAGGCGCCATATTCGGCGCGGGCCGAGCGCATGAACTTGCGCCGCGCCGGGACGTGGGCGAAAATTTCCTCGACCCGGATTCGCGTGCCCGCCGGCAGTGCCGCGGGCCCCTCGCCGACCATCCGACCGTTGTCGACGGTGCGATACCAGCCGTCGCTCCCCGCCACGCGGCTCTCGATCGTGAGGCGCGCGACGCTGGCGATCGACGGCAGCGCCTCGCCCCGGAAGCCGAGCGTCGACACCGCTTCGATCGCGTCGTCGGGCAGCTTGGAGGTGGCGTGCCGCTCCAGCGCGAGGGCGATTTCCGCGGGCGCCATGCCGCAGCCGTCGTCGCTCACCTCGATCCCGGCGAGCCCGCCCTCGCTCAGCCTGACGCCGATTCGGCTCGCCCCGGCGTCGATCGCGTTTTCGATGAGCTCCTTCAGCGCGCTGGCCGGTCTTTCGACCACTTCACCGGCGGCGATTCGATTCACCAGATGCTCAGGAAGCCGACGTATTGACATGGGGGGTGCTCTAGCCCAAGCGGCGGGCTTCCGCGACCCGCCCAGTCACTCGCACGTAATAAGTGTATGGATCGGGTGCGGCCGATCAACTCGGGCGTGCGGGGGCTCCCCGGGATCAGCGAAGCTACAGCGAGACGGGCGAGCAGAATGGCTTTCACGCGTTGGTTCAAATTCATGTCGCACGACATGGCAATCGATCTCGGTACCGCCAACACGGTGGTCTATCTGCGCGGCCGGGGTATCGTCCTCAACGAACCGTCGGTCGTCGCGATCGAGACGATCAATGGCGCCAAGCGCGTCAAGGCGGTCGGGGACGACGCCAAGCTGATGATGGGCAAGACGCCCGGTTCGATCGAAGCGATTCGTCCGCTGCGCGACGGCGTGATCGCCGACATCGATGTCGCCGAACAGATGATCAAGCACTTCATCCTCAAGGTCCACGGCCCCAAGCGCTTCCCGCGCTGGCCGGAGATCGTGATCTGCGTGCCGTCGGGCTCGACCTCCGTCGAACGGCGCGCGATCCGCGACGCCGCGTCCAACGCCGGCGCCAGCCAGGTGTGGCTGATCGAGGAGCCGATGGCCGCCGCGATCGGGGCCGACATGCCGGTGACCGAGCCGATCGGATCGATGGTCGTCGACATTGGCGGCGGCACCACCGAGGTCGCGGTGCTCAGCTTGCGCGGGCTGGCCTATACCACCTCGGTGCGCGTCGGCGGCGACAAGATGGACGAGGCGATCTCCTCCTATGTCCGCCGCAACCACAATCTGCTGATCGGTGAGGCGACGGCCGAGCGGATCAAGAAGGAAGTCGGCATCGCCAAGATGCCGGCCGACGGCAAGGGCAAGACGATCCAGATCAAGGGCCGCGACCTCGTCAACGGCGTCCCCACCGAAATCACCATCACCCAGGCCCAGATCGCCGAGGCGCTGACCGAGCCGGTATCCGCGATCATCGAAGGCGTGCGAATCGCCCTCGAGAATACCGCGCCGGAACTGGCCGCCGACATCGTCGATCAGGGCATCGTGCTCACCGGCGGCGGCGCCCTCCTTCAGGGCATCGACGAGGTGCTGCGCGAGGAAACCGGCCTGCCGGTAACGGTGGCCGACGATCCGCTGACCTGCGTCGCATTGGGCACCGGGCGCGCTTTGGAAGATCCGATCTTCCGCGGCGTGCTGCAAACCGCCTGATCGCGGCGGGCCCGGCCTTGGCGCCGCCTCGTAACCGGCGCCCGGGCTTTTCGCGCCGGGCCCAATATGGATTGTTCGCCGGCTATGTCGTGGCGGTCGCCGGAATCCTCCTCGGGCTGGCGCTGATATTGATGGCGCGCTTCGATCCAGGCGGCTTCGGGATGCTGCGCGCGGGCGCGGGCGACATCACCACGCCGCTCTCCTCGCTCGGCCGTGCGGCGGTGCGCGGCGTCGCCTCCGCGGGTGACAGCGTGTCGGCCTATCTCGACGCCGCCGCCCAGAACCGGCTGCTCCGGGCCGAGATCACCGCCAACCGGCGGGCGATGGTCCAGGCGCGAATCACCGCCCGCGAAAATCAGCGGCTGCGCCAGCTTGCCCGGCTGGTCGAGATCACGCCCCAAACCGTCGCCGCCACCCGCATCGTCGCCTCCACCGCGATGAACCTGCGCCGGCTGGCGATCATCGACGCCGGGGGCAATGCCGGGGTGCGCCCGGGCATGCCGGTGCGGTCGCCCGAGGGGCTGATCGGCCGGGTCCAGGATGTCGGCCGGCGCTCGGCCCGCGTGGTGTTGCTGACCGACGGCGAAAACACCGTTCCGGTACGTCTCGCCCGCGGCGGAGCGCCCGCATTGGCGATCGGCAGCGGCGATGGCGCGCTCGATCTGCGCGCGCTCGCCGCCGGCGCGACCCCGTTCCGGCGCGGCGACCTGCTCGTCACATCCGGCACCGGTGGCGTCTACCCGCCCGGCATCCCGGTCGCGGTGGTCACCCGCGTCAGCGGCGACCGGGCGTCGGGTTATCCGATCGCCGATCCGGCCCGCGCCGAATTCGTCGTCGTCCTCAACTCCGCCCCACCGCTGCCGCCGCCGCCGCCGGCTCCGGCGCCGTGAACCGGCTCCTTTCCGCGGCGACCCCACGGACGCTGCCGCCGCGCGCCCACATCGTGCCGATTGCATCGACGATCCTTGGCTCCGCGCTGTCGAGCCTGCCGCTGATCGCGACGGCCCCGATCCTGCCCCCGCTCGGCCTGCTGATGGCGCTGAACTGGCGGCTGCTGCGTTCGGAGTTGTGGCGCGCCTGGATGGCGCTGCCGCTCGGGCTGATCGACGATCTGCTCACCGGCGCGCCGATCGGCAGCGGGATGGTGCTGTGGACGAGTTGTTTCCTGGCCTTCGACGTGGTGGATAATCGATTGATATGGCGTGATCATTGGCAGGATTGGCTGATCTCGGCCACCGCCCTCACCCTCTGTCTGATCGGCGGATGGCTGTTCGTGCGGATCGAGGGCGGCGGCGGATCGCTGCTGCTTGTGCTCCCGCAACTGGTCATTGCGATCCTCTGCACCCCTGCCCTTGTCCGGCTGTGCGCCCGGCTCGATCGCTGGCGGCTCCACCGATGAAGCGCCCCAAGCGCCTCGTCACCGAACATTCGCAGGCATTCAGCTTCACCCGGCGCGCGCTCGTGCTCGGCGCGTTCCAGGGCGGGGTCGGCGCGCTGCTCGCCGGGCGGATGGCGTGGCTGGCGATCGCCGACAACGAACATTATCGGGTGCTGGCCGAAAGCAACCGCGTCCAGCTCGTCCTGATCCCGCCGCGCCGCGGCTGGATCATCGATCGCTTCGGCAAGCCGATCGCGATCAACCGCACCGATTTCCGCGTCGACCTCATCCCCGATCGGCTGCGGGACCGCGAGGCGACACTCGCCGCGCTCCAGTCGATACTGCAACTCCCCCCCGAGGAGATGGAGCGGGTCCGCAAGGAACTGGCGAGGGCGGCGGGCTACCAGCCGGTCCCGGTCACCGAGCATCTCGATTATGAACGCTTTGCCGCGGTCTCACTGCGGTTGCAGGAACTGCCCGGCGTCGCCCCCGCCAGCGGCTATGCGCGTTATTATCCGGCCGGCGCCGGCGTCGGCCAGCTGGTCGGCTATGTCGGCGCCGCCTCGGCCGTGGATTATGAAAAGACGCGCAACCCTCTTCTCATCACGCCAGGCTTCAAGGTCGGCAAGGAAGGCCTTGAGAAGACGATGGAAGAACGGCTCCGCGGTGAGCCGGGAGCGAAGCGGGCCGAGGTCACCGCCCGCGGCAAGATCGTCCGCGAACTCACCACCCGTCCGGAGACCAGCGGCGCGCCGCTGCGGCTGACGATCGACGCCGGGCTCCACGAATATGCCGCGCGCCGCCTCGGCGACAATTCGGGGGCAGTGGTGGTGATCGACTGCCAGGATGGCGGGATCCTCGCCATGCCGTCGATGCCATCCTACGATCCGAACAGTTTTTCGGATGGAATCAGCCAGTTGGAATGGGACATGCTGTCCCAGAACGATCATCACCCGCTGATCAACAAGGTGACCCAAGGGCTGTATCCGCCCGGCTCGACGGTCAAGCCGATGAACGCGCTGGCGCTGCTCGACGCGGGGGTCTCGCCCGACGAGCGGGTTGTCTGCACCGGCCGCTATCGGCTCGGCACGGCGACCTTCCACTGCCACAAGCGGGGCGGGCACGGCGCGCTCGATATGAAGCATGCGATCATGCAGAGCTGCGACATCTATTTCTACACGATGGTTCGGCGGATCGGGATCGATCGCCTGGCGGCGATGATGCGCCGGCTCGGCCTGGGCGCCGAATATTCGCTGCCGGTCGCTTCGCAGCGCTATGGCACCGTACCAGACAGCGCGTGGAAGCTACGGAAATACAAGAAAGACTGGACGATCGCGGACACTATCAACGCGAGCATCGGCCAGGGCTATATCCTGACCAATCCGCTCCAATTGGCGGTGATGGCGGCGCGGCTCGGCTCGGGCCGGGCGCTCGAGCCGCGGCTCGTCGCCGGGGCCAGGCGCACGGAAGCGCCGTCGCTTGGTATCGACCCGGAGCATTTTGCGATCGTGCGCGATGCGATGAGCGCGGTCGTCAATGGCGGCGGCACCGGCGGGTCGGCGCGGCTGCCGCTGCCGGACGTGCTGCTCGCCGGCAAGACGGGAACCGCACAGGTTCGCCGCATCACCATGGCGGAACGCCGCACCGGCGTGCTCGGCGATCATGCGGTGCCGTTTGCCAAACGCGATCACTCGCTGTTCGTCTGCTTCGCCCCCGCCGCCGCCCCGCGCTACGCCTGTGCCACGATCCTCGAGCATAGCGGCCACATCGTTACCGCGGCGCCGATCGCACGCGACGTGCTGACCTATTTGTTCGACCAGGACAAAGCGATGAAGTCGCTCGTGGCGAACGA
>JAQGKS010000260.1 GCA_028289965.1 Sphingomonas bacterium
TGGGATAGGAGAGGGCGGCGCCCGCTTCCACCGAGATGTCGACGCTTACCGCCATGTCGATGAAACTCCCCGGAAATCCGCTCCATGTGCCGGAGATCGGAACGGCCTGATAGATGTCGCGCGCCACCGCAACCCGGATCAGCCCGCGATTGCCCACGATGCCGTTGGTCGGATCAAATTCGATCCAGCCCGATCCCGGCAGGAATATGCGCACCCAGGCATGGGTGCTGCCGCCGCCGACGCGGCCCTCGCCCCGGCTCGGATTATAGACATAGCCGGAGACGAACCGAGCAGCGAGGCCGAGCGCACGCGCCGCCTCGATCATCAGCACGGCGAAGTCCCGGCATGTCCCCCGCCCCAGGGACAATGTCTGCGTCGGGGTCTGCGTGCCCTTTTCGGGGCGGCCGACATAGGTGAATTCGCGGCGGATCGTCGCCGTCATCTCGGCGAGCATGCCGAGCGTGTCGGTCGGACCGTCGGTGCGCAGGAAGCGACGCGCCCAATCGTCGACCAGGCGCTGCGGATCGGCATGGTTGCGCTCGATCGATCGCAGCAGGTCCGGCATATCCTCGGACGAATAAGTGAACGGATAGGTACGGGCATAGGCTTCGATCGCCACCGTCTCGCGCGCGATCGGATCATGCTCCATCCGCACGAAGCTGTCGAAGCGCAGTTCGGTCGCGCGCTTGTCGAACCGTGCGATGGCGACGGCATTGCCGAACACATCATGCTGCCAGCGCAACTCCACGGGCGCCGGCTCGATAGCGAGACGAGCCTCGATCAGCCGCTGGTCATAGCTCTCACGGGGGCGCACCATGATCCGGTGCTCGCCAAACCCTACCGACTGGCGGTAGGAATAGCGCGTGCGGTGGGTCACCGCTACGACAGGCATTGGAGGGGGTCTTCAGCCATATCATGATACCGCAGTCGAGCAGCAACGTGCTGGCCGCGGGAGATCCGCCACCGATCACGCTGCACAACCCCACAGCACCCTCTCAGTTCCTTCTTATCGGGGATCATGCCGGATGCACAATCCCCTCCCCGCTCGCCGATCTGGGCCTGCCGGAGAAAGAGCGGACCCGGCATATCGGCTGGGACATCGGCACCGCCAACCTCGGCCGCGCGCTCGCCGGGTTGCTCGATGCGACCTTCATCGCGCAGACCTATTCGCGGCTGGTGATCAACTGCAATCGCGATCCCGCCGACGCCGACGCGATCCCAGCTGTATCGGATGGCACGCATGTCCCGGGCAATGCCGGGCTGGACGAGGCGGCCCGCGCCGCCCGGGTGGCGACGATCCACCAGCCCTATCACGCGGCGATCGCCGCCGCGCTCGATGCGCGCGCGGTTAGCGGTCAGCCGACGATCCTGGTGGCGCTGCACAGCTTTACGCCGGTGTTCGGCGGGCAGGAGCGGCCGTGGCATGCCGGCGTGCTCCACGACGCAGGCGACACCCGTTTCGCCACCGCGGTGCTCGCCGCGCTCCGGGCCTGCCCCGATCTGGTCGTCGGCGACAACGAACCCTATCGGATGGACGCTACCGACCATTGCGTGCCGCGCCACTGCTACGCGCGCCACCTCCCCTATCTTGAGCTGGAAGTGCGGCAGGACCTGATCGCGACGGCGGCCGGCCAGCAGCAATGGGCCACCCGCCTTGCCCCCCTGTTCACCACCGCCGCGGACGCGATCTGATTATTCGCGGGGGTGAACCTGCCGCCGCAGACTGTTCGACGCGCCGGACGCGCGCGCCTCAATAATCCTTCGAATAACGCACGGTGACGTTCGATCCGCCGAACGAACTCGTCTGCGACAGCACGCTCAGCGTCTTGGACAAGGCGATCTGGAGCTGCGTCGCGGTGAAGCCGCGCGCGTCGGTGATCACCTCAACATAGATGTCGTTGCTGATATATTGTCCGGCGGCGAGCGCGGTGCCGCGGCCGGCGGTCTGGTCCGCGCCGAGTACGCGCAGCCGATCGATCCCGGTTGCCGAGCGCAGCTTGCCGAGCGGGTTGAGCCCGCCGCCGCTGCCGCGCAGCGAATTGAGCGCCGCCGCCAGCTGGATCGCCTGGGTCGGCGACAGCGAGGTCACCGATTCGCCGAACAGCAGCCGCGACAGCACTTCATCCTGCGCCAGCGCGGGCGTGGAGGTGAAGGCGATCTGGGGCCGCTGCGCCCGGTCGGTGATGGTGATCGTCGCGGTCACCCCCTCGACCGTCGTGCTTGCGACGATGTCGAGCCCGGGGTCGGTCAGCGCGCCACCTTCGAAGTCGACCTCGCCGCGCGTGATCTCGAAGCGGCGGCCGGCAAAGGAATAGGTGCCGCGGACGATCTTAAGGTCGCCCGTGACGATCGGCGCACCGCTCGTCCCGCCGACGCGCAAATCGGCGCGCCATTCGGATTCGAGCCCCATGCCGCTGACGAACAGCTTGTTGTCGGCACGCACCCGCATATCGAGCTTCCAGATGCTCGGCACGGCCGCCGCTTCCGGCGCGCTTCCCGGTGGCGGCGCGCCCTTCCAGCGCACGCCTTCCAGTTCGGCCACTTCCGCGGCACCCTGGCGGATGATCTCATAGCGCGCCTCGGGCAGGCGCAGGTCGGCCTTGATCAGCGCGCCGGCGGCACGGCTGTTGGTGACCGCGACCGTGCCCGACACCCTCGCCGCAAGCGCGTCGCTGCGGGCAAGCTGGGCCCGATCGAGCTCGGCCGCGATATCGATCGGGAAGCCGCTTGCCGCATCGAGGCCGACGCTTCCGCGCGCCGCGACCGTGCCGCTGCCCGCGCGCCCGGTCAGGCTGGCAATCTCCAGCCGCGACCGGGTGAAGCGCCCCTGCAAGGCGATGTTGGTGATCCGCGTGCCATAGACTTCATTCTCGTAGGTCAGCGCATTGGCGCGGATCACCCCGGCCAGCGAGGGCTGGCTGAGCCGCCCGCCGAAGTCCGCCGCCACCGCGATCGGGCCGCGCAGTTCCTGGCCGGTAATCCCGGTCAGTCCCCACAACACCTCGGCCGGGCCGTTATAGCGGATCCCGCCGGCGAGCGGTGCCGCCAGCAGCCGCTCGCTCCAGCCGCCGGCGCCGGCCGGGACGGGAGCCAGCCGCGCCTTCAACC
>JAQGKS010000273.1 GCA_028289965.1 Sphingomonas bacterium
CAGCGCCTGCGCCTGCATCGCCGGCATCACCTGCATCGCGGTCTGTTCCGCGCCCGCGCGGTCGCCGGTGAGCGCGAGCACGAAGGCGCGGACCCGCCATGCGGCGCGATCCTGGCGCCGGAGCAACGCATCGAGCGTGGCCATCGCCCCGGTCCTGTCACCCGAAATCGCCTGCGACAAGGCCAGCCGGCGGGTCGTCTCGTCATCGGGAGCCGACCGCAGCGCGAGGGCATAGTCCTGCTGCGCCCGGCGGTTGTCGCCGCGCAGATCATAAGCAAGCCCGCGATCGCTCGCCAATTCCGCTTCCGGAACGCCCAGCGCGACCGCTTCGCCGAACAGCTTCAGCGCCGTCTTGGGCTGTTCCATCTGGACCAAGGCGGCAGCCAGCCCCGATTTGATCCGCCCGTCGCGCGGCGTGATCGCCTCCGCGCGCGCGAAGAAACTGATCGCGGCATTGGCGTCGCCGATCGCCAGCGCCGCCCGCCCCGCCCCCTTCAAGGCATCGAGGTTGCGCGGCATCGTCGCCAGCACGCGCAGATAGCGGCCAAGCGCCTCGACCGGATCATCGGCCGGCGGCTGTGCCATGCCGGTCGTCGGGCTGCGCGGGTCCACCTGGGCAAAGGCCGCGCCGGCGAGCATCAACGCCGCCGGAAGCGCCAGGAGCTTGGCCGGGAGCGTCACCGGGCGCTTGGATCGTGCTGTCATGGTCGCTGATAAGGGACCGCGCCGCCGGAATCGCAAGCACCGCGGGTGGGAAATCGCGGCGGGCGGACGTTCATGGTGGATGAACGGCACCGACCCCTTGGCCGATGGCGCCAATCCCGCCCCCCGCGCCGACGCGTCACGATCGCGCCACGAAAAAGGGCGGCGCGAGATCGCTCTCGCACCGCCCCATCGAAGTCCTGGTATCGCTTACTGGTTGTTCTGGCGGTTCAGGAAGCGCGGAATGTCGAGCGGATCGCGGGTACGCGGCGCTTCCGGCTCTTCCTCGACCTGGGCCTTGGCGGCGCCGCGGGCGATGTTCGACATGCGCTCGAACAGCGTACCGCCCTCGCGCGCGGCGCGGGGAGCGGGCGCACGCGGCTCGGCGGCTGGCGCCATCCACGGGCGGTTCTGCCCCGGCGCTGCCGGAGCGGGATCGGCGGCGGGCACGGGCGGCGGCGTCTGCGCCTTCGCGCCGGCCGCCGGCTTCACCTCTGCGGACACCGCCTGCACCGCGGCATCGAGCAGCAGCTCATCGCCTTCGTCCGCGGCGACCGGGGTCGTTGCCGCAACCTTGGCAGCAGCCGCCGCCGGGGCGCTGGACGCCGCCGGAGCGCTGGCGACCGATGGCGTGGCCGTCGATGCCACGGCTGCGGCCGGGGCAACCGGAGCGCTGGCAACGGGCGCCGGCGTCGGGACAGCGGCCGGAGCCGGAGCGGCCGAGACGGACGCACGCTCTTCCGACTTGCGCGGGCCGGCGGGGAAGCTGAACACCTTGGCCGGCTCGGGCTGTGCGCCGATTTCGGCCTCGATGCCGGTCGCGACCACGGAAACCCGGATCTTGCCTTCCAGGTCGTTGTTGAACGCCGAACCCCAGATGATGTTGGCGTCCGGATCGACCAGTTCCTTGATGTGGTTGGCCGCCTCGTCGACTTCCATCAGGCGCATGTCCTCGCCGCCGGTGATGGAGATGATGACGCCCTTGGCCCCCTTCATCGACACGCCGTCGAGCAGCGGGTTGGCGATCGCGCGCTCCGCGGCCTCGATCGCGCGGTTGTCGCCCGATGCCTCGCCCGTGCCCATCATCGCCTTGCCCATCTCGCTCATCACGGAGCGGACGTCGGCAAAGTCGAGGTTGATCAGGCCGGGCATGACCATCAGGTCGGTGATGCCGCGCACGCCCTGCTGGAGAACCTCGTCGGCCATCTTGAACGCGTCCTTGAAGGTCGTGTTCGGGTTGGCGATCAGGAACAGGTTCTGGTTGGGGATGACGATCAGCGTATCGACATGCTTCTGCAGCTCCTCGATCCCGGCATCGGCGGCCTTGCCGCGGCGATTGCCCTCGAAGCTGAACGGCTTGGTCACGACGCCGACGGTGAGGATGCCGCGATCGCGCGCGGCCTTGGCGATCACCGGTGCGGCGCCGGTGCCGGTGCCGCCGCCCATGCCGGCGGCGATGAAGCACATATGCGCGCCTTCCAGCGCCGCCTCGACCTGCTCGAGCGTCTCTTCCGCGGCGGCGCGGCCGATCTCGGGCCGCGAACCCGCGCCCAGCCCCTGGGTGATGCGCAGGCCGAGCTGGATGCGGCGTTCCGCGGACGACGCGTTCAGCGCCTGCGCATCGGTGTTGGCGACGACGAAATCCACGCCCTGCACATCGGAGGCGATCATGTTGGCGATCGCGTTGCCGCCCGCCCCGCCGACGCCGATCACGCTGATCCGCGGCCTGAGTTCGTCGACTTCGGGACGGATGAATTCGATGGTCATGCAGGTTCTCCCCGTGGGTCCGCGGCCGCGAAGCACGTCGTAGCAGAAAACTTGCCCGAAGCGATTCCGTGAAGCACGCGAAAAGTTAAGCCGTAAATCATTTTGCGTCAGTAGCCACTGCGCACGGCGGAAATCAGCCGTTGCAACAGGTTGGTGGGTGAAACGCGGTGTATCACCTGTTCGCTCCCCGGAGCCGTCTGGCGCAGATCGACCGGGTTGGACGCGACATATTGCGCCAGCCCGGCCAGTGTCGCGAACGCCGGTCCCGAATGCGCCTCGGGCAGACCGGCGAGCCCGCGCGGACGGCCGATGCGGACCGACCGGCCGAGCACGCCCTGCGCATAATCGGCGATGCCCTTCAGTTCGGCGCCGCCCCCGGTCAACACCACCTGCCGCCCGACCGGGCCGGCGAAGCCGAGCTTCTTCAGCGCGGCGGCGATCTCGTCCATCCATTGTTCCAGCTGCTGGCGGATGACGGTGATCAGCTGCGCCCGCGTGATCCGCGTCGGCTCGGCACCGTCTTCCTCGCCGGCCAGTGGGGCGACGTCGATCATGTCGTGATTGTCGCGCGGCGAGGTCGTCGCCGATCCGTAGAAGGTCTTCATCCGCTCGGCCTGCGACCGCCGCGTGCCGAATGCCGAGGCGATCGCGTCGGTGATGTCGGATGCGCCGATCGGGATCGTCTCGAGCCCGACGAGCATGCCCCCGGCGAACAGCGACACGTTGGTGGTGCCGCCGCCCAGTTCGACCAATGCGACGCCGAGCTCGCGCTCCTCGTCCGACAGGCAGGCCATGCCCGCGGCGATCGGCGCGGCGACGATCGACTTCACGTCGAGCATCGCGCTGCGCACGCACAGATCGAGGTTGCGCACCGGCGAGGAATCGGCGGCGACGACGTGGATGTCGACGCCGAGCCGATCGGCATGGAGGCCGAGCGGCGTCTTGACCCCGGTCAGCCCGTCGAGCGTGTACAGCGCCGGCTGGGCATGGAGCACCATCCGCCCGTCGGGATCGATCGAATCGCGCCCGGCGGCGAGCAGTTCGTCGATATCGTCCTGTTCGATGCGATGGCCACCCAGATCGACCTCGACCGAGGCGAGCTTGCTCACCAGCCCCCCGGCGGAAAAGCTGACCCAGACATCCTCGATGTTGAGGCCGGCGATCCGCTCGGCCTGCTCGACCGCCTCGCGCACCGCTGCCTCGGTGCGGGCCATGTCGGCGATATAACCGCGCCGCACGCCGCGGCTTTCGCGCTGGCCGGTGCCGAGCACCTGCAGCTCGCCCCCCTCGGGCGCGCGCGCGATCAGGGCACAGACCTTGGACGATCCGATATCGAGAACGGTGATCAGCGATTCGCCGCGTGTCTGTGCCATGATGTCCTGCCCCGCCCCGTCATATGGTCTTCGTCGTATCCGCCGGCTCGGCGATCTGCTGCCCCGGCTCCCGCGACGAGCGGACGACGATCCGGCCCGGCACCCGCATGTCGAAGCGCACGAATCCCTGGCCGAGCAGCCGCACCCGCTGGTCGCGCTGGACGAAATCGATCAGCGCCGCGCGGGATTCGGCATCGCCCTCGGGCAGCGCCAGCGTCTCGCCGGACTGGAAGCGGATGTCCCAGCGGCGATCGCCGATCCAGCTTGCCCCTGCGAGCATGGGTTTCAGCGACGGCGCGGCTTCCATCAAGGCACCGAGCGCGGGCACCTGGCGGTTGGCCGCCGGCCCGATCACCAGCGGCAGGTTTTCCGGCATCGCATCCAGCTTCACCGGCGCGATCACCGTGCCGCTCTGATCGATCAGCGACAGGCGCTGGCGATATTGCCAGATCGCCGCCGGCTTGCGCTCGACCACGTCGACCACCAGCGTGTCGGGCAGGCGCCGCGATACGCGCGCGTCGGAAATCCAGCCGAAGTGCAGCAGGCGCTGGCGGATCGCTTCCAGATCGACCAGCGGCATCGCCCGCGACTGCTGTTCGAGCGCGACATCGTAGACGCGCGCGCGATCCATCTTGCTCAGCCCGCGAACCTCGACCCGCTTGACGGCGAGCCCCGCCCGGCCGGCGGCCTCGCCCAGTTCGACGCCGATCATCTGCGGCAGCTTCATCGCGACGATGCCGGCGATCACCAGCCCGATCATCACCGCGGCGAGCAGATAGTTGCTCCCCCGGCGGATCCCCGCCTGGATCGGCGCGGGGATCGCGGCCAGTGCCCGGCTCGTATGGGTGGAACGCTGCGGCACCCCGCGCCCGCCGTTGCGGGTGACCCGCGCGGTGCGCTTGCGCGGCGTCGCCGGCCCACGCCGGATGCGGGCGCGATTGCTCGATCCGTCGCCTTGCTTGCCGCTCATAAGGCTTCCTCGACGATCCGCTGGACAAGCTCGGGATAGCTCATGCCGATATGGCGGGCCTGCTCGGGCACCAGGCTAAGCGGGGTCATCCCCGGCTGGGTGTTGACCTCGAGCAGATAAAGCCCGTCGACCCCCAGCTCGTCATCCCAGCGGAAGTCGGAACGCGATGCGCCGCCGCACTTGAGGATAACATGCGCGCGCGCCGCCATGTCCATCGCCGCCGCGGCGATATCCGCCGGGATCTCCGCCGGGCAGACATGGGTGGTCAGCCCGTCGGTATATTTCGCCTCGTAATCGTAGAATTCGCTGCTCGGCTTGAGCTCGGTCACCGCCAGCGACGTGCCGCCCAGCACCGCCACCGTCAGTTCGCGGCCCTTGATGAACGGCTCGGCCAGCAGCGCAGGGAAATGCTGCCACGGTCCGGCCGCGTCGCGGGCGATCGGGTTGCCGTAAGTGCCTTGATCGGTGACGATCGCCACGCCGACCGAACTGCCCTCGTTGACCGGCTTCAGCACATAGGGGCGCGGCAACGGATCGGCCGCGTAGAGGCTTTCGCTGGCGACGATCACCCCGGCGGGCATGCGGAT
>JAQGKS010000004.1 GCA_028289965.1 Sphingomonas bacterium
GTCCGCACCCGATAGGGCGATGCCGTATGTTGCCCGAACAAGCAGAAGATTTTCTGAAGCATGATCCATCCCCAAGGCCCGGCTACGTGACATATCGAGCCATGCCTAACGGATCGTTAACCGGCGCGATGTTGCCATAGCCGCACTCGTCACCATCCTTGTCAGGGTGACGTGGAGCACCGATCACCGAGACTTTCGCTACGAGCCCCGCCCCGCGAACGGAACCGCCGATGTGCAATGACTATCGCCTCAGGGTTGACGCCGCGACGATCGGCGACACCTTTGCCGAACTCAAGATCACCCTCCGCTTTCCTGAGGGCGTGCCGAACATCCAGCCACGCGATGATATCAGGATAACCGACACCGCGCCGATCGTACGCGCCGTTCCGGACGATCCCCGGTCGGCCGATCTGGTGCAACGCCGATGGAGCTGGCCCGCCCCCAACAGGAAGCCGGTGTACAACTTTCGCTCCGAGGGACGGGAGTTTGCCAGCGGGCGGTGCCTGATCCTGACCGATGGCTTCTACGAGTTCACCCCGCCGGCAGACCCGGCGAAGAAGGTCAAGGACAAGTGGCTGTTCACCAGGCCGGACGAGCCCCTGTTCTGCGTAGCCGGGATCTGGCGCAGCGTGCCCGAACTGGGCGAGGCCTTCACGATGCTGACCATGGAGCCCGGCCCCGACGTCGCGCCATATCATCACAGACAGATCGCCGTGCTTGATCGCGGTGACTGGGCGTCGTGGCTCGATCCGGCGGTGTCGGCGCGCGAGGTGCTGCGGCCGCTGGCGGCGGGGAGCTTGCGGGTCGAGCGGGTTGGATGACGGGGGGGTCGGATGACGGCGGGTGGACTGTCAGGCGCCACGTGCCAACGGTCTCATGACTTGGTCGCGCCGTAGCCGCGTCGATGTTGCCGTCGGCCGATCGCTGCATCGATAGCGGCGCAGACCCTGCGGCGCGTTGGAGGTAGGAAGGCGATAGGAACGGTGGGCCCACTCGCCGAACAATTTGCGGCCCCGTCGGCCTCGTTCTGATCTGTAAACCTCCCGATCTACTGCTATGCAGGGACGATGATCACCCGACGATCCGCCGTTGGAAGCATGGCGGCGCTGGCGGCCGCCTCTGCATTCCCGTCCATCGCGCCCGCGGTCGCCGCCTCCCGCAAGCCGCCGCGTCTTCGGCCTGGCGACACCGTCGCGTTGATCGAGCCTGCCGGATTCAGCGATAACCTGATCCAGGTCGAGCAGGTGAAGAGCACCGTCTCCGCAATGGGCCTGGTGCCCAAGGTGGGGCGGCATGTGATGGCCCGCTATGGCTATCTTGCCGGCACCGATCGGCAGCGCGCCGACGATCTGAACGAAGCCTATGCCGATCCCGATGTCCGCGCCGTCTTCGCCGTGCGGGGCGGCTGGGGATGCGCGCGGATTCTGCCGCTACTCGACTGGAAGACGATCCGGGCCAATCCAAAGCTGTTGATCGGGTTCAGCGACATCACCGCGCTCCATTTGGCCTTCGCTGCCCACGCGGGTTTTCCGACCATCCACGGCGCCAACGCGGCGAACAGCTGGCAGGCGACGACCTGGAGCAGCTTCTGGAGCCTCGCCTTCGCGGCGGACACGCCCGTCTTTCGCAATCCGGATGTCGCGGCTCTCGATCCGCTGCTGCAGGAGCGCTGGCGCACGACGACGATCCGCCCGGGCAAAGCGGTCGGGACGTTGATCGGCGGCAACCTTTCCGTGCTGGCGGCGCTGGTCGGCACGCCCTGGCTTCCCGATTTCAGCGGCGCGATCCTGTTCCTCGAGGACACCGGCGAGGCGGAGTACCGCATCGACCGCATGCTTACCCAGCTCGCGCTGGCCGGCATCCTGGGCAAGCTCGCCGGGGTCGTCTTCGGCCAATGCACGCGCTGCGCCATCGCGGTTGCCGACTATCAGGGATTCACCATCCCGCAGGTCCTGCACCAGCATCTCGCGCCGCTCGGCGTGCCCGCCTTCAGCGGCGCCAATATCGGGCACATCGGCGATCAACTCAGCATCCCGGTCGGCGTGCGAGCAGAGATTGATGCCGGCCAAGGCAGCATCCGGATACTCGAGCCCGCCGTGGCTTAGCCTTATGGCCTGCCGCAGCCAGTGTCGGCGCTGCGCGAGGCGTCTGGTGGCGGCCAGTCGGGAACCGCGCCGCCGCCGCCCCGACCCGCATGCGCGGATCGCGGAGGCCAAGACGACGTCCAGCTTCGGGGGACGTGGGGAAGTCGCGACCCCGCTTTTGACCGGTCAGGCGGCTTCCGGTTTTTGAGAAGAGACCCTAGGGAGGGGCGGTAAAGCTGCGAAGCGTCGGGAGGGTCGGACATCATGAGCACAGACGCGGAGGCGGCATCGGAAGCAGAGTGCGATACCGCGGGGCCGACTTCGGCGCCTGTGGCGGAGATGTCCCTGGCGGAAATACTCGCCTACCTCCAAGGTCTCGGCCAAGCCACGTTCCAGGATATCAACCAATGCTACAGCCGCTTGGTCGCCATCGGCCTGTTCGAGCATGGCTATAGCGATGCAGAGCGCGACAGGGCGCTCGGGCTGGCCGACACCGTCAAGGTGCAGATCCTGAAGACGCTGGCCGGTCAGCCGGACCTGAGAGCCGAGTTTGAACAGGCTGCATCGATGCAGATCGATCAGGCCAGGTTCCACGGGATCGGCAGCAGCGCGTGGCGCCTCGAGGAACAGCGCGTCCGTCGCGCGCGGAGATAGTTTTCCCGCCTGCCGTCATGCTTACCCGGCAGTCCCGCCGGGCGCCGGGTCAGCCGCTGACCAGAGCGAGGAACTGGGCGGCGTAATCCGGGACATGCTCGGCCGAGCTGTCGTGATTCTTCATGAAGGTGGTGAGCTGCGCCAGCGGCATCGCCGCGGCGATGTGGTATCCCTGGATCATGTCGCAACCCATGATCTTGAGCAGGGTGAGCGCCTCGGCCTTGTCGACGCCTTCGGCGGTGACGCGCAGGCCGAGCCCGTGCGCCAGATCGATCGTCGAGCGGACGATCATCGGATCGCGGTGGCTGTCCGCCAGATGGGTGATGAACATCATGTCGATCTTGAGCTCGGTCGCCGGCAACTGCTTGAGATAAGCGAGAGAAGACAGGCCGACGCCATAATCGTCGATCGCAATGTTGATCCCGGCGTTGGCGAGCTGGCGCAGATGGGTCAGCGCGTGCTCCGGATTGGAGAGGACGGCGGTCTCGGTGATCTCGATCCCGATCCGCTCGCCCTGCCCCGCCAGCATGGCGAGCAGCCGTTTGGCGAAACCCTCGGCGCCGACCAGTTGGGCGGACACGTTGACGTAGATCGGACGCGCCATGCCGAGCGTGTCCAGATGCGCCCAATCCGCCAGCGCGCGTTCGATCACCCAGAATGTCAGCGCCTCGATGTCGCCGCTCGCCTCCGCGATCGGCACGAATTCACCCGGTGAGATCGCCCCCCGTTCCGCATGCGGCCAGCGGACCAGCGCCTCGAAACTGTCGATCTCGCCGGTCCGGCACGACATCTTGGGCTGATAATGCAGGGCGAGGCGATCCCCGGAAATGGCGTCGCGCAATTCGGTCATCAGGCGGACGTTCTGGGCGGCGCGATGCTGTTCGCGCGGATCGAACACGACGTGCCGCCGCGATGTCCGGCGCGCCTCATCCAGCGCGAACTGCGCCTGCTCGACGGTTTCCCGCAGGCAGGATGCGGGCGCCGGGCCGGCCACGCCGACGGTCAGCAGCTCCTCGACCACGCTTCCGTCCAGCCCCTGCGCCTGCGACGCCAAGGTGCCCAGCGTCTCGACCACGGTCATCGCCTGGCCGATGTCGTCCGCCGCGAACAGGATGCCCATCGAATCCGGGCCGAGCCGTTCGATCAGCAGCGCAGGCGCCTGCGCCTCGAGCTGCTCGCGCAGCGAGCGGAACAGCCGCGCCGCAAACCCCTCGCCGAGCGTCCGCTTGGCGGCATGGTAACGGTTGAGGCTGACCGCCGCGACGCAGATCTGGGCCATCGGCGCGCGTGCTGCGGCGAGCTGGCGTTCGAACACGCGCTTGTGCTTGGCCGGTCGGACGGAAGAACTGGAGGGCAGCCCGTCGAACCGGCACAGGCCCGCGCCGATCCGCTTGGCCTCGTACATCGCCAGATCGGCCTGATGCAGCACGACATCGAGCGACAGCCCCGGCTGCCACTGCACCATCCCGGCCGAGACCTCGACGCAGACCGGCAGGCCGTCCGCGGTATTCAGACGCAGCGGGGAAGCGATCAGCCGGCCGACCGCCTCGCCGATATGATCGGGATCGCCGCTGGCGATGAACACGAACTCGTCGCCGCCGAGCCGGGTGCCGGAGGCGCCGAGCGCACCGCCAAGGCCCCGCAGGCGATCCGCGAACAGCCGAAGCACGTCGTCGCCGACGCCATGACCGTGCGTGTCGTTGACCTTCTTGAATTCGTTGAGGTCGGCGAGGAACAGCAGCCGGGGGGCGCCGGCATCGGGCTCCGCGGCAATCTCCTGCAGCCCGCGGCGGTTGAGCAGGCCTGTCAATGGATCATGGAGCGCAAGCGCGCGCGCGGCGCGTTGTTCGTCGGCTCGCCGCGCGGCCTCCCGGCGGACCTGGCGGTGCTTGACCTGGCTGGCGAGCAGGCAGCCGAGCGCGCCCACGAGCAGCACGAACAGACATTCGTCCAGCTGCCACGCGGCCGATTGCAGCGCCGCTCGGGCGCCGTGGAGGCTGTCGCGATGCGCCAGGCCAATTGCCGCCACGATGAACAGCGTCGCCGTCCACCGCGCGGCGGCATAAATCGGGTTTGGCGGGGACACGATGCTGTCGTCCCCCGCCCCTTTCGTGAGAAGTTTTTCGAGCGTCAAAGCGCCAGCCGGAACTGACTACCCAGCATCAACCGCGGCGTGCCGTTGTCGATGTCCGCCACCTCGCCGCGCCCGAACAGCCCGAGCTGGCCGCGACCGTCCATGATCGGCGCGGCGTAGACGCCCTCGACGACCACGCGCTGGATGCTGCCGCCGAGCTGGAACCGGCTGGTCGCCCAGCCCTTCTCGCCGGTCTGGCGATCGATCACCTGCATCTCGCGCAGCTCGACCGTGCCGCGCTCGGTGCCCAGCGGCTTGGCGACGCTGAGCCGCAGCAGATCGCTGCGCCCGATCAGGCCGTACTTCGACACGCCGGCCTGGAAAGCGGTGCTATAGGCATTCAGCACGCGGAGGGCGGCATTCTTGTCGGCCGATGTCGACCGGGATCCGGTGGCCGACCCGAACAGGCTGACGCCGCCGCCAATGTCCGCGTCTGCGCCGACGGTCAGCCCGGTCGACACGGTGCCGTCGCCGAACGCATTCGATGCCGTCGTGCGCACGCCGAAGAAGGCGTTGGGTTCGGCGAGGCGGGTCGCGGAGGCGGTCAGCGCCAGCCATTTGGCCGGCCGGAAGTCGACGCTGACGTTCGCTGCCTGCGCCTTGTAGCGCTCCATCCCGACAAGCTTGAGCCGGTCGCTCGCGCTCGCCTGGTAGATGTCGAGGCCGAGGCCGCGCGTCTGCTCGGTCATCCCGACCTTGAGCTCGACATTGGCCGCGACCGGCATGCGTGCGCCGAAATGGCTACCGCCGCTGGCAAAGCCGAGCAGCGGGTTGGTGCCACCCGAATAAGGATCGAAGTCCGACGTCATCCCCAGATTCTGGGTGCCGCTGAGCGCGAGCGCGCCGTCGCCATTGCCGAAGGAGAAGCCGAACTTCCCTTCTGGCGCGGTGACATCGACGGTCGAGTTCAAGCCGAGCCGCCGCCGCCCGCCTGCATTGGCATAGCCCTGGACGATCCGCCCGCGCATAGCGATCGACCAGCCGTCGCCGCGGTTGATCGGACCGCTGCTGGTGAGATTGCTGAACCCGGCACGCGCCTGGCCTGCAAAGGACGGCGCCGCGATCCACGCCGCCATTCGATCGTAGACATAATCCTGGAAATATTCGCCCCCGCGGACGGAGCCGTACAGGGTCGACGACAACGGGATCAGGAAGTCGCGCTCCGCATCGACGACCTTCTCAAAGGCAGTGAAATACATGTTCTTGGAGGTCCAGGTCGACTGGAGACCTGACTGTTCGAGTGTGGCAACTTTGACCTCGTCCCCCTTCTTCGTGGCGGTCTCGCCATAGAGGTAGAACTTCATGGCATTGAAGCTGAGCGGCGACTGGGCGGCCTCGACGTCGAGAATGCCGACGCCGTAGACGCTGTCGATGCCGGGTTCGCCCGCATCGCGCGCCGAACCGAGGATCATCGCGGCAACGTCGCGCGGCTTGTCCTTGAACCAGGGCCAGCGATCCTGGATCAGCGCCACCGCGCCTGCCACGAGCGGGGCCGCCAGCGAGGTGCCGGACTGGCGCGTCAGCCCGCCCTTGCCGTCGGAGACGAGGATCAGTTCGCCCGGCGCGGTGATGAAGCGGTTCTTGAGGTAGCCGCTTTCCTTGAGCTGGGTGCTCCCCTTGCACGTGCCGCTGTCGGTCAGACAGGCGTTGCCGGGCGTGTTCGAGAATGTGCTGATCTTGCCGCTGGGATCGACCGAGCCGACGACGATGAAGGTCGAGTCGAGCGCGCCGTTCATCTCGATGTTGGCGGTCTGGCGGAAACCGTCATTGCCCGCGGCGATGACGTACAGAACCTTGTCCTTGATCGAATCGACGCCCGACGACTTGAACACCGTGCGCCAGTCGGCGGCGAAGGTGGTGTTCGACGCGCCGAGTGACAGGTTGATCACCGTCGCGCGGGTTTTTACGCCGTCTACCACGCGCTCGGTGCCGACCTGCTGGATGCCCTTGATGACGTCGGTCCAGTCCGCCGTGCCCTGAGCGTCGAACGGATTATAGGCGGCGACCCGCGCGTTGGGCGCGATGCCCATCACGCCCCGGCCGTCGTGGCTCGCGTTGATCAGGCTGAGCACGCCTGCGCCGTGGATCGCACCCTCGATGTCGGTCGGCTGCAACACGGTGCCGCCCGAATAGATCAGCTTGGCCTTGGTATCGACATCGGCGGCGGAGAATTGATCGACCAGCCCGATCACCGCCAAGGATCCCGAACCCTGGATCTGGGTGAGCCGGGGCGTCCAGTTGATCGCCTTCATCCAATGATCGGCATGGTCGGTGCCGCTGAAGCTCATCAGACCGTCATACCAATCGAGGAAGAAGTGCGACTGCTCGCTCGCGGGCAGGTTGGCGAGCGAGGCGGGATCATCCAGACGGATGCCGTACCGCGCCAGCATGCCATCGGCGAAGCCAGCCTCGAAGCTCTTGCCGGTCCGCTGGGTAACGGCGGCGCCCCAAACGTCCTTAGAGGTCGAGATGAGCGTGCCGAGCTTGGCGGAAACGGCGGAGTAGGTCGCGGCATTCTCCGGGGTATACGCAC
>JAQGKS010000016.1 GCA_028289965.1 Sphingomonas bacterium
TATCCTCTTCACTAAGCTCGTCCATGCCCAGAATGGCGATGATGTCCTGCAGGCTCTTGTACTTCTGCAGGGTTTCCTGGACGCGGCGAGCGGTTTCATAATGCTCCTGCCCGACGACGGCCACCGAAAGCACACGGCTCGTCGAATCGAGCGGATCGACCGCGGGATAGATGCCGAGTTCCGAAATCGCGCGGTTGAGCACGGTGGTCGCGTCCAGATGGGCGAACGAAGTTGCCGGGGCCGGATCGGTCATGTCATCGGCGGGGACGTATACGGCCTGGACCGAAGTGATCGAGCCCTTGTTGGTCGAGGTGATGCGCTCCTGCAGGGCGCCCATGTCGGTCGACAGGGTCGGCTGATAGCCAACGGCCGACGGGATGCGGCCGAGCAGAGCCGAGACTTCCGAACCCGCCTGGGTGAAGCGGAAGATGTTGTCGACGAAGAACAGAACGTCCTGGCCTTCGACGTCGCGGAAATATTCGGCGATCGTCAGGCCGGAAAGCGCGACGCGGGCACGGGCGCCCGGCGGCTCGTTCATCTGGCCGAACACGAGCGCGACCTTGGAGCCTTCCGACTGGGGATTGCCGTCGGCATCCTTGGCGATGACGCCGGCGTCGAGGAACTCGTGATAGAGATCGTTGCCCTCGCGGGTGCGCTCGCCGACCCCGGCGAACACCGACGTGCCGCCATGGCCCTTGGCGATGTTGTTGATCAGCTCCTGGATCAGCACGGTCTTGCCGACGCCGGCGCCGCCGAACAGGCCGATCTTGCCGCCTTTGGCGTAGGGCGCGATCAGATCGATCACCTTGATGCCGGTGATCAGGATCGCGCTCTCGGTCGACTGATCGATGAACAGCGGGGCTTCGGCGTGGATCGGGGCGCTGAACTCGGAGTTGATCGGGCCACGCTCGTCGATCGGCTCGCCGATGACGTTCATGATCCGGCCGAGCGTCTTGGGGCCGACCGGCACGCGGATCTGCGATCCGGTATCGGTGACTTCCTGGCCGCGGGTGAGACCCTCGGTCGCGTCCATCGCGATCGTGCGGACGGTCGATTCGCCCAGATGCTGCGCGACTTCGAGGACCAGACGGTTGTCGCCGTTGCGGGTCTCGAGCGCCGAGAGGATCGCCGGCAGCTCGCCGTCGAACGACACGTCGACGATAGCGCCGATGACCTGGCTGATGCGGCCGACATTGTTGGTGGTAGGGGCGGTTGCCATGATTCCTGCCTTTTGCCTTCTATTTCGAATCAGAGCGCCTCGGCGCCCGCGATGATCTCGATCAGCTCGGTGGTGATCGCCGCCTGACGGGTTCGGTTGTAGACGATGGTAAGCCGGTTGATCATGTCGCCGGCGTTGCGCGTGGCATTGTCCATCGCCGTCATGCGGCTGCCCTGCTCGGACGCTGCATTTTCCAGCATCGCGCGGAACAGCTGGACCGCCACGTTGCGCGGCAGCAACTCGGCGAGGATCGTTTCCTCGTCGGGCTCATATTCGATCACCGCCGATGCGCCGCTGCTCGCCGTGCCGCTGGCCGGAGCGAGCGGGACGGGGATGAGCTGCAGCTCGGTCGGCTCCTGCACCAGCGCCGACTGGAAGCGCGCATAAAAGAGGTGCGCGACATCGAACTCGCCGGCCTCGAACCGGCGGGTGAGATCGCGCGAGACTTCCAGCGCGTCGGTGAAGGCGACGTTCTTGATGTGCGTCTGATCGACCTGGTGGACGATCGTGCCGGGGTAGAGCCGTGCGATCACGCCGCGGCCCTTCTTACCGATCAGGTAGAAGCGCACCGTCTTGCCCTGTCCGATCAGGGCATCGGCGGCGCGCCGCGCAGCGCGCACGATGTTGGTGTTGAACGCGCCCGCCAAGCCGCGCTCGGACGTCGCGACGACCAGCAGGTGGACCTGATCCTGGCCCGTGCCGGCGAGCAGCCGCGGGCTTTCCGGCCCGACCGTGACCTTGCTGGCAAGGCCGGCCATCACCGTGTTCAGCCGCTCGGCATAGGGACGGCCCGCTTCCGCGGCCATCTGCGCGCGGCGCAGCTTCGCCGCGGCGACCATCTTCATCGCCTTGGTGATCTTCTGCGTCGACTTGACCGAGGCGATGCGGACCTTGAGCGCTTTGAGGCTGGCCATTCTTTCCCGTTTCTTCCTGCGCGTCACCCCGGCTGAGCCGGGGTCCATGTCTCAACTTGCAAGCGCCGCCGCGTCGGGCGGCGGACATGCGCCCCGGCTTTGCGCCGGGGCGACGTGGTTTACGCGAAGGTCTTTGCGAAGCCCTCGATCGCGGCCTTCAGGCTGGCCCGCGTGTCGTCCGACAGATCCTTCGAATCGCGGATCGCGGCCAGCACGCCGGCCTCGTGGCTGCGCATGTGGCCGAGCAGGCTCGACTCGAAACGCGACACGCTGGCGACCGGAACGGCATCGAGATGGCCGTTCACGCCGGCGAAGATCGATACGACCTGCTCTTCGAACGGCAGCGGGCTGAACTGAGCCTGCTTGAGCAACTCGGTCAGCCGCGCGCCGCGGTTGAGCAGGCGCTGGGTCGACGCATCGAGATCCGAGCCGAACTGCGCGAACGCCGCCATCTCGCGATACTGCGCCAGCTCCAGCTTGATCGAGCCGGCGACCTTCTTCATCGCCTTGGTCTGCGCGGCGGAACCGACGCGGCTGACCGAGAGGCCGACGTTGATCGCCGGGCGAACGCCCTGATAGAACAGGTCGGTCTCGAGGAAGATCTGGCCGTCGGTGATCGAGATCACGTTGGTCGGAATGTAGGCGGAGACGTCGCCGGCCTGGGTCTCGATGATCGGCAGCGCCGTCAGCGAGCCATTGCCATTGTCGTCGTTCATCTTCGCCGCGCGCTCGAGCAGGCGCGAGTGGAGATAGAAGACGTCGCCCGGATAGGCTTCGCGGCCCGGCGGACGGCGCAGCAGCAGCGACATCTGGCGGTAGGCGACGGCCTGCTTGGACAGATCGTCATAGACGATCACGGCGTGCATGCCGTTGTCGCGGAAATATTCGCCCATCGCGCAGCCGGTATAAGGCGCGAGGAACTGGAGCGGAGCGGGCTCGGACGCGGTCGCGGCGACGACGATGGTATATTCCATCGCGCCATTCTCTTCCAGCGTGCGGACGATCTGCGCGACGGTCGAGCGCTTCTGCCCGATCGCAACATAGACGCAGTAGAGCTTCTTCGACTCGTCGTCGCCGGCATTCGCCTGCTTCTGGTTGATGAAGGTGTCGATCGCGATCGCCGACTTGCCGGTCTGGCGATCGCCGATGATCAGCTCGCGCTGGCCGCGGCCGACGGGGACGAGCGCATCGAGCGCCTTGAGCCCGGTCTGCACCGGCTCATGGACCGACTTGCGCGGGATGATCCCCGGCGCCTTGACCTCGACGCGGCTGCGGCTCTCGGCGATGATCGGGCCCTTGCCGTCGATCGGGTTGCCGAGGCCATCGACGACGCGGCCCAGCAGGCCCTTGCCGACGGGGACGTCGACGATCGTGCCGGTGCGCTTGACGATGTCGCCTTCCTTGATCTCGGCATCGGTGCCGAAGATCACGACGCCGACATTGTCGGCCTCCAGGTTCAGGGCCATGCCCTTGATGCCGTTGGAGAATTCGACCATCTCGCCAGCCTGGACATTGTCCAGCCCGTGGATGCGGGCGATGCCGTCGCCAACCGACAGCACCTGGCCGACCTCCGACACCTGCGCTTCGGTGCCGAAGCTGGCGATCTGGTCACGAATGACCCTGGAGATTTCTGCGGCGCGGATTTCCATGTTCAGCCTTTCATCGCGTGCGCGAGGGTATTGAGCTTGGTGCGGATCGAGCCGTCGATCTGGCGCGAGCCGAGCTTGACGATCAACCCGCCCAGAATGGCGGGGTCGACGCGATGTTCGATCGCAACGTCACTGCCCGTCTGGGCCTTGAGCCGCGCCTTGAGCGCGTCGATCTGATCGCTGGTGAGGTCGTGGGCGGAGGTAACCTCCGCCGTGGTTTCGCCGCGATGGCGCGCGGCGAGCATGTTGAAGGCGGAGATCACCGCGCCGATCTGGGCCAGCCGACGGTTCGCGGCGAGCACGCCGAGGAACTTCGCCGTGGTCGGATCGAGCTGCATCGTCGCGCCGAGCGACGCCACCGCGGCGACCGCCTGATCGCGGGTGACCAGCGGGCTGGTCGTCAGCCGGCGCAGATCGTCCGATTCGCGCAGGGCCGCCTTGAGGCTGGCGAGGCTCGCCAGAACCGCGTCGAGCGAACGCTCGTCACGCGCAAGGTCGAACAAGGCAAGGGCGTAGCGCCCTGGCAGGCTTGCCTGAATACCGCCGGAAGTCTCCACGCGCGTTCGATTCCCCAGTTTGTTTGCGGCATGCGAAATGGGGGGCGCCGAGGCGGCCCCTGCATGGGTCGCGGGCCGGTTAGCAGGCCGGCCGCCGGGATGCAAGATCGCTGCTTTGGGCGCAAGCCGCGGGATGCGCCGCGCCGCGGCCCGGTTCACTATCCCATTCATGACACACGCTGATTCGCCGATCGATGCCGATAACGCCTGGGCCGCGGTTCTCGGCCGTGATCGCCGGGAGGACGGCCGTTTCGTAACCGGCGTTCTCTCCACCGGCATCTATTGCCGGCCGTCCTGCGCGGCGCGCCACCCCAAGCGGTCCAACGTCCGCTTTTTCGCCGATGGCGCAGCGGCGCGTGCCGCCGGGCTGCGTGCGTGCCAGCGCTGTCGCCCGGACGAGGTGGCGCGCGACTCGGCGGGCGTGGCCAAGGCGATTCGCGCGATCGAGGCGGCGGATCATCTGCCCCGGCTGGCCGAGTTGGCCGGCGCGGCGGGTTATGCGCCGCACCATTTCCACCGGCTGTTTAAGCGGGCGACCGGGCTGACCCCCGCCGAATATGCCCGCGGCCAGCGGGCCAGGCGCGCCGAACGGGCGCTGGAGGAGGACCAGGGAGTGACCGATGCGATCTACGAGGCGGGCTTTGCCGCGCCGAGCCGCTTCTATGCCGAATCGGGCGCCCGGCTCGGCATGACGCCATCGGCGTGGCGGGACGGCGGTCGCGGCGCGACGATCCGCTGGGCGATCGCGGCGACCAGTTTCGGGCCGATGCTGGTGGCGGCGACCGAGCGGGGCATCTGCCGGCTTTCGTTCGACGAAGACGGATCGGCGCTCGCCGCGCGCTTCCCCCATGCCGAGATCGCCGCCGGGGCCGCCGAGCTGGCGGATCTGGTCGCGCAAGTGGTCGAGGCGGTGGAGGCGCCGGCGCGCGTCCATGATCTGCCGCTCGACGTCCGCGGCACCGCCTTCCAGGAGGCGGTGTGGCGCGAACTGGCGCGGATCCCGGCGGGGGAGACGTTGAGCTATGCGGCGCTTGCCGTCCGGGCGGGCAAGCCGGGCGCGGCGCGGGCCGCCGGCTCGGCGTGCGGCGCCAATCCGGTTGCGGTGCTGGTGCCCTGCCACCGGGCGCAGCGTGGCGACGGCAGCCTCGGCGGCTATGCCTATGGCCTGCCGATCAAGGAGGAGCTGCTCCGCCGCGAATCGGGCGATTGATCCTCGCCCGCCGCAGCGCCCGCCTCAGAGGAAGCTGTACGGATCGACGTCCACCGCAACGCGCACTCCGCGCGGCCATTCCAGCGCCCCCAGCCAATCGCGGATCACATCCTGCACGTCGAGCGCGCGGCGGGCATGGACGAGCAGGCGCTGGCGGTGGCGTCCGCGCAGCATCGCCAGCGGGGCGGGGGCGGGGCCATAGACGTGCATGCCCTCGACCTCCGGCGCGGTGCGGCCGATCGAGCGGGCGGTCTCGACCGCCTCCTCAAGCTTTTCCGACGAGACGATGATCGCGGCGTAGCGCCCGAACGGGGGCGCCCCGGCGTGGCGGCGCGAATCGGTCTCGGCTTCGTAGAAGCTTTCGGCGTCGCCGCTGATGAGTGCCCGGATCACCGGCGCTTTGGGCTCGCGCGTCTGGACGAGCACCCGGCCCGGCTTGGCGCCGCGCCCGGCGCGCCCGGCGACCTGGGCGATCTGCTGGAAGCTGCGCTCCGCTGCCCGCAGATCACCGCCCGACAGGCCGAGATCGGCGTCGACCACGCCGACCAGGGTCAGGTTGGGGAAGTGATAGCCCTTGGTGACCAGCTGGGTGCCGACGACGATGTCGATCGCATGCGCCTCCATCCGCGCGACGAATTCGGCCGCCTTGGCCGGCGACCAGATCGTGTCCGAGGTGACGATGGCGGTGCGTGCCTCGGGGAACAGCGCGGCGACCTCGTCGGCGATGCGCTCCACCCCGGGTCCGCAGGCGACGAGGCTGTCCTCCTCGCCGCATTCGGGGCACAGCCGCGGCGGCGGCATGACATGGCCGCAATGGTGACAGGCGAGCCGCGCGAGCAGCCGGTGCTCGACCATCCAGGCGGTGCAATTGGGGCACTGGAAGCGGTGGCCGCAGGTGCGGCAGAGCGTGAGCGGGGCATAGCCGCGCCGATTGAGGAACAGCAGCGCCTGCTCCCCCTTTTCCAGCGTCTCGCTCATCGCCGCGACCAGCCGCGGCGCCAGCCAGCGGCCCCGCGGCGGCGGATCGAGGGTCAGGTCCAGCGCCTCGATCTCGGGCATTTCGGCGACGCCGTAGCGGCCGGGCAGCTTCAGTTCGGCATAGCGGCCGGCGGCGACCTGCTGGCGCGTCTCGATCGCCGGGGTCGCGGAGGCGAGCACCACCGGAATGCCTTCGAACTGGCCGCGCATCACCGCCACGTCGCGGGCGTGGTACATCACCCCTTCTTCCTGCTTGAAGCTCGTCTCATGCGCTTCGTCGACGACGATCAGGCCGAGATCGCGATAGGGCAGGAACAGCGCCGATCGCGCGCCGACCGTCACCAGCGCCTCGCCGCTGGCGATCGCCCGCCACGCCCGCCGGCGCTGCGTCTGGCGCAGGTCCGAATGCCAGGCGACGGGGGCACAGCCGAAGCGCGCCGCGAAGCGCGTCAGGAACGGCTCGGTCAGCGCGATTTCGGGGAGCAGGACGAGCGTCTGGCGGCGCTGGCGGATCGCCTCCGCCACCGCTTCGAAATAGACCTCGGTCTTGCCCGAACCGGTGACGCCATCGAGCAGGATCGGCGCGAACGCGCGCGCCCGCACCGACTCGGTCAGGCTGCCCGCCGCCTGCGTCTGCTCCTCGGACAGGATCGGCGGGGCGTGACCGGGATCGGGCACGGCGAAGGGATCGTCCACCCGCACCTCGATCGTTTCGATCGCGCCGGCCTTGACCAGCCCGCGGATCACCGCGTCCGACACATCGGCGGCAAGCGCCAGCTCGCGTACCAGCCCCTGGCGCCCCGCGATCCGTTCGAGTGCCTGCGCACGCTGCGGGGTCAGCCGCGGCGGCACCTCGCCGGTCGGCCGATATTCGACGATCGTCTTGTTGCCGTCGAGCGCGCTGGCCGACGACAGCGCCATCCGCAGCACGGCGGCCGGCGGGCTCAGATAATAATTGGCGGTCCACTCGATCAGCCGGCGGAGCGGCGCGGCGATCGGCGGCAGATCATAGGCCGACAGCAGCGGGCGCAGCCGATTGTCGCCGACCTCCGCATCGGACGGCATCCGCTCGGCCTCCCACACCACCCCGGCAAGCTGGCGCGGCCCGAGCGGCGCGAGGACGATGCTGCCCGGCTCGACCGTCATGCCATAGGGCACGCGGTAATCGAGCGGGCCGAGGGCGGCATTGAGCAGGAGGACGCGGGCGCGGGACATCGGCGCTAGTTAGGCGGGCGGAGCGGCAAAGGGAATCGTTCGTCCGCCCATGCGACTTCCCGGACTGCGCCGAATCGGCTAGGCGCGTGGGCATCCACGCCCCTTATTTTCGAGTGAGATCGCCCATGAAGTTCTTCGTCGATACCGCCGATACCAAGGAGATCGCCGATCTCGCCGCCACCGGGCTGCTCGACGGTGTCACCACCAACCCGTCGCTGATCCACAAATCGGGCCGCAGCTTTCTCGAGGTCGTCGCCGAGATCTGCAAGATCGTGCCGGGCCCGGTGTCGGCCGAGGTCGTCGCGCTGGATCATGAGACGATGATGAAGGAAGCCGCCGTACTGCGGAAGATCGCCGGCAATGTCGCGATCAAGGTGCCGCTGACGCTGGATGGCCTGAAGACCTGCAAGAAGCTGTCGGACGATGGCGTGAAGGTCAACGTGACGCTCTGCTTCTCGGCCAACCAGGCGCTGCTCGCCGCCAAGGCGGGCGCCGCGTTCATCTCGCCGTTCGTCGGCCGTCATGACGATTACGGGCTGGATGGCATGCAGCTGATCGCCGACATCCGCCTGATCTACGACAATTATGATTTCGACACCGAAATCCTCGTGGCCAGCGTCCGCCACCCGATCCACGTGCTGGAATCGGCCCGGATCGGCGCCGACGTGATGACCGCGCCGCCGGCGGTGATCCGTGCGCTGTTCAAGCATCCGCTGACCGACAAGGGCATCGAAGGCTTCATGGCCGACTGGGCGAAGACCGGCCAGTCGATCATCTGACGAAACGGGGCGGCCGGGGCGAGGAGGGCATCCCCGCCCGTCCGCGGGATCCCCCGTCCGCGGGATCCCCCGTTCGCGCGATCCCCGTCCGCCCGATCCAACGCATAATCATGGCATTTTAACCGTCGCGCGATAAGCTTCGGTGCATGGGGCAGGTGATCGATTTCGAGGATCGCGCGATGGCATCGCTTCGGCGTCGCGTCGCCGAGGTCGAGGAGGCCAACCAGGATCTGATCGCCTTCGCCCGCGGGCATTCCGGCGCGGTTTCGGCGATCCACGATGCGGTGCTGGCCGCGATCGAGGCCGAGAATCTCGATCATCTCGTCCATATCGTCACCCAGATCTGGCCCGACATACTCGGCCTCGATGCCGTGGCGACCGCGCTATTCATCGGCGACCGCGGCGTCCGCGCCGATTCGTCGGGCGTGCAGGAGGTCGATCCGCGCCTGCTCGAACGGTCGCTGGCAGGGATCGAGGGGGTCGTGCTGCGCGGCGTCGGCAAGGGCCATCCTTTGTTCGGGCCGGCCTCCACCCTGATCCGGGCGGAAGCGCTGGTCCGGCTCGAATGCAGCGGCCCCCTGCCTGCCGGGCTGCTCGCGCTCGGCCAGCGCCGTCCCCAGGGGTTCGAGACGCGCGCCGGATCGGAGCTGCTGCTGTTCCTCGGCCGGACGCTGTCCCGCATCATCGGCCGCTGGCCCACCGAACATTGACATGCCCGCCGCGGAACTGACCCTCCACCCGGCGGCGGCGCTCGCCGCCGCGTGGGGCGATCATCTGCGGCGCGATCGGCGGCGGTCCGACCATACGGTGCGCGCCTATGTCGCCACCGCGCACCGGCTGATCCGCTTCCTGGGCGAACATCGTGGTGCCGCGGTCGACGCGCAGATGCTCGGATCGCTCGAGGCGGCGGATCTGCGGGCGTTCCTCGCGCTGCGCCGGGGCGAGGGGATCGCCAATGCCTCGGCGGCGCGGGAGCTTTCCGCCGTGCGCGGTTTCCTCGGCCATGTCGGCGCCCAATCCGCTCAGCCGGTCCAGCTACCGCGGTTGCGCGGCCCGCGCGTCAAGCGCGGCGTGCCCCGCCCGATCTCCCCCGCCGATGCCGTCGCGCTGGCGCAGGACGCGGCGGACGCTGCGACTTTGCCGTGGATCGCGGCGCGCGATCTCGCCGTGCTGCTCCTGCTCTACGGCGCGGGGCTGCGCGTCGGCGAGGCGATGGGGCTGACCGGAGCTGCCTTGCCGCTCGGCCCGACGCTGTCGGTCACCGGCAAGCGCGCCAAGACCCGGATCGTGCCGCTGCTGCCCAAGGTGCGCACCGCGATCGAGGCCTATCTCGCTTTATGCCCCTATCCGCCGGGGCGGGACGCTGCCCTGTTCCGCGGTGCCAAGGGCGGCCCGCTCTCCGCCGATCTGGTGCGCCGCGCGGTGCGGGGCGCGCGCGGCCGGCTCGGCCTGTCCGGCCGGACGACGCCGCACGCGCTGCGCCACAGCTTCGCCACCCATCTGCTCGGCCGGGGGGCGGACCTGCGCTCGCTCCAGGAATTGCTCGGCCACGCCAGCCTGTCGTCGACCCAGATCTACACCTCGGTCGATGCCGCGCACCTGATGGACGTCTATCGCAACGCCCATCCGCGCGCCTGAGATCAGCCCTTGCGCGGCTTCCAGGTGACCACGCGGAACAGATACCACAGCACCAGCGCGGCGATGACCGCGGTCGATGCGGGCCCCAGATATTTGTCGATGTCGCTGTAATTCTGCCCGAGCACATAGCCGGCATAAGCCAGTGCCCCGGTCCAGCCGAGCGTGCCGAGCGTCGAGGCGATCAGGAACGACGTCCAGCCCATTCCGAACAGGCCGGCGGGGATCGACACCAGCGACCGGATCGTCGGCATCATCCGGCCGAAGAACACGAACCATTTGTCGTAGCGGTCGAAGAAACGGTCCGCTTGCTCCACCTCGCGCCAGTCCATCGTCAGGAAACGGCCGAACCGATCGACCAGTGGGCGCAGCCGGGCGAGCCCCAGCGCGCGCGCCAGGACGAACCAGACGATGTTGCCCGCCATCGCCCCGGCCGTTCCCGCCAGGATCACGATCGGCAGCGACATCGTGCCCTTGGCCGCCTGCACCCCGGCGATCGACATGATCACTTCCGAGGGGATCGGCGGGAACACGGTCTCCAGGAACATCAGCAGCGCGACGCCCAGATAGCCCGATTGCTCGATCAGGCGGATCACCCAGTCAGCCATTGCGCGCCGCCTCCTTGGTTTCGATCGCATCCCAGATCAACGCCGGGGTGTCGGTGCCGTTGAACCGGTCGATCGCGACAATGCCGGTGGGCGAGGTGACGTTGATCTCGGTCAGATAGCCCGCGATCACATCGATGCCGACGAACAACAGCCCGCGCCGCGCCAGTTCGGGGCCGAGCTTGGCGCAGATCTCAAGCTCGCGTGGGGTCAGCTCCGTCGCCGCGCCGGAGCCGCCGACCGCCAGGTTGGAACGGATCTCGCCTTCCTTGGGCAGCCGGTTGACGCCGCCGGTCGGCTTGCCGTCGATCAGGACGATCCGCTTGTCGCCCTTGGCGACATCGGGGAGAAAGGCCTGCACCATGAACGGCTCACGCCACACCTGGCCGAACAATTCGGTCAGCGCAGCAAGGTTCGCATCCTTGCGCCCGACATGGAACACGGCCGACCCGGCATTGCCGTAAAGCGGCTTGATGACGACCTCGCCGTGCGCGGCGTGGAATGCGCGCGCATCCTCCAGCCGTCGGGTGATCATCGTCGGCGGCATGAACTCGGCATAATCCAGCACGAACAGCTTTTCCGGCGCGTTGCGTACGGCGGCGGGATCGTTGACCACCAGCGTCGCGTGCTGAATCCGCTCGAGCAGGTGGGTGGCGGTGATGTAGGCCAGGTCGAACGGCGGATCCTGGCGCATCAGCACGACGTCGACGTCGTCGGCCAGATCGATCGTCCGCCAGTCGCCGAATGTGAAATGATTGCCCTGGCTGCGCTGGACGGTGACCGGCCGTCCCGGTGCCGAGACCCGGCCGTCGCGGTAGCTGAGGTCGCCCGCCGTATAATGCCACAGCTGGTGGCCGCGCGCCTGGGCGGACAGCATCACCGCAAAGGTGGAGTCGCCTTCGATGTTGATCGATTCGAGCGGATCCATCTGGACCGCGACCTTGAGGACCAAGCCACCCTCCGTTCGTGTCGGGGCGAAGTCGAGACCCGCTTCGCCAAGCGCGCTGTAGGGCCGCCTTTGCCGGCTGTCACCCGATCCAGGCATTCTCGATATGGCGTAGGCGGCGGCCGGGGGCGATCAGGATCACGTCGATGCGGATGTCGTCCTGCGGCCCGGCATATTTGTGGCTGAGATATTCGGCCGCGGCGGCGACGCGGGCGAGGCGGCGGGCATCGATCGCATAGTCCAGCTCGGCATCGGTGGCGCGGCTCTTGACCTCGACGAAGGCGATCAGCGTGCCCTTGCGGGCGATCAGGTCGACCTCGCCGACCGGGGTGCGCACTCGCCGGTCGAGGATCTGCCAGCCGCGCAGCCGCAGCCACCACGCCGCCCCGGTCTCGGCGATCCGGCCGCGGCGTTCGGCCGCCTGGCGCTTGTTCACGCCTCCCCCTTGATCGCCATCGCCCGCGCATAAAGGTCGCGGCGGGGCAGGCCGGTCGCCTTGGCCACCTCGCTCGCCGCCTGGCCGGTCGACAGCCGGATCAGCGCGTCGCTCAGCAGGGCATCGACGTCGGCCTCGGCCGGTGGCGGCGCTTCGCCCGGCGGCCCGACGACGATGACGATCTCGCCCCTGGGCGGCGCATCGGCATAGCGCGCGGCGAGCGTCCTCAGCGTGCCACCGACGCATTCCTCGAACGTCTTGGTGATTTCCCGCGCCACCGCCGCCTCGCGGTCGCCCAGTCCCTGCGCCAGCGCGGCGAGCGTCGCGCCGAGCCGGGGCCCCGATTCGTAGAGGATCAGCGTCGCGCGGACCGCCGCCACCTCGGCGATCGCGTCGGCACGGGCCTTTTCCTTGGCGGGGAGGAAGCCGAGGAAGAAGAAGCGATCGGTCGGCAGCCCCGCGAGCGTGAGCGCGGCGATCGCGGCGCAGGGGCCGGGGATGGTGAACACGATATGCCCGGCGGCGCGCGCATCGCGCACCAGCTTGTAGCCCGGATCGGAGATTAGCGGCGTGCCCGCATCGGACACCAGGGCGATCGCCTGCGTGCCCATCTTCTCGACCAGCCCGGGGCGCACCCGATCGGCATTGTGATCGTGATAGGACAGCATCGGCCGCTTGGTGCCGATGTGGCGGAGCAGCCCGGCGGTGACCCTGCTATCCTCCACGGCGATCAGGTCGGCCTGCGCCAGCACCTGGGCGGCGCGCGGCGACAAATCGGACAAGTTGCCGATTGGAGTGGCGACGATATAGAGGCCCGGGGATAGCCCGGCGTTTTTGGGAGCATGTATCACGATGACGGTCATGGCAGAGGCGACGTACCGCCGGCAACCGACGCGCTCACCGCTGCGCGTTCTCGCCGCCGCATTCGGGTTGCTGATCGCAGGCTGCCAGACGGTCGTGCCGCGCGGCGCGCCGCCCCCCGCGGCGCCCGCGCCGGTGACCTCGACCCGCCCGACCAACGACGGATTGCCGCAGGATCAGGCGCGCCATCGCATCGCCCTGCTGGTGCCGACCAGCGGCGCGAACGCCGCCGTCGGCCAGTCGATCGCCAACGCCGCCAACCTCGCCTTGCTCGACACCGGCGGCAAGAATCTGCGCATCACGACCTATGACACGGCGGCCGGCGCGGCGGCGGCCGCGGCGCGCGCCATCGCCGATGGCAATCGCCTGTTCCTGGGGCCGTTGCTGGCGAACGATGTCCGCGCGGTGGCGTCCGCCGCGCGCGCGGCCAAGGTGCCGGTGATCAGTTTCTCCAACGACACCGACGTTGCCGGCGACGGCGTCTTCCTGCTCGGCTTCACGCCCAGCCAGTCGATCGAGCGGGTGGTGCATTATGCCCGGTCGCGCGGCGCGACGCGCTTTGCCGGGCTGGTCCCCGCCGGGCTGTACGGCAGCCGCGCGGGCAGCGCGCTGATCAAGGCGGCGGAGGATGCGGGCGGCAGCGTCGTTTCGATGCAGAGCTATGATCGCAGCCCCAAGGCGATCGCCGCGGCGGTGCAGAAACTGGGCCGCGAACAGGGGTTCGATGCGATCCTGATCGCCGATGCTGGGCGCATCGCGGTCCAGGTCGCGCCGCTCATCCGGCGCAGCGGATCGCCCAATGCCCGGCTGCTCGGCACCGAGCTGTGGAATACCGAGCCGTCGCTGTCCGCCAACCCGGCGGCGCGGGGCGCGTGGTTCGCCAGCGTCACCGACACGATGTATCGCCAGCTCGCCACCAAATATCGCGCGCGCTTCGGCCAATCCCCCTACCGGCTCGCCAGCCTCGGCTATGATGCGGTGTTGCTGGCGACGCGCATCGCCGGCGACTGGAAGGTCGGCGACGCGTTCCCGATCCGCCGGCTGACGGCCCAGGATGGCTTTTCCGGGGTCGACGGCGCGTTCCGCTTCGGCAGCAACGGGATCGCCGAGCGGGCGCTGGCCGTCCATCAGATCGATCCGGCGGGGTTCACCATCGTGTCCCCGGCGCCGCGCAGCTTCGATCCGCAATAATCAGGCGGAGACGATTTCCGGCAGGATCGCATCGAGCAGGAGCATGCCGGCCTCGCGCACCCGCAGATGATCGCCGGTCTGCTGGACGAGCCCCAGCGCGGTCAGCCGTTCGACCCCGCCGGCATCGACCAGTGCCGTGACGGGCAGGCCGCTGATCTGGGCGATCCGCGCCAGATCGACGCCTTCACGCAGCCGCAGTCCCATCAGCAGCGCCTCCTGCGCGCGCTCCGCGCCGGGCAGCGGTTCCTCCGACTCGATGCCGTCGCCGCGCGCCGCGACCCGCGCCATCCAGTTTTCCGGCTTCTTGTGGCGGAGCGTCGCATGCCCGCCGCGCCGGCCGTGCGCGCCGGGGCCGACGCCGAGATAGTCGCCATAACGCCAGTAGGTCAGGTTGTGGCGGCTCTGCTCGCCGGTGCGCGCGTGGTTGGAAATCTCATAGGCCGGGATCCCGGCCGCTTCGGTCGCGGCGCGGGTCAGCTCGAACAGGGTCGCCGCCTCGTCGGGATCGAGCGGCGTCAGCTCGCCCCGCGCGGCCAACGTCGCGAAGCGCGTGCCGGGCTCGATCGTCAGCTGGTAGAGCGACAGATGCCCGGTGCCGAAGCCGAGCGCACGGGCGAGTTGCGCGTCCCATTCCGCCTCGCTCTGGCCGGGCAGGGCGTAGATC
>JAQGKS010000044.1 GCA_028289965.1 Sphingomonas bacterium
CGCGCTACGCCTGTGCCACGATCCTCGAGCATAGCGGCCACATCGTTACCGCGGCGCCGATCGCACGCGACGTGCTGACCTATTTGTTCGACCAGGACAAAGCGATGAAGTCGCTCGTGGCGAACGAGGAGAAATGGGGCGGCGACATCCACACGCGGATGGCCCGCCAGACCGCCGAGTGGCGCCAGGCGCGGGCCGCACCGCCGACGCCCGCCGAACCCGGCACGCTTCCCGAGCCGCCGCCTGCCGAAATTGCGGGCAACGCCGCCGCCGCCCCGCCGGATGACAGCACGCCATGATCCGCAACAGCCTCGTCCCCGCCCCCCTCGCCAGCCTGCCGTGGCGCCTGATCCTGCTGGTCGTGGCGCTGGGCGGGTTCGGGCTGGTCGTGCTCTATTCGGCCGCTGGCGGCAGCGTGCAGCCCTGGGCGCTGTCGCAGGGCCTGCGCTTCGCGATGTTCCTGGGCGGCGCGATCGTCCTGTCGCGGGTCGGCGAGGAGCAGATCAAGCGGATGGCCATCCCGGCCTATGTCGTGCTGGTGATCCTGCTGCTGCTCGTCGAGCTGCTCGGCGCGGTGCGGGGGGGTAGCCAGCGCTGGCTCGATCTCGGCATCATCCGGCTTCAGCCGTCCGAGTTGATGAAGCCCGCGATCGTGCTCGCATTGGCCCGTTTCTACGATCTCCTGCCGGCCGGGGAGACCCGCCGCGCCAATGCGATCTGGCCCGCCGGGCTGATGATCGGCATTCCCGCCGCCCTGGTGCTGCTCCAGCCCGATCTCGGCACCGCGACGATGATCGTCGCCGGCGGGCTGACCGTGATGTTCCTGGCCGGGTTGCCGCTGCGGCTGTTCGTCGGCGGGGCGCTGGCGGTCGCCGCGATGATGCCCATCGCCTACACGATGATGCACGATTATCAGCGCAACCGCGTGCTGATCTTTCTCGATCCCGAGAGCGACCCGCTGGGCCGGGGCTATCATATCAGCCAGTCGAAGATCGCGATCGGCTCGGGCGGCGTGTTCGGCAAGGGCTTCCTCAACGGCACCCAGAGCCACCTCGACTACCTCCCCGAGGGCCATACCGACTTCGTCTTCGCGACGATGGCCGAGGAATGGGGCATGGCCGGGGGGGTCGCGATCATCCTGCTCTATCTGCTGATCATCCGCTGGGGCATGCGGGTGGGCATCGCCGCGCGCAGCCGCTTCGCCAAGCTCACCGCGGCGGGACTCGCGACCACCCTGTTCTTCTATTTCGCGATCAACCTGATGATGGTGATGGGGCTCGCCCCGGTGGTCGGCATTCCGCTGCCGTTGGTGTCGTTCGGGGGCTCGGCGATGATGACCGTGCTGCTGTGCATCGGCATCCTGATGGCGATCGAACGGAGCAATCGACGCGCCCGATGACACAAAGTTGCTGTTGGGTGTTTACAGCCGCAAAACACCCTGCTACCCGGCCGGTCCGCCACGGGAACGGCCCAACCGCCCAACCCGACCGGCATGGACGCATAGCTCAGTTGGTAGAGCAGCTGACTCTTAATCAGCGGGTCCTTGGTTCGAGCCCAAGTGCGTCCACCATATTCTTTTGACCGTATCATCTCGTCGCCGCTGCGATGGATGAACGGCTTGACGGTCGAACCCGGCTGCTGCGCGGGGGCGCTTGCCAGTCGCGTCGCTGTTCTTGCGACGCGCTGTGTCTCCCGCATCGCCCGCACGGCCCCTCCGCTTCGCCTCTCGCGCAAGCGGGCTCCGACCCACGCCTCGGGCCATTGTCGATCGATATTGCCGCCCGCGTGGCACCCATTCGCCGATCCGGACGTTCATGTGGCTTAACCTGAATTTAGGGGAGCGGCATGGCGCAAAAGAGCAACAAGGGGGACGCCGGCAAGATCAAGGGCGAGGCTCCGGCCAAGGCGCCCGACGATCTTCCGGCAGGATCGGACCTGCCGACCAGCTATGCGGAGCAGCAGGGCAACGGCGGCGAGACGCATCAGACGACGTCCGACCCGGCGGCAACGCTGACCACCCAGCAGGGCATTCCGGTCGCCGACGATCAGAACAGCCTCAAGGCCGGGCCGCGCGGCCCGACATTGCTCGAGGATTTCCATCTTCGCGAGAAGATCTTCCACTTCGATCATGAGCGCATCCCGGAGCGCGTCGTCCACGCGCGCGGCTATGGCGCGCATGGCTTTTTCGAGCTGACCGACTCGCTGGCGGATTACACCCGCGCCGACGTGCTGAGCCAGGTGGGTGTGCAGACCGAGGTTTTCGTGCGCTTCTCGACCGTCGTCGGACGCGCCGGATCGCGCGATCTGGCGCGCGACGTGCGCGGCTTTGCGGTCAAGATGTACACCCGCGAGGGCAATTGGGATCTGGTCGGCAATAATATCCCGGTGTTCTTCATCCAGGATCCGATCAAATTCCCCGACCTGGTCCACGCCGCCAAGGAGGAGCCCGATCGCGCCTTCCCGCAGGCGCAGACCGCGCACGACAATTTCTGGGATTTCGTCAGCCTTTCACCCGAAAGCTGGCATATGATCATGTGGACCATGTCGGACCGGGCGATCCCCCGCTCCTACCGGACGATGGAAGGGTTCGGCGTCCACAGCTTCCGCCTGGTCGATGCCGATTGCCGCTCGACCTTCGTCAAATTCCACTGGAAG
>JAQGKS010000101.1 GCA_028289965.1 Sphingomonas bacterium
ACCTGACGAGCGACCAGGGCGCGGCCCGGCTGAACCAGCGCATCGCGGTTGCGGCGCGCGCCGTCTGCGGCAGCTTCCACCCCGCCGACCTCGCCGCCAAGGGCAAGGCGCTGGCCTGCCGCAACGAAACGATCGCAAGGGCCGCACCGCAGGTCGAACTGGCGATCGCCGAGGCGCGCGGCGGCCGGCAATATGCCCGGAACGATGCCCGCAACGATGCCCGGATCGGCGTTGCCGCCCACTGACCGGCTCACCGGATCGCGCGCGCGATCTAAGCCCCGCGCCCGCGAGCGCCCCCGGGTTCGTAGCAGCCCCGGGGGCGCAATCATGCCCGGAGCTCAGCGGCCCGCCATCTCCCGCGCGGCGTGCAGATAGGTGCGGCCGATCCGCACTTCCGCCCCGTCCGCCAGATCGGCATGCCAGACGCCCAGGCCATCGTGCCGCAGCCGCGCGATGAACTGTCGCCGCACGATCGTCGAACGGTGGAGCCGGATGAACCTGGCCGGATCGAGCTGCCGTTCGAGCTCGCTGATCGTCTGGTGGAGGAGGAAGGAGCGCGCGCCGACGTGGAGGCGCATATAATCGCGCTCCGCCTCGATCCGGTCGATGTCGATCGCGGCGATGCGGATCATCTCGGACCGGTGCGGCACCCAGAGTTCCTCGGTCCATTGCGACGAGGGCGCGGCAGGCGGCGGCGCGCGCAGCGAGTCGCGAACGCGCGCGATGGCGCGGGCGAGCCGATCGGCCGATACCGGCTTCAACAGATAATCGACCGCCGATACGTCGAACGCGGCGACGGCATATTGATCGAACGCGGTGCAGAAGATCACCGCCGGGCGCGGGCTGCGCCGTTCGAGCGCGCGCGCCACCTCCATCCCGTCAAGCCCCGGCATGGCGATGTCGAGCAACAGCAGGTCGGGGGCGAGCGCCTCGGCCAGCCGCAGCGCCGCCTCGCCATCGCTGGCGACGCCGACCAGATCGATCGCCGGTTCGCGCGCGCAGAGGATCTGGAGCCGCTCCACCGCCAGCGGCTCATCGTCGACGACCAATGTGCGGAGCGGCGGTTCGCCCGCGTCACCAGCCACGGCGGACGATCGGCATGTGCAGCACGACGATGAAGCCGCCGCCTTCGCGCGGGCCCCAGCGGCATTGGCCGGCCGCGCCGAAGCGCGCGGCGAGCCGATCGCGGACGTTGCGCAGGCCGAGGCCGGTGCCCGATCCGGGTTCCGGCCCACCCGGATCGGGCGAGTCGGCGGCGGCGCCGTCGTCGGCGACGCTCAGCACCAGCCCTTCCGAATCCTCGCGCGCCTCGACCCGGATCAGCACCGGCCGGCGCGAGCGCGAGACGCCATATTTGATCGCATTCTCGACCAGCGGCTGGAGGATCAGCGCCGGCACGCACGCATTGCGCAGCGCTGGCGGCACCGCGAACTCGACGTGCAGCCGCTCGGGGAAGCGTACCTTCTCGATCTCCAGATAGAGCATCTGGAGGCGGATTTCCTCGTCCAGCGGCTGGTCCTCGGCCGGATCGGCGGTGAGGCTGGTGCGGAAGAAGGTCGACAGGTTGAGGATCATCTTCTCGGCCTCCTCGCGGCGATCGACCATCACCAGCGACGAGAGCGAATTCAAGGTGTTGAACAGGAAGTGCGGGTTGACCTGATAGCGCAGCGCGCGAAGCTCCGCCGCCTGCGCCGCGGCGGCGAAGCGCGCGGCGCGGCGTTCGGCGAGCTGGGTGACCGCCGCGTAGCGCAGCGCGAGGAACAGCGCGGCCCAGGCGACGAAGAAGAAATAGCCGTTGATCGCGTTGTCGCCGATCGCGTGGACCGGGGTCATCGCGTCGTCGCGCGACGGATCGCCGCCGACCTGGATCACGGTCGTGTTGTCCCTCCGCCCCGGGGCCGACGGCACCGAGGGCCGCGGCGGGACCGGCGGGGTCGGCGCGGTCGCTTCGCCGTCGTGCGCGTCGAAGTCGGGATCAATGTCGGGATCAATGTCGGGGTTGGGGTTGGGATCCGCATCGGATTCCTGATCCTCATTGGTTCCCGGCACCACATGGACTGAGGGCATGCCTTGGCCTGCGCGGATGATCACCGTCTTGGGCGTCTTGTGTTGCGGCATCCGCGCTTCGATCGAGCGGAAGGCGAGCCAGTTGACGGTGGAGAAGGTGATCGACGCAGGGATGGCGAGCAGGCAGGCCATCGCCACGCTGCGCCGGAGCGAGGCGTTCGGATAAGCGTTGAAGATCCGGTAGAGCAGATAGGAAAGTGCCATTCCGGTAAACGCGACGAGCGCGCGGGGGCCGAGCATCTCGAGCTGCATGGCAAAGCCGAGGACGAGCGAGCGGACCGTCGCGACCGTAAAATAGAGCAGCCAGAAAATGCCGATCGACATCAGCGCGGCGCGCCCCGGCACGGTCGGCGCCTCGCTTTCCTCGGGCGGCAAGGGCTCGGCGGGCGGCGCGGGGGCGGTGGGGGTGGCCATCGGTCAAGCCATAACGGCTGGCAATGGCGAAGGCGTCAATAGCCCGTGCCGCCGGTCGATCGCCGTAGCGCGTTGATCGAATGTTCGGCCGCCCCGTCGATCTTTCCGCACGCGGAACGGGCCTGCGGCGGCGGCGTTGTCCTTGATGGAACAGGAGAGTTAACGATGACCGCAGACGACAAGACGAGCAGTTCGCAGACGCGCGCCGCCGGCGAGGGCGCCACCGATCGGGTGCGCCCCGCGATCGACGCGGGCGACGACAAGCGGCTGCGGCAGAACCCGTCGGACGAGGATGCCAAGCTGGACGTGGCGATCGACGAAACCTTCCCCGCATCGGACGCGCCTTCTAACACCCAGCCGGGGCGGGGCAGCGATCCGGCGCCGTCGTCCGGCTATGACGAGGCGGCGGAGCGCGAGAAGCTCGACAATAAGCAATAGCGTCGAGGGGCGGGCGGACCGGGATGGCAATAGGCGCACCGGCGGGGGCCCTCCGCCGCACCGGAATGGCGCATCCAGTTCTATGTTGCATCGCAGCAAAAAAGATGTTTCCTTGCTGCGGGTGAGGGGCGCAAAGTTAATGCCCCTGTAAGCAGCAAGGGCGCACAATCGGCGTCACAAACAGTTTTGGGGAGTTTCTTCATGGGCACCCAAGGTCGACCGGCAGACGGCACGATGACGCTGGCCGAAATGAAGGAGTTTGCGGCTTTTCCCTCGTCGACCCAGCGCTACATCCGGCGCTCGCTCGATGTCGGGCTTTCCCGCGAGGACGCGCTCAGCCGCTGGTCCCGCGATGTCATCGAAGCGGCGAGCATCCGTGCCCAATCGCGCATCTACGGCCGGATCGACCATATCCGCGACATGGTGCCCGAGGATAGCGGACTGGACGCGGTGGAGCCGTTCTTCGCCCCGCTGGTGACGATGTCCGCGTTCGATCTGGGGCAGGATCGGTTGGCCGGCTTCGGCGCCTATCGCTTCCTCTACGAGCGGCTGATCGGCGCCAATGTCCGCCCCTGGCTGCCGGGGGCGTTCTGCGCCGCTGCGGCCTTGCCGCACCTTCACCCTGAAAAGCGCCGGCTCTTGCTCCAGTCGATCAGCGAGGCGGCGGCGACGGCACCGGGATGGTCGAACCGCGAGCCGCGCTTCTATCCCGAATGGGTCGACAAGGTGGAGCAGCGGCTGCCTAATTAGGGGCTTGGTCAGCAGCGCCCTGCGGGTATGGCGCGGAGCCTGTCGGCCTCCATGCCCCGGTCGGTCGATCGGTCAAGGCGGTCGGCAGGCGGGGAGGCGCTGGCGGCGACAATCGTATCGATGGTGGCGATCCGCAGCATCGCGCCGCGCTGTTTCGCTTCGTACATCAGCTGATCGGCCAGCCGGACGTCGTCCGCGGACGGTGCGGCGGCCCCGGGTTTGAGCACGAGCACGCCGACGCTGCACCGCGCCGGATGCACTGAGCGCTCGAGGATGCCGTTCATGCGAGCGTGCAATTGCCGGCCGAGGCGGTGGCCATCGGCCTCGTCGCCAACGCGTAGCAGCAGCAGGAATTCGTCGCCGCCGATTCGCGCAAGCGCGTCCTCGGGACGGATATGGTGCCGCACGCCGTGGGCGAAGGCGCGCAGCGTCTCGTCCCCGGCGGCGTGGCCGAACCGATCGTTGATCTGCTTGAACCCGTCGAGATCGACATAGACGAGGATACCCCATCGTCGCGGATCGTGGCGCCGGGCGGCGAATTCGTAAAAGCCCTGGGTGTTGAGCGCGCCGGTGAGCGCGTCGTGGCGGGCGCACAGCCATTCGCGGTCGTAGGAACGACGGCATGCCGAAACCAGGATGACGATCACCGTCACCGTCAGAATCCGCATTGCCATGTTCCAGGCGATCGCGACGGCGCCGAGCGGATAGGTCTGAAACCCGTTCACGATCAACCCGATGGCGACGCAGGCCAGCCCGGTCGCGACCCCGGCGCGCCAGCCCAGCGTCCAGGCGCAGAACAGGATCGACAGCAGGTAAAGCGGCCCGAACCACACGCCGGCGCTGGCGACCAGATCGGCAAGGCCGGTCAGGAGGATCGCCAAGCCGGTAATCGCCAGCACCGCCGGCGGGCGGATGCGGGTCGCCTTGCCGATCAGGCTCTCGAGCGTTTCGGATAGTCGCGTCGACAGAGGCGCGACCCGCCGGGATGCATCGATGGCCATCCGAGCTTTGTACCCCGACAGGCCTAATTTACTCTTACGCCGCGGCGTAGCGCTCCGGATCGGCAGGGCCAAGCCAAGTCATCGGCAGGCGCGCCAGCCGAGCGCGCCGCGTTCCGCCTGGTCGAGGTGAAGGTGATCGCGGTGCGCCGCGTTGTAATCCGGCGACAGGGTAGTTGCGAAAAGCTTGCACGCGCCGTCGCGTACTTCGTGGAGAAACAATGACTTGGCGCCCGTCGTGTGCCAGTCGCGGAGCAGGCTGATGCGCGTGCCGTCGGCAAGGCGAAAGCCGGCGACATCGATCGCATCGGCGGTCGCATGCTCGCTCCACATGCCGGTGCCGCGGCCATACATGCGGCGGCAACTATAGCTGCCGAAATGATCGATGCGGGTGACCGGCTGGCCGAAATGGCGCAGCGCCGCTTTCTGCACGACCTCCCACTCCCACACCGCAAGCGCGGCGGCGACCGGGCAGGCGGTGGCGAGCCCCTCGGGAGCGTAATGGATCCGGCGGGCGCCCCCCGAATCGAAGCGGACACCATCGGCGAAGCCGCACTGGCCCTTGCCGCCGCCTTGCGGGGCGAGGGGCGTGAAGCGCACCCCGGCGCGGCGCAGCAGGGCGCGGCATCGTGGCGCATCGTCGGTCAACCCGGTCAGCTTGCGGCCGGTGAAGGCGCCGACCGGCTGGGCCAGATCCAGCCGGGTCCAGGGCAGGTCCTGCGGATGCGAGCGGCTGTGGATGACGATCAGCAGCGTCGCCGCGGCGACCGTGAGCAACAGGACCAGAAACTTAATCACGGACAGAAAACGCTTCGCGGCTTGATGGTTTCGCTGCTGACCCTACGATTGGCGCCTTCGCTTACCAAGGAGTGTTCGCCATGCCCGCCACCCGTCTCGAGACGCGCCGGATCGAGAAGCCGTGGGGCCGGCATACGCTTTGGCCCGGCTTCGACAACGTCGCCGAAGGCGGCGAGCCGGTCGGCGAGATCTGGTTCGAGGCGCCCGGCGGAGGCGATCCCGAACTGCTCATCAAATATCTGTTCACCAGCGAGAAATTGTCGATCCAGGTCCATCCCGACGATGCCGGTGCGCAGGCGCGCGGCTATCCGCGCGGCAAGGACGAGGCCTGGGTGGTGCTGGCCGCCGAGCCGCACGCCTGCATCGCGATCGGCACGCTCGACGTGATGACGCGCGAGGAATTGCGCGCCGCGGCGCTCGACGGATCGATCGAGGATCGGGTCGACTGGAAGGCGGCGAAGGCGGGCGACGTCTATTATTCGCCCGCCGGCACCGTCCATGCGATCGGGCCGGGGCTGACGCTCGTCGAGGTGCAGCAGAATGTCGACCTGACCTACCGGCTCTACGATTATGGCCGGCCGCGCGAACTCCATTTGGAGGACGGCATCGCGGTGAGCGATCCGGTGCCCTATGTCGCCGGTTACGTTCCCAAGACGCTGACGCCGGGCCGCACGATCCTGGCCGACGGGCCGGCGCTGGTGCTGGAGCGCTGGTCCCATGCGGGCAGCGCGCCGCTCTCCCCGCAGGACGGCCGGCCGGTGTGGCTGATCCCGCTTGCAGGCGGCGGAACGGTGGACGGCGCCGCGCTTGAGCCCGGCGGCGTGTGGCTGGTCGATAGCGCGGTGTCGCTAACGCTGGACGCGGGGACGGACATGCTCGTCACTTATGCCGGGCACGGCGTGATCCACCGGCTGTGGAGCGAGGCGGAAGCCGCCCAGCCGATCCGCTGACGCCCCGGCGGGCGGCGGCAGGCGGCCGCGCCGCGCCGCGGTCAGGGATGGATGCCGTAGCCGGTGAGGAACAGGCGCGTGGCCTCGCGAATCCGGCTCTCGCGGTCCGCCGTCGGCAGCGCGCACGGGCCGCCGAACATCGCGCTGAACTGCGTGCCGTGTAGAATCAGCCCGAGGAACAGCTCCGCGGCGTGGCGCGGTTCGGGCATCATCGCCTTGTCGTCGCGCGCCCAGCTGGCGAACAGCCGGCTGAGGCAGTCGATGAAGGGCACGTGCGTGACGACGTAGACGCCGCGGGCAAATTCCGGATTGCGCAGGCTTTCGCCCATCACGACCCGCATCAGCCCGATCGTCCCCGGCTGAAGCAATTCGTCGTGGAGCGCGCCGGCGATCGCCTGAAGCGTGGTGACCGGATCGTCGCGGCGGGCGATGATCGCCTCGATCCGGCCGATCCCGTCGAACCGTTCGCTCGCCACCACCGCGCGGAGCAGCCCGAGCTTGTTCTCGAACAGTTCGTAGAGGGTCGAGAGCGACCCGCCGGAGCGGCGGACGACCTCGGCCAGGCTGACGGCATCGAACCCGCGTTCGAGGAACAGCTCCTTGGCCGAATCGAGCATCGCCCGGCGCCGACGCTCCCGCCGGTCCGGTTCGCATGCCGATCCAGGGCATCCATCGAGGTTCGCGCCGATCGGGTTCACTCCATCTAAAACGCGGGAAATTGTGCACTGCACAAGCCGATTGACCTGTACTGTAGCGTACATTACAGGCGGCGTGAAGGGCGGCCAAGGCTGTATCCCCGTTGCGCTATCTTGCGCAGCGGACCAAAAAATGAGGTTGATCGCGACATGGTGGCGCAACGCAGCATCCTGGTCGGGTCGCTGGTCCCGCTATTGGCTTCTCTCGCAGCCTGCGGGGGCGGAACGCCGCCCGCGCCGCCGCCGCCCGAGGTTCAGGTCATCACGCTTTCGCCGCGCGCCGTGACCAGCGCGATCGAAGTTCCCGGCCGCGTCCAGGCGGTCCGCACCGCCGAGGTCCGCGCCCGCGTCGACGGCATCGTCGAGCGCCGGCTGTACGAGGAGGGCACCGACGTGCGTGCCGGGCAGGCCCTGTTCCGGATCGACCCGCGCGAACGGCAGGCGGTCTATAACGCCGCGGTCGGCGCGGTCGATCGCGCCCGCGCCGCCGCCACCAACGCCCGCCAGGTCGTCAACCGCTATCAGCCGCTGGTCGGCCAGCAGGCGATCAGCCGGCAGGAATATGAGGCGGCATTGTCCCAGTCGCTCCAGGGCCAGGCCGAGGTCGCCTCCGCCCGCGCGCAGCTCGACCGGGCCAAGCTCGACCTCGAATATACCACCGTGCGCGCCGCGATCGGCGGCCGCGCCGGTCGCGCCCAGGTGACCGAGGGCGCGCTGGTGAGCGCGTCGCAGGCGACGCTGATGACGACGATCGAGCAGCTCGATCCGGTCTACGTCAATTTCTCGCAGTCCAGCAGCGACCTGATGAACGTCCGCCGCGACATGCAGTCGGGCCGCATCCGGGTGCCCAACCTCGATCGCGTGCGGGTCACCCTCGTGCTCGAGGATGGCAGCGTCTATCCGGTGCCGGGCCACCTCAACTTCCTCGACATGTCGGTCGACGAATCGACCGGCACCGTTTCGCTGCGCGCCGAATTCCCCAACAAGCAGCGGCTGCTGCTGCCCGGCCAGTTCGTCCGCGCGCGGATCGAGGTGGGGCAGAATCCGTCGGGGCTGATGGTGCCGCAACGCGCGGTGCAGATCACCGCGCAGGGCAATAGCGTGATGGTCGTCGGCCCGAACAAGCTCGCGACGGTGCGTCCGGTCAAGCTGGGCGAATTGCAGGGCGGCAACTGGGTTATCCTCGACGGGGTCAAGCCGGGCGACCGGGTGATCGTCGGCGGCCTGCAGAAGGTCCGCCCGGGCGCCGAGGTGCGGATCGCCGCGGCAGGGGCGGCCAAGGTGGCCGCTCCCCCGGCCGCCGCGCGCTGATCGCCGGCATATGATCGCCCGCTTTTTCATCGATCGCCCGGTCTTCGCGTGGGTCATCGCGCTCGGCATCCTGCTTGCCGGCGTGCTCGCGCTGCGCGCGCTGCCGATCGAGCAATATCCCGACGTCGCCCCGCCATCGCTGACGATCTCGGTGACCTATCCGGGCGCGGACGCCTCCACGCTCGAGACCAACGTCACCCAGGTGATCGAGCAGGAACTGAACGGCGTGGAGGGTTTCCTCTACATGACGTCGAACAGCCAATCGAACGGCACGGCGTCGATCACCGTCACCTTCCAGTCGGGGGTCGATCTCGATACCGCGCAGATGGCGGTGCAGAACCGCCTGCGCCGGGTCGAGGCGCGGCTACCGGAGCAGGTTCGCCGACAGGGCATCCAGGTCAACAAGGCCGGGTCGAGCTTCCTGATGATCGTCGCGCTGACGTCGAAGACCGCCGCGCTCGACGGTCTGGCGCTCGGCAATGTCGCCTCCACCCAGGTGATCGACGAGCTGCGCCGGGTATCGGGCGTCGGCGATCTGCGGCTGTTCGGATCGCAATATGCGATGCGCGTGTGGCTCGATCCCGACAAACTGGCCGGCTACAAGATGTCGGCGGCCGAGGCGCTGGCGGCGGTGCAGGAGCAGAACAGCCAGACCGCGGGCGGCGCGCTCGGCGACCAGCCGGTGGCCGAGGGCAGCGAGATCAACGCGACGATCGTCACCCAGAACCGTTTCACCAATCCCGAGCAGTTCCAGAACATCATCCTGCGCGCCAACCCCGACGGATCGACGATCCGGCTGGGCGATGTCGCCCGGGTCGAACTCGGCGCGGAAAATTACACCTTCGGCACCGAACTGGGCCACCGCGCGATGGCCGGCATCGGCATCCAGCTCGCCCCCGGCGCCAACGCGCTGGCGACGGCCACCGGCATCCGCGAGCGGATGAAGGAGCTTGAGGCCGGCTTTCCGGCGGATGTCGCCTGGTCCGTGCCGTTCGATACCACGCCGTTCATCACCACCTCCGTCCATGAAGTGGTTGTGACGCTGGGCGAGGCGATGCTGCTCGTCTTCCTCGTCATGTTCCTGTTCCTGCAGAATTGGCGCGCCACGGTGATCCCGACGATCGTCGTGCCGATCGCGCTCGCCGGCGCGTGCCTCGGGCTCTACGCGCTCGGCTTCTCGATCAACGTGCTGACCCTGTTCGGCATGGTGCTGGCGATCGGCATCCTTGTCGACGATGCGATCGTCGTGATCGAGAATGTCGAGCGGATCATGAAGGACGAGCATCTCGGCCCGCGCGAGGCGACGATCAAGGCGATGGGCCAGATTACCGGCGCGATCATCGGCATCACCCTGGTGCTGATCGCCGTGTTCATCCCGATGGCCTTCTTCCCCGGCTCGACCGGCGGCATCTATCGCCAGTTCTCGGTCACGCTGGCGGTATCGATCGCCTTCTCCGCCCTGCTCGCGCTGACACTGACGCCTGCCTTGTGCGCGACGTTGCTGAAGCCGCACGAGGAGGAGACCAAGGCACGGTCGGGCCGCAGCGGCCGGTTCCTCGACAGCTTCTTCGCCCGTTTCAACGCCTGGTTCGGGCGCAACACCGATCGCTATCAGGGCTATGTCGGCCGGATCCTGGCGCGCCCGATCCGCTGGCTGGGGGTGTTCGCGCTGATGCTTGGGCTGACCGGGCTGCTGTTCATGCGCCTGCCCGGCGGCTTCCTGCCGGCGGAGGACCAGGGCTACATCCTGTCCGTGATCCAGGCGCCGCCGGGTGCCACCCGGGCGCGGACCGACGAGGCGCTGAACCAGGCGCGCGCCTTCTTCGACAAGCAGCCGCAGGTGCGCGTCTATATCGCCGTCCGCGGCTTCAGCGTGTTCGGACAGGGCCAGGCCCAGTCGATGATGTTCGTGCAGCTGAAGCCGTGGGACGAGCGCAAGGGCGTCGAGAATTCGGCGCAGGCGCTGGTCGGCCGCGCGTTCGCCGCGTTGAGCCAGGTTCCGGGCGCGATGATCTTCGCGCTCAACCCGCCGCCAATCTCCTCGCTCGGCAGCGCGAGCGGTTTCACCTTCATGCTGCGCGATCGCGGCGGCATCGGCCATGCGGCGCTGATCGACGCGCGCAACCAGATGCTCGGCCTGGCGGGCCGCAGCCCGGTATTGACCGGGGTGCGACCCGAAGGGGTGGAGGATTCGCCGCAGCTGCGCGTGCTGATCGATCGGGTGCGGGCGCGCGCGCTCGGGCTGTCGATCGGCGACGTCAACGCGACGCTCGCCATCTCGTTCGGCTCGGCCTACGCCAACGACTTCACCCGCGACGGGCGCGTGCTGCGCGTGCTGCTCCAGGCCGATGCGCCGAACCGGATGACCCCGGCCGACGTGCTCAACCTGCGGGTGCGCAACACCGCCGGCGAGATGGTGCCGTTCGGCGCCTTCACCACCGCCGAATGGACCGCCGGGCCGCCGCAATTGCAGCGCTATAACGGCTATCCCTCCGCCACCATCTCCGGCACGCCCGCGCCCGGCTATTCGACCGGACAGGCAATGGACGAGATGGAGCGGCTGGCGCGCCAGCTGCCGGCGGGCACCGATTTCGAATGGTCGGCTATCTCCTATGAGGAGCGCCAGTCATCCGGCCAGATCGGCGCGCTGCTCGGCCTGTCGCTGATCGTCGTGTTCCTGCTGCTCGCCGCGCTGTACGAAAGCTGGACGGTGCCGATCGCGGTGCTGCTGGTGGTGCCGCTCGGCGTGCTCGGCGCGGTTGTCTTTTCGATGATGCGGGGGATGGCGGCGGACGTCTATTTCAACGTCGGTCTGATCACGATCATCGGACTCGCCGCGAAGAACGCGATCCTGATCGTCGAGTTCGCGATCGAGCGCGAGGCGGAAGGCGCCAAGATGCACGAGGCGATCATGGATGCGGTGCGGCTGCGGCTGCGGCCGATCATCATGACCAGCCTGGCGTTCATCCTCGGCATGGTGCCGCTGTTCCTCGCGACCGGCGCGGGATCGGCAAGCCGCCGCGCGGTCGGCACCGGGGTGATGGGCGGGATGGTCGCGGCGACCGTGCTCGGCGTGTTCTTCATCCCATTATTCTATTATGCGGTGCGCCGCTGGATGACCCGCGGCGCACCGCGCCCGGTGGCCGCCGCGGGGGAGCCGGTCCATGAATAAGCGCTTCGCCACGGTCGTGCTGGCCGCGCTCGCCAGCGGCTGCTCCCTCGCCCCGCCGCATGCCCGCCCGCCGCTGCCGACGCCGGCTGAATATCCGCCGGAAACCAGCCCCGCCGGCGGCAGCCGGCAGGCCGCGCAGATCGGCTGGCGCGACTTCTTCCGCGATCCCCGGCTGCAATCGCTGATCGCCACCGCGCTCGAGAATAACCGCGACCTGGCGGTCGCCGTCGCGCGGATCGAGGAAGCGCGCGGCCAGTACCGGATCGGCGACGCCGCACGGCTGCCGACGATCGGCGTCGGTGCCGACGTCACGCGTAGCCGTACCCCGCTCAACTCGCTCGCCGTCGGCGGGATCGGGGCGGGGGCGGGCGCAGGCGCAGGCGCCTCGGGGCCGGCCGCGATCACCACCAACCGTTATGCGGTGGATGTCGGGGTTTCGGCGTTCGAACTCGATTTCTGGGGGCGGGTGCGCAGCCTGTCGGAGGCCGCGCGCGCCAATTATCTGTCGACGATCGCTGCGGAACGCGCGTTCCGCCTGTCGCTGATCCGCGATCTCGCCACCGCCTACCTCACCTCGCGCGAGCTGGCCGAGCGGACCGAACTGGCCGAGCGGACGGTGGAAAGCCGGCGCGAGGGGCTGCGCATCGCCAAGCTGCGGCTCGACGCGGGGGTGACCTCCGCGCTCGATTACCGCCAGGCCGAGACGCTGCTGACCCAGGCCGAGACCGAGGTCGCATCGCTGCGCAATGCGCGGGTGCAGACGCGCAACCTCGTCCAGTCGCTGGTCGGCCGGCCAATCCTCGAGGATGAACTGCCGGACGCGAGCACGCTCGCCGCGCAGGGGCTGGTGCGCGAGATCGACGCGGGGCTGCCCTCCGCGCTGCTCGAGAACCGTCCCGACATCGTCGCGGCGGAGGAGCAATTGCGGGCGGCCCGCGCCAATATCGGCGCGGCGCGCGCGGCCTTCTTCCCATCGATCAGCCTGACCGGCAGCGCCGGCTTCGCCTCGACCGCGCTCGACCAGCTGGTCGGCACCAGCGGGCTGGCGTGGAGCTTCGGCCCCTCGATCAACCTGCCGATCTTCGACTGGGGCGCCCGCAAGGGCAATCTGACCGTCGCCGAGGCGCGGCAGGACATCTCCGTCGCCCAATATGAGCGCGCGGTGCAGACCGCGTTCCGCGAGGTCGCCGATGCGCTCGCGGGGCGGCGCTATCTGGCCGAGCAGATCACCGCACAGGAACGCGCCGTCGTGGCGCAGCGCCAACTCGCGTCGCTGGCGCGGCTGCGCTATCAGAATGGCGTGGCGCAATATATCGAGGTGCTCGATGCCGAGCGTAACCTGTTCTCGGCCGAACAGACGCTGATCGCCCTGCGCCGGAGCGAGCTGCAGAACCTGGTCTCGCTCTATATCGCGCTCGGCGGGGGCCTGACCCCGACCGCCTGAGGGCGGCCGGGGCATTCCAGCGACGGATCGCGGAAGCCGGCCGTTGCATCTTCACCAAGTGTTAGGATTCGCTGACGAGAGTAGCCGTTCGTTAACGGAACAAGCGCAGGATGCGTGCGTAGATGAGTTACGGTCCGCAAGCGACCGGGCCGGGAGAAGCTGGATGGTCCCTTACAAGCGTCAGGCGATTGTTAGACGGCACCATCCTATGCCGCGCGTCGCCCAGCGCCAACTTTGGGAGCGCAAGGCCTTTACCCCGGAACTGCCCGAGCGCGAGGCGCGCGACAGCCAGGTGATCCGCGGGCTGCTGTACGGGGTGCCCGTCGCCCTCGCATTGTGGATCGCGGTGGGCATGCTCGCCTGGGGCATCGTCTAGCACCGCTCCGCCGCCGCTGTTCGTCCCCCCCATGCCGGCCGCTGCGGCTTGACCCCGATCCCCCGCTGAAGGATGGCTGGCGCACAGCGCTGGCGGATGATCGGCGCGCGATACGGAGAGGCTTCTTGGCACATATACCCGCGACGAACATCGGTTCGGTGGACAAGAGCGACCTGCGCTGCGGCATATTTCTGCCGCCGTTCCACGCCCTGGACGAAGACCCGACGCTGTGCATCCAGCGCGATTTCGAGCTGCTCGAGCATCTCGACCGGCTCGGCTTCGAGGAGGCATGGATCGGCGAGCATCATTCGGGCGGGTTCGAGATCATCGCATCGCCCGAATTGTTCATCGCCGCCGCCGCCGAGCGCACCAGCCGTATCCGCCTCGGCACCGGCGTGGTGTCGCTGCCCTACCACCACCCCTACACCGTCGCCGGGCGCATCGCGCAGCTGGATCACCAGACCAAGGGCCGGGCGATGTTCGGCTTCGGCCCCGGCCTGCTCAATTCAGACGCGCAGATGCTCGGGATCCGCGCCGAAACGCAGCGGGAGCGGATGGGCGAGGCGCTGGACGTGATCGTCCGCCTGCTCGACGGCGAGATCGTGACCCGCAAGACCGACTGGTTCGAGATGAACAATGCGCGGCTGCAACTGCGCCCATGGTCCAAGCGGCGGCCGCATCTGGCGGTGACCAGCACGGTCACCCCCAATGGCGCGATGCTGGCGGGCAAGCATGACCTCGGCATGCTGTGCGTCGCGGCGGCGAGCGGTGCCGGCTATAGCGCGCTCGACAGCAACTGGAGCGTCGCCTGCCGCGAGGCCGAAGCCGCCGGCCGGACGATGGACCGATCGCAGCTGCGGATCATGGCGCCGATGCACATCGCCGAGACGCGCGAACAGGCGATCGCCGACCTGGCGTTCGGCTTCGAGAAATGGGCGCAATATGCCTATCATATCAGCCCGATCGGGCCGGCATCGATCGGCCTCGGCTCGATCGAGGAGATGATCGAGAAGAAGTCGGCGGTGATCGGCACGCCCGACGACGCGGTCGAGCAGCTCGAGCGTTATTGGGAGAAGACCGGCGGCTTCGGCTGCATGCTGATCCTCGGTCAGAACTGGGCCAGCCCGGAGGTGACGCGGCGATCGTTCGACCTCATCGCGCGCCACGTGCTGCCCAAATTCTGCGGCCGCAACGATTGGCGCACTTCATCCTATGACTGGATGGGCGACAATCGCGAGGCGTTCAGCGCCGTCACCCAGAACGCATCGCGCCTGACGATCGAGAAGTTCGCCGCGCAGAAGGGCTGAAACCGGCGTGCGGCTGGTCGGCGCGTCCGGTCAGCCGCGCTGGCGGCGTATCCGGCCGAGCGCCTCGTCCAGCGCCGACAGGAAGCGCGAGCGATCGACCTTGCTGAACGGCGCGGGGCCGCCGATGACGTCGCCGCCCGCGCGCAGGTCTGCCATGATCGCGCGCGTCGCCACCGCCGCGCCGATCGAGGCGTTGGTGAACGGTCGGCCGTTGGGGCCGATCACCGCCGCGCCGGCCTTGAGGCAGCGATCGGCAAGCAGGATATCGGCGGTGACGACCACTGCGTCGGCCGCCGCCTTCTCGGCAATCCAGTCGTCCGCCGCGTCGAAGCCGTCGCTGACGACGATGCGGGTAATCAGCGGGTGATCCGGCACGCGCAAATGGCTGTTGCTGACGATCGTGACGGGCACGCCGGTGCGGTAGGCGACCTTGTAGATCTGGTCCTTCACCGGGCAGGCATCGGCATCGACCAGGATGCGCGGATCGGTCATCCATCCTCCGGGCAGGTGGGGTTCATCGATGCGCCAATTAGCACCCCCGGCGCAGAGCGCCAGCCGCGGTGGCCGCGCGCGCCGGTTTGCGCGACGGTTCCGTGCGATTCGGCAGCCGAATCTGGTGCGGACAGGCTAGACGAGGGGGCCGGCTGCCCGTAGCGACGCGCTGTCGCCATTGCGGCGCGCGCCAACCCCGGCCTGCCTCCACCGCGGAGGGCAAAAGGCGGCGGCCGGCGCTGCGCCCACGCGGATGGATTGGAGAAGACGTGATGACGCAAGCCCCTGGCCAGAGCGCCGCCGAGCTTGAGGCCTATGCCGAGAGCAAGAACCTGTTCCTGCCCGCGGTGACATGGGTTCACCACTGGACGCCGGGGCTGTTCAGCTTCCGCGTCGAGCGACCGCAGAGCTTCCGCTTCACATCCGGCGAGTTCGTGATGATCGGGGTGATGGGCGCCGACGGCAAGCCGGTGATGCGCGCTTATTCGATCGTCAGCCCCTCGTGGGAGGAGCATCTCGAATTCTTCTCGGTCAAGGTGCAGGAAGGCGCACTGACCTCGCAGCTTCAGCACCTCCAGGTCGGCGACCGCATCCTGCTGGGCCGCAAGCCGACCGGCACGCTCGTCCTCGACGCGCTGGAGCCGGGCAAGCATCTGGTGATGATCGGCACCGGCACCGGCCTCGCCCCGTTCCTGTCGGTGCTGCGCGATCCCGACACGCACGAAAAGTTCGCCAACGTGATCATCACCCACACCGTGCGGCAGAAGGAGGAGCTGGCCTACAGCAGCTTCCTGCAGGAGGAGATCCGCAACGACGAGATCTTCGGCGAGCTGCTGCGCGACCGGTTCACTTATTACCCGACCGTCACGCGCGGCGAGTTCCACACCCGCGGCCGGATCACCGATCGCATCCGCGAGGGCCTGTTCCGCAGCGACATCGGGCTGACCGAGAAGGACCGCGCGGATTCGCGCTGGATGATCTGCGGATCGATGGACTTCAACAAGGAGATGATCGAGATCCTCGAATCCTGGGGTGCGGTCGAGGGGACGCGCAACAATCCCGGCCAGTTCGTGGTCGAGCGCGCGTTCGTCGGCTGATCCGGCGGAGGATCAGGCCGACCAGGGCGCCAGATCCTCCTCCTGCGCGATCAATGCCAGACCGTGGGCGATCGAGGTCAGCTCGCCCCCGCTCATGATCGCTGCCTCGCCGAAGCGGCGGGCGAACACCGCGCGGACGGCCGGGGTGAGCGACGTGCCGCCGGTCAGGAATACGCGATCGATCGCGCTCTCGCCGACGCCGGCCGCGGCCAGCGCGCGATCAACGGTCTGCTCGATCCGTGCGACATCCTCGGCGATCCAGCCCTCGAATTCGGCGCGGGCGACATCCGCCTCGATCTCCAGCCCGGCGCCGGCGAAGTGGAAATGGGCGGACTCCCCTTCGGACAAAGCGCGCTTGAGCCGGCCGACGGCATCGTAGAGCGGATAGCCGAGTTCATTCTCGATCACCGCGATCATCCGGCCGATCGCGTCGGCGTCCACCGCGCTGCGCTGGAGCCGGCGCAGCTCCTCCATCGTCCGGCGGTTGCGCATCAGGGCGAGGCGCGACCAGTCGGCGAAGTCGGCAAAGTAGCTGCGCGGGATTTCCAATATCTTGTCGAACGAGCGGTAGCTGCTGCCCTTGCCGAGCATCGGCAGGACCAGTCGATCGAGGATGCGATAATCGAAGCGATCCCCGGCGATGCCGATACCGGCGTGGCCCAGGGGGACGCAGCGCCGCGCCGCGCCCGGCTCCGCCACCTCGACGATCGAGAAGTCGCTGGTGCCGCCGCCGAAATCGGCGACGAGCAGCGTGGCGGGCTCGGTCAGTCGCGAGGCATAGCTGAACGCCGCGCCGAGCGGCTCGTAGACATAATGGACCTCGGTGCCGAAGCCGGCGAACATCGCGTCATAGCGTTGGCGGGCGAGCGCCGGATCGGGGCGGCCGCCGGCATATTCGACCGGGCGTCCGACGACCACGCGCGCCGGTCGCGGATCGAGCCGGCCGCCGGAATGGGCGACCAGCCGATCGAGGAAGATCCGGCCGAGATCCTCGAACCGAAACCTTTTGTCGAACACCGAGGCGCTCTCGAAGCTGGCGCTGGCGGCGACTGACTTGAACGACTGGATGAACCGGCTGTCTTCCGGAAATTCGAGATATTCCGCGATCGCCCACGGCCCCGCTTCGGAGGCGAGCCCGGCGCGGGCATCGCCTTCGTGCCAGAAGCACAAGGCCGAGCGGAACACCGCTGCCTGTTCGTGCGGGCCATCGAATTCGATCAGGTCGGGCGCCCCGCCGGGCACGGCGAGCGCGGCGACGCTGTTGGTGGTGCCGAAATCCAGCCCGAGGGCGGGACCGGCTGCGCGGATGGACATGGTTTCTCCGGGATCGGCGGGGCCGCGGCATGCGCGGCCGGGGCCTATGCCGATGTCCGGGCCGGTTGCGCAAGCCACGTCGCGCGCGGCGGCGGCGTTTAAGCCCTTGTGCCGGGCCACGCGAATGCGGACAGGTGCGCCAAAGCGAAAGGGAAGGGTGGACCGTTGACGAGCAAGTTGGGCTGGGCATTGCTGGCGCTGCTGGGGGCGGCGGCACTCGGCGTGGTGGCGACCGCGCGGGGCGAGACCGTGAATGCGGTGTGGATCGTGATCGCGGCGATGTCGGTCTATCTGATCGCCTATCGCTTCTACGGCCGGTTCATCGCGCAGAAGGTGATGGGGCTGGATCCGGCACGGCCGACGCCGGCGCTGCGCCGTCCCGACGGGCTCGATTATGTGCCGACCAACCGCAACGTGCTGTTCGGCCATCACTTCGCGGCGATCGCCGGGGCGGGCCCGCTGGTCGGCCCGGTGCTGGCGGCGCAGATGGGCTATCTTCCGGGGATGCTGTGGCTGCTGGCCGGCGTGGTGCTGGCCGGCGCGGTGCAGGATTTCATGATCCTGTTCATATCGATGCGCCGTGACGGTCGCTCGCTTGGCGAGCTGATCCGGATGGAGATGGGGCCGGTGCCGGGCACGATCGCGTTGTTTGGCGCCTTCATGATCATGATCATCATCCTGGCGGTGCTCGCGCTGATCGTCGTGCGCGCGCTGGCGGAAAGCCCGTGGGGGCTGTTCACGGTCGCGGCGACGGTGCCGCTGGCGATCCTGATGGGGATCTACACGCGCTGGATCCGCCCCGGGCGGATCGGCGAGGTTTCGGTGCTCGGCGTGATCGGGCTGGTGCTGGCGATCGTCTATGGCCGCGACGTGGCGGCGTCGGCCACGCTGGCGCCGATCTTCACCCGCACGCCGGTCGAGCTGTGCTGGATCCTGATCGTCTACGGCGCGACCGCATCGGTGCTGCCGGTGTGGCTGCTGCTCGCACCGCGCGACTATCTGTCGACCTTCCTCAAGATCGGGGCGATCGCGGCGCTGGCGATCGGCATCGTCATCATGGCGCCGCCGCTGCGGATGCCGGCGATCACCGACTTCGCCAGCGGTGGCGGGCCGGTGTGGGCGGGCAGCCTGTTTCCCTTCCTGTTCATCACCATCGCCTGTGGCGCAGTATCCGGGTTCCACGCGCTGATCGCCAGCGGCACGACGCCCAAGCTGATCGCCAGCGAGGGCGACGCGCAGTTCATCGGCTATGGCGCCATGCTGATGGAAAGCTTCGTCGCGATCATGGCGCTGGTCGGCGCGTCGATCATCGATCCGGGCATCTATTTCACGATGAACAGCCCGGCGGCGCTGATCGGCACCGATGCGGCGAGCGCGGCGGCGGCGGTGAGCGGCATGGGCTTTGCGATCACCCCCGAGACGATCGCGCAGACCGCGCGCGACGTGGGCGAGACATCGATCATCTCCCGCGCGGGCGGTGCGCCGACGCTGGCGGTGGCGATGGCGCAGATCTTCAGCCACGTCATCGGCGGCAAGGCGATGATGGCCTTCTGGTATCACTTCGCGATCCTGTTCGAGGCGCTGTTCATCCTGACGGCGGTGGACGCCGGCACCCGCGCCGGGCGGTTCATGCTCCAGGACCTGATCGGGCTGGCGGTGCCGAAGTTCCGCGACACCAGCTCGCTGCTGCCGGGGCTGGTGGCGACGGCGCTGTGCGTCGGCGCGTGGGGGTTCTTCCTCTATCAGGGGGTCACGGATCCGCTTGGGGGCGTGAACACGTTGTGGCCGCTGTTCGGCATCTCCAACCAGATGCTGGCGGCGATCGCGCTGGTGCTGGCCACCGTGGTGTTGTTCCGGATGAAGCGCGAACGCTACGCCTGGGTGACGATGGCCCCGGCGGCCTGGCTGATCCTGTGCACGACGGCGGCGAGCCTGCTCAAATTGTTCTCGGCCGATCCCGGCCTCGGCTTCCTGGCGCATGCCCGCAAATTCGGCGCGGCGGCGGGCCGCGGCGAGGTGCTCGCCCCCGCCAAGTCGATGGCGGAGATGCGGCGGATCGTCATGAACGACACGATCGACGCCGCACTGTGCGCGCTGTTCCTGGCGGTCGTGCTGGCGATCCTGCTCTATGGCATCCGCAGCTGCCTTGCCGCGCGGCGGCTGGCGGGGCCGAGCGTGCATGAGCTGCCGCCGACAGGCCCACTGGTGGCGACGGCCGCGTGATGCGGCTGCGCACGATCATCGCCCGGCTGCGCGAGACCGCCCGGCTGATGGTCGGCGTGCCGCGCTATGACGTGTACCGGCAGCATATGCGCGCCCACCATCCCGATCGTCCGGTGATGAGCGAGGTGCAGTTCTTCCGCGATCGGCAGGAGGCGCGCTATGGCGGCCGCGGCGGCGGCAAGTGCTGCTAGGCCCGCGGAAGATATCGCCGGGCGCGGCGGCCGCACCCGGCCCCGCGCGAACACGCGCTTAAGATATTGGAGACGATCCGCTGCTACCCCGCTCCGCGTGACCGGCGCCTGCAGGGGGGATGATCCATGGTATTCAAGAAATTGCTTCGGAACGACAAGGGCGCCACTGCCATCGAATACGGCCTGATCGCTGCGCTGATCGCCGTTGCCGCGATCACCGCCATGTCGAGCCTGGGTTCGCAGCTGACCAACACGTTCAACAACGTGACGACCAACATGAAGTCCGGCTCCTAATAGCCGACCTCGGACGCAGCGAGGGCGGCGGGCACGTTCCCGCCGCCCCTTTTCGTGCGCATTGCCGAACGGCCGGAGCGGCGTTTCACGCAGGTCTGCGGACTGGCGCATCGCACCCGCGCAACGGCCTTGCGTTCGGGCCGACATAAAGCGACGCTCTGACTTCCAGGGACCATCTTCGCCAGAGAGATGGACGCGCAGGAGGAGAGCAAGGATGAGCGGAACCGGCAGCGGTGCGCGGGCAATCGCCCTGGTGGGGCCCGCCGGCGCGGGCAAGACGAGCCTCGCCGAGGCCCTGCTGTTCGCCGCCGGGGCAATTCCCCGCCAGGGCACGGTGCAGGCCGCCAGCAGCGTCGGGGATGCGAGCCCCGAGGCGCGCGCACGCGGAAGCTCGACCGAACTCAACGTCCTGCGCTTCGACTGGATGGGCGATCGCTTTTCGCTGATCGACGCCCCCGGCTCGGCGGGCTTTTCGGCGGATGCGGTGATCGCACTGGGCACGGTCGATCTGGCGCTGGTGGTGATCGATCCCGATCCGGCCCGGGCACCCCTGGTCGAGCCGGCGCTGCGTGCGCTCGAAGCCGCGGGGATGCCCCACGCGCTGTTCGTCAACAAGATCGAGCAGGGCCAGGGAAGCATCGAGGACCTGCTCGCCGCGCTGGCGCCGATGAGCGCCGCCGCGCTGGTGGCGCGGCAGATCCCGATCCGGGCGGGCGAGCGGGTGGCCGGGTTCGTCGATCTCGCGCTGGAACGCGCCTACCATTATCAGGCGGGTCGCAAGTCGCAGCAAGTGCCGCTCGCCCCGCATCTCAAGGAGGATGAGGCCGCAGCGCGCTTCCACATGCTCGAACAGCTTGCCGACCATGACGATATTCTGCTCGAGCAGCTTCTGTCCGACGAGCGCCCGAGCCTGGCGACGATCTTCGGCGATCTGGCGCGCGAAACCGCGGCCGGGCTGGTCGTGCCGGTGCTGTTCGGCTCCGCGCTCAACGGCTTCGGCATCCGCCGGCTGCTCAAGATGCTGCGCCACGATACGCCGACGGCGGCGCAGACCGCGGCCCGGCTGGGCATCGATGGCGGTGCGGCGCAGGTCTTCAAGATCTCGCACGGCGCGGCGGTCGGCCGGCTGGCGCTGGCCCGCGTCTTCGGCAAGCCGCTGGCCGAGGGGGCCGAGCTGATCGGCCGCGAGGGCCAGTCGGCGCGGGCGGGCGCGCTGTTCGCGCTGCAGGGCGCAACCACGACCAAGATCGTCGCGGCCGAGCCCGGCGAGATCGTCGCCATCGCCA
>JAQGKS010000107.1 GCA_028289965.1 Sphingomonas bacterium
ACATGATCGAAGCCCGCAGCGAAATCCGAATCGGTCAGGTGGGCGACATAGATCGTCCCCCAGGCGCGCAGGCCATTGGCGACGATCGGCAGCGCCAGAGCGGCAGCGACGAAGAGGGTGCGGCGCAGCGCGCTGCGGAAGCAGACATTGGCGACGAGGGCCGAATAGGCCGCCATCGCCACCAGGAACTTGACCCCGGAGCACGCCTCCGCAACCTCGAAATAGCCGTTCGATATGGTGATGAACACGCCTTCGATGTGCGCCGGCACGCCGACCAGCGCGAGCAGCGCCATGCACATCTTCGCCGTCAGCGTCTGGAGCATCGGGACGAGCTCCTCGCCCGCGGGAACGAGGAACAGCGCATAGGCCAGGGGAAATAGCAGCCCGCGCGCCACCGCCGGACCCAGGCACGCGACCACCGCGCCCTGGATCATCATCACCACCCCGGCCTGCCGCGCCAGCGCCACGCCCGCCGCATCGCCGAGCAGCCAACCGAACGCGCCGGCCGCGACGATCAGCAGGCCAGGCGCCCACGCCCGCGGGCGCAACGCCGCGAGCGCCGGGATGCGCTGCCAGACCAGCCAGCCGATGATCGGCAGCACGAACAGGCAGTGATTGAAGGTCGAGCTGTTCCACCAAAGCCCCACCATGTCGGCGGCGTCGCCACGGAACAGCAGGAGGATCGCCATCGCCGCCCCGGCGAGCACGCAGAGATGCCCGCGCCACAGCGCCCGCGCTTCGTCCTCGGCGCGTATTTTCGGTGGCTCGATCGGCAGCGTCGCGTTCATTGCGCCACGTCCGGCGGAGCGGGGTTCGCGCGGCCGACCATCGCCGCCAGCGGTGCCAGCCGCGCCGCCCAGGCATAGCGCCGCTCGACCAGCGCCCGGGCCGCCTTGCCCAGTGCGCGCCGGCGGACCGGATCATCGAGCAGATCGGCCACCACCGCGGCCATCGAGTCCGCCCCGGCGACGAGCAGCTCGGTGCCAACGGACGCGTCGATGCCCTCGAACGCGGCGGGCGACGCGACGACCGCGCGGCCCATCGCCATCGCCTCCAGCACCTTGTTCTGGACGCCCCGCGCGATCGACAGCGGGGCGACCACGATGTCCGCCGCGGCGAGCCAGCCGCGCACGTCGGGCACCGCACCGGTGACGCGCACCCCTGCCCGTCCATCCAGCCGCCGCAATGCCCCCTCCGGCGCGCGCCCGACGATCGCGAAGCGTGCCGACGGGTGCCGCGCCCGGATCGCCGGGAGCATCTCGGTGGCGAAGGCCTGGGCGGCCGCGGCGTTGGGGCGATAGTTCATCTGTCCGGTGAACACGATCAGCGGCCCCTCGCCCCGCTCGTCCGGCGCGAGACGCGTGAACGATGCCGTTGGCGCATAACGTTCGAGGTCGACGCCATTTTCGATAACGGCGCAAGAGGTGGCCGGCAACCCCGTGCGATCACGGAATAATCCTGCTTCCTGCGCGCTGACGAACAGGCTCAGATCGGCGCGCGCCGCGACGTCGCGCTCGAACGCGCCGAGCCGCCGCGCCTCGCGCGCGTAGAGCCAGCGCGAGAGGCCTGTGGCATCTTCGGCATAGGCATCGAACTTGGCGGAATCGACGTCCACGAAATCCATGACGAAGCGCCGCTCTGGATCGGGCGCGACGAACTGCGCCATCTGCCCGGAAAAGGCGAAGATCGTGTCGATCGGCTCGTCCCTTACCAGCCGCGCCACCGCCGCGCCGAAGTGCGGCGAATCGAACATCGCGACCGAAATCGCGCGCCCGCCGGCCAGCGCCGCGATTGCCGCGCGCGGCTTCGACCTGGTCCGCTTCTCGACGTGGAGGCGGCCGACAAGCGGCCTGAGCGCCTCGGCATGCGCCAGATCGGCATCGTCGTCGGCAAAGCAGGCGAGGTGCACCCGCGCGATCCCGGCGAGATGACGCAGCAGGTGGTAGGAGCGCATCTTGTCGCCCCGATCGGGCGGATAGGGGACGCGGTGGGCGAGGAAGAGGATGTCGCCCATCAGCCGAGGCCGCGGGCGATCAGCGGCCCAATGCGGTTGGCGATGGGCAGCGGCAGCCGCCGCCACGCGGCGACCTGCATACGGTATCGCGGGCTGAGCGGATTCACCTCACGCGGCGCGGCGCCATCGGCGGTGCGCACCGCGTAAGCGAGCGGCTGCGGCGCGAAACCCCAATTCTTCTTGAAGGCGAATGCGCCGGTGCCGAACTTGGATCGGCCGAAATCGAACGCGGTGCAGCCCCGATCGCGGGCATGCCCCATCAATGCATAATACATCAGATCGTTCGCCCGCCACGTCCGCGCCTGCGCGGTGCCGCCGCCCCAATAGGGCATGACGACCCCGCCGAAATAGAGACTCAGCACGCTTGCGAGCGGCGCACCGTCGCGGCGAACGGTCAGGATATCGGCTTCGTCGCCGAATGCATCGAGCACCGCATCGAACAAGGCGCGCGGGAAGACCGGCGTTCCCAGGTTGCGCACGCTCTCCGCATAGACGGCATAATGGGCGGCGCGATCCCGCTCGTGC
>JAQGKS010000134.1 GCA_028289965.1 Sphingomonas bacterium
ATCCGCCGGCGCGGCGATGGAGCGCGACCAGCGGCGGATCGGCCGAAACCAGCCGTCCGTCACGATCGATCCGCCCGCAGACCGGCGGCTTTTCCTCCGACACGTCGTTCATGCGCCGCGCCGATCGGCATGATGCGCGGCGATGGCGCCGGCGGCGGCGCGATATTCCGGATCGCAGCGGGAAAATGCCAGCGCGTCGCGCGCCGCCTCGGGCGACAGCCAGTCGAACGCCTCCGCATGCACGCGGATCAGTGCGTCGTCGGTGCCAAGCGCGGCGCCGATCGCGCGCAGGATCGCCGCGGAGACGCTGCGGCCGACGCCGGCGCCGCGCAGCAGGATGGTCAGCCGGCTGCCCTCCGGGTCGGTCACCATTTCAAGCGCCGAGGCAAACTCGATCCGCACCCGCACCGCGAGCGCCGCGACCAGGAACGCCACCAGCCCCTCGCCGGCGGCGCGCGCGATCAGCGCATCGTCCAGTCGGCCGCGCTGGTGGAGACGCCGCGCGATCTGCATCGCCCGCCCCTGCACCGTATCGCTTTCATCATAGCCGGCGAGCAACGCCGTCGCCGCCGTGGCAAGCGCCCGGTCGGCGGCGGCCGGGGGCATCGCCGCGGTCGCCAGGACATGGTGGCGCAGCGCCGCCGCGACCCGCCACACCAGCCGATACTGCAAGTCGGCCGACAGGTCGGTGCGGGTGAGCGGCGCGTCGGCACCGCGTTGCTCGCGGCGGGACAAAGCGACGATCAGCGCCATGGTCATGGCCGACAAGGGCTCGTCGCCGCTCTGCAACCACGTGTCGGTCAGCGACGCACCCGCAGCCGATTGCGCGGCGCGCAAGCGATCGGCGAGGCGTTGCTCCTCGACCCGCCGAACCAGGCTGGCGACCAGTTCGCGATCGGCCAGCAGACCGGCTTGCACGAGGAGCGGCAGCGCGATCGGCACCGTGGCGGCCGCCAGCGAGGCGCCCAGTACGATCGGGATGCCTTCGCCCAGGCCCTCGATCAGCCGCTGGCGCAGGTCATCCTCCACCACCCCGGCGACGGCGCGCAGCAGATCGCGCACCGCGATCCGCGTCGGCTCGGCAAGGCGGCAGTCGGGCGCGGCGAGCAGCGCGGCGGCCGACGCGTCCATCCGGTTTCGGGCAGCATCGGCCGCGCCGGCGGCTCCGGCCAACAGCCGGTCCACCGCCTCGTTTCGGCCGCTGGCGCGCTCTCTATCCATAAACGACATCCGCCACCCCTACGACCTCGTCGTTAAGAGCAGCTAAACCGCTCCGGCCGCCCGGACCATGACAGCCCGCTGCACCAGAAAGAAGGAGACAAATAGGTAAATGGCGAGCGCCCATAGACCGAAATCCCACGCGCCGGCGGCCGCGAACGGCAGCATCCCCCAGATCATTCCGTCGGGGCTGGCCAGCCACGGCCGCGGCACCGGCCCGCCGAGCCGGGCGAGCGTCGCCCGCTCGACGCCGAGCGCGAGCGCGCCGAGCACGGTAAGGGCGGCGATCGCCATCATCCCCCACCCCCGAACGGTGGCGAGATCATAGCCGAGCGCGAGCAGGGCGCCCGCCGCCCCGGCATCGCGCAGCCTGCCCAACAGCCGATCGTGCCGCACCGTCGCCAGCCGGGTTCCGGCGAGCCGCAGCGCGATCGCGATCAGCGGGCCGCTCAGCAACAGCAGCACCAGCATCGGCCAGCGCCAGCCGAGCAGCGCCGCCGGCACCGAGAGGAAGGCGGCGACGGCGGCGGCGATCGCCAGCCACATCGGCTCGATCCCGCGTCCAGCGAGAGGGCGTAGCGCAAGTTCCTCAATCGGCGGAAAGACGTAGCGCCCCGGCCAGGTCGATGCCCGGCTGCGCGAAGCCTCGATCAGGCGCCGATCGACTCCCTCGAGCGCCGCGGCGCTGTTGGCGATCAACAAGAGTTCGCGCGAGGCGGGTTCGTCCGGCGGGAAGGCGTCGATCCGGATCGCACCTTGCTGGAGCGTCCGCCGGAGCAGCGTGGAGAGCATGTCCCACTCGCCGAGCATCGCCACCGTCCGGCGCAGATGCGCGCCCTGGATCAGCGCGAGACCGCCCCACCGGGTGAGCGAATCGATCCGCTCGAAATTCTGGCGTTCGCTATGGTCTGGCACGGTGATCAGCGCGGGCGGCGTCGCCGCGACCAGCCGGTCGAGCAAGGGCTGGCCGGGCAGGCAACCATCGGCGAACACCAGCAGCTTTTCATCGGGATGGATCCGGTCCGCGGCATCGGCGGCGGTGCGGGCGATATCGACCGCAATGCCGTCGCGACGCAGCCGATCGAACGCGGCGGTGAGCGCGGCGGGCATCCGCTCGACGAGCACGACGACGTGGGCCGCGCCCGCCCGCCGGGCAAGCCGCACCTGATGCTCCAGCAAAGTCGCGCCGACCAGCGGCAGCGTGGCGCGCAGTCCTTCGCCCCCGCTATCAACCTGCGCACACGCAGCTATCAGGGCCGCCAGCGCCACATCGCCCCCCAAAGATCAGTCCGATAGAAACAGGGCGATAGGCGCTGATCGCGGCGTTGCAAAGCGGCGGGCGGCAATTTGGTCGCGGTGACGGCTATCCGTCGAACGCGGCGATCGCCGCGCGCACCTGCCGCAACAGCGCCGGATCGTGCGGCGCGCCCTCCGCCGCCTCCTCGGCCAGGCCCATCAGCTCGACCGCGCCGAAGCTGGCCGCGACGCTTTGCAGCCGCCGCGCCGCCATCTTCCAATTGCCGTCGGAGCGCGAGCGCGCCAGCAGGTCCGCGCTGCCCTGCACGCTTTCGAGAAAAGCGGCACGCAGCTCCGCGACCAGCTCTGGATCGTCGCCGACGGCGGCGGCGAGCGCCGAGCGAAGAGCACCGGGATCGTAGACCATCCGCCCTGCACTAGAGGGGGACCGTTAACGAGCGGTTGCGCCAAGCCTTCCGCCTCCCGCCAAAGCTGGTAACATGGGGGCATGGGGACACATGCGATAACGGTCGAAGAATGGCGCGACGAGGCGCAGCCCGAGGAGGCCCTTGCGGCGGAAATCGGCGGCTCCGCGCCACCCGAATATGCCCAATATGAAGAACCCGACGAACCCGAATCGGCGATGCTGCCGCGGATCGCCGCGATCCTGCTGGTCGTCGCCGCGATCGGCTGGATCGGCGCGGCCGGCTGGGTCGGCGCGCGCATCCTTGCGGCGGGGCGGCCCGATCTCGGCACGGTACTGAACGGGATCGCGACGCTCAGCGCGCCGCTCGCGCTGATCGGCGTCGGCTATCTCCTGCTCCGCCGCACCAGCCGCCACGAGGCAGCCCGTTTCGCCGACACGGCGGAGCGGATGCGCGCCGAGGCGGCATGGCTCGAACAGGTGCTCGGCCGTCTGTCGGATCGGATCGGCGAGAATGGCGAGGCGCTCGGCGAACATTCGCGCCAGCTGATGCTGCTCGGCGACGAGGTCGGCAGCCGGCTGGGCGAGGTCAGCGGCACGATGCGCAGCCACACCGACGAGATCGGCCGCCAGTCCGAACGGCTGGAGACCGCCGCCCGCGGTGCCCGCGACGACATGGCGGTGTTGCTCAACGATCTGCCGCGCGCCGCCGCCGAAAGCCAGGATCTCGCCGGGAAACTGCGCGACGCGGGGCTTACCGCTCACGGCCAGGCGGGGGCGCTGGAGGCGGCGCTGGCCTCGCTCGTCCAGCGCGGGCGGGAGGCGGAGGATGTCGCCGGCGGTGCCGCCCAGCGGCTCGGCGCCCATCTCGCCCGGATCGAGGGAACCAGCAAAGTTGCCGGCGAGCGGCTCGAGGCCGCCGCCGGGCAGATGTCGGTCGCGGTCGACGAGGCGCTCGTCAACGCCGCGCAGGCGGTGGACGAGGCGCGCCGGGCGATCCACGCCCAGAGCGCGGCGATGCTGGCGATGGTCGATCAGGGCCGGATCGCGCTCGAGCGGGTGGGCGAGGATTCGTCGAAACTGCTCGCCGGCCGGCTCGACGAGATCGGCAATCGGCTCGACACGCTTGGCGGCCAGCTTGCGGTGCAGGACGAGGCGAGCGTGACCATGCTCGCCCGCGTCGGCGCGGCGCTGGATACGATCGAGCAGCGCTTTGCCGCGCTCGAGCAAAGCGCCGCCGAACGGAGCGCCGGGATCGGCGAGCGCCTGGTGACACTCGGCACGCGCGCCGACCTGATCGACACGACGCTCAGCCGCAACAGCGACGCCGCCGACGCGCTGATCGTCCGCGCCGAGACGCTCAGCGGCCTGATCCGCCAGACCAGCCGCGAAGCGCGCGAGACGCTGCCCCAGGCGCTTCAGCGGCTCGAGGAGCGGGTCGGCGAAAGCCACGCCGCGCTCGAGGCGCTCGTGCCGCAGGCCGCCCGGCTGGCGACATCGGCTGGCGAGGCGGCGGGCAAGCTCGGCAGTGCCGACGCGCTGCTGCTGCGCCAGGCGACGACGATCCGTGCGCTCGGCCTTGCCGCCGAGGAACGGCTGACCGCGATCCAGGACCATGCCGCCAAGCTCGAAGCGGCGATTGCCGGCAGCGCGGACCAGGTCCGCCTGCTCGTCGACGGCGCCGGGCCGCAGTTGATCGACGCGCTGCTCCGCGTGCGCGAGACCGCGCTCCAGGCTGCCGACCATGCCCGCGACGCCTTCTCCAAGCTGATCCCGGAGACGGCGAGCTCGCTCGGCGAGGCGGCGCGGACGGCGCTCAGCCAGGCGTTCGACAGCCAGGCCAAGACGCAGCTGGCCGAGGTGTCCGCCGCCTCCGAGCAGGCGGTGCAGAGCACTCAGCGCGCGACCGAGCGGCTGATGCGCCAGATGCTGACGATCGCCGATACCACCGCGCTGATCGAGACTCGGCTGGCCGAAGCGCGCAAGGAAACCGAGAAGGCCGACGAGGACGCCTTCTCACACCGCGTCGCACTGCTGATCGACGCGCTCAACTCGACCGCGATCGACGTCACGGGCATGCTCTCGCAGGAGGTCGCGGACAGCGCCTGGGCGGCCTATCTCAAGGGTGATCGCGGCATTTTCACCCGGCGTGCGGTGCGGCTGATCGACGCTGCCGAAATGCGCGAGATCCAGCGGCTCTATGAGGACGACGCGAACTTCCGCGACCAGCTCAACCGCTACGTCCATGATTTCGAGGCGATGCTGCGCCGGGTGCTGGCCAGCCGCGACGGATCGCCGCTCGGTATCACCCTGCTCTCGTCGGACATGGGCAAGCTTTACGTTGCGCTGGCCCAGGCAATCGAGCGGCTGCGGGCGTGACGCCTGCGGCGCCGCCGGATCATTGATCCGGTCGGCGCTGCAGCGTGAAGAAGTCCACCGCCTCGGGCCCGATCCAGCCGTTGACGTAATTGGCGTAATAGAGCCCGAACAGCACGATCGCGACGATCGTCGTCCATTTGCACGTCCGCCCGAAGCTGAACCGCGGCGGCGCGCTCTCCGCCTGCCCCGCGATCATCGGATCGGGTTCGACGCTGGAGCGCAGCCGAAAGGGCAGGACGAAGAAAAAGCTCATCGACCAGAACAAGGCATAGATGGCGATGATCGAGCTGAATTTCATGGTCGCGCCCCCTGGCTCCGCGCCGCCTAGATCCGGATCAGCGAAACGTCGACCACCGGCTTCTTGCCGGTCCACTGCGTCGCACGGCGGCGCACGGCCAGGCGGATGCCCTCGCGCAGCCGGTTCTCGTCGCGGCCGCCCTCGCGCACGGCGGCAGCGGCGGCATCGCGCGCTTCGGCCAGAAACTCCTCACGGTCTTCCTCGACCGGAATACCCTGGACGCTGACGGCCGGATCGCCGCGCAGCTTCTGCGTCTTGTCGATCGCGACGGTGACCGAAATCACGCCGTTGGCGGAAATCCGCCGCCGCTCGTTCATGGTCGATCCGTCGGCGGGCAGGATCACGTCGCCGTCCAGGATGAGCCGGCCGACACGCTCGGTGCCGAGCGCAGCCGGGCCCTTGGGGGCGAGGCGCAGCACGGTGCCATTCTGCTGCACCACCGCCTTGGGTACCCCCTTGGAGATGCCGAAGCGTGCCTGTTCGGCCATGTGACGCATTTCGCCATGCACCGGCAGCAGGATTTCGGGCCGGATCCACTTGTACATCAGCTCGAGTTCCGGCCGGCCGGGATGGCCCGAGACATGGACGTGCGCCTGCCGGTCGGTGATCATCTCGATATTCTTGGCGGCCAGCGTGTTCTGGATACGCCCGATCGCCATCTCGTTGCCCGGGATCTGCTTGGACGAGAAGACGACGGTATCGCCCGCGCTCAGCTTGAGCTGGTGGCTGTCGAACGCAATCCGCGCCAGCGCGGCGCGCGATTCGCCCTGGCCGCCGGTGGCGATGATCATCACGTCGCGCGGTGGCAGCCGCATCGCCGCCTCGAAATCGATCGTCGGCGGGAAATCCTGGAGATAGCCGCTCGCCTTGGCGACCTTGATGATCCGATCGAGCGAGCGGCCGGCGACGCACACCTGCCGGCCGGTATCGCGCGCCACTTCGCCCAGCGTCTGCACGCGGGCGGCGTTGGATGCGAAGGTGGTGACCAGCACCCGGCCCTTCGCCGCCGCCACGACCGCATCGAGCCCCGTGCGCACGGCAGCTTCGGAGCCGGACGCCTCGTCGTTGAACACGTTGGTGGAATCGCACACCAGAGCGAGCACGCCCTCGTCGCCGATCGCGCTGAGCTCGGCCGCGGTCGATGCGGTGCCGAGCAGCGGATCCTCGTCCAGCTTCCAGTCGCCAGTGTGGAAGATGCGGCCGTAGGGCGTATCGATCAGCAGCGCATTGCCCTCGGGAATCGAATGGGCAAGCGGGACATAGCGGAAGCCGAACGGACCGAGCTTGAAGCTGCCTTCCTTCTCGATGACGTGGAGCTTGACCTTCCTGGAGAGCCCCTCCTCGTCGAGCTTGCCGCGGATCAGCCCGGCGGTGAACGGCGTCGCGTATAGCGGCACGCCAAGATCGGCGGCGAGATAGGGGATCGCGCCGATATGATCCTCATGCCCGTGGGTCAGGACGATGCCGAGCAGGTTCTTGGCCTGCCGCTCGATGAAGTCGAGATCGGGCAGGATCAGGTCGACCCCGGGATAGCCGGGATCGGCGAACGTCAGGCCGAGATCGACCATCACCCACTTGCCCTGGCAGCCGTAGAGATTGACGTTCATGCCGATTTCGCCCGAGCCGCCAAGCGCGAGGAAGAGAAGTTCGTTGCCGGGTATGGTCACGTGATCGGGGTTCCGATTTATGGATGTCGTTATTATGCGGTAAAGCGACGAGGCGGAATCATTCCGCCGCCAGTCGCGCGTACATCAGGCCAAGGCCCTGAAGGGTCAGGTCGGGCTCGATCGCGTCGAACACCGATGTATGCTGATCGAACAGCATCGCAAGCCCGCCAGTCGAGATGACCCGCGCCGGGCGGCCGATCTCGCGCTTCATGCGCTCCACCAGCCCCTCGATCATTGCGATATAGCCCCAGAATATGCCCGATTGCATCTGATCCTCTGTGGTCCGGCCGATCACCGTCATGTTACCGGCGGGTGCCTCGATCGCAATGCGCGGCAGCTTCGCCGCGGCGGATACCAGCGCATCGAGCGACAGGTTGATGCCCGGCGCGATGATTCCGCCCTTATAGGCGCCGTCGCCATCCACCCAGTCGAAGGTGGTGGCGGTGCCGAAATCGACGACGATCAGCTCGCCCGGATGGGCGGCGTGGGCGGCGATCGCATTGACGACGCGGTCGGAACCTACCGTCGCCGGCGCCACGACGTCGAGTTCGATACCCCAGTCGAGCGGCGGGCGCCCGGCGATCAGCGCGTCGACCTTGAAATATTTGCTCGCCAGCACCTGCAAATTGTGGAGCGCCCGCGGCACGACCGTGCTTATCAGCACCGCCGTCACGTCGGTACGCTTGAAGCCCTCGAGTTCGATCAACTGGTGCAGCCACACCGCATATTCGTCCGCCGTCCGCCGCGGATCGGTCGCGATGCGCCAGCGCGTGCGGATGCCGCCGCCGTCGATCAGCGCGAACACGAGGTTGGTATTCCCGGCATCGATCGCCAGCAGCATGTCCGGACCCTAGAGGAGGAATATGTCGCCGGCGTGCATGACATGGACACCGCCGGCCGCCAAGCGCAGCCTGAGCGCGCCATCGCCGTCGAGCCCGTCGAACAGCCCCTCGACGATGCTGCCGTCCGCCTGCCGCGCGGACAGCGCCGTGCCGACCGGATGGGCCCGCGCCAGCCAGCGCTGGCGCACGGCGGCCAGCCCCTCGCCCCGCCAACGCTGCACCCAGCGGGCAAAGGCCGGCGCCAACTCCGCCAGGAACGCCTCGGCCGTGGGCGCGGCGATCCCGGCCGCGGCCAGGCTGGTCACCGGACGGTCGAGCCCCTCGGGATGGTAAGCGAGGTTGACCCCGAAACCGACGACCACCGCGTCGCCGCTGCTCTCAAGCAGGATACCGGAGAGCTTGGCGCCATCGAGCAGCAGATCGTTCGGCCACTTCAGCTGGATCCGCTCGGACCCGACCAGTGCGCCGACCAGTTCGTCGAGCGCCACCGCGGCGACCAGCGCCAACGTGGCGGGCGGCGGATCGCCCGGCACCCGCCGAACGAAGGTGCTGGCGTACAGATTGCCGGGCGGGGAGGACCAGATCCGGCCATGACGGCCGCGCCCGCCGCTTTGGGTGTCGGCGCGAACCCAGATTCCGCTGGGCGCGCCGGCCCTCGCCAGCGCGGCGACATCGTCGTTGGTCGATGCCGTGACGGCGACCGTGCGGATGTCCGGTTGCGGCGTCATCGTCGGCGACCTGCCGGGCGGAGCGCGGTGCGGACTAGAACAGCGCCTGCGCCGCCGCCCCGCTCGCCACCGCAAGCGGACCGATCGCGAGATAGCCGAGCGGCGAGACGAACAGCGCGGCGACCGCGATCAGTCCACCTTCCAGCTTGCTCGCGGCGGGCGCGTAGGCCGTCGCGGGCTCGTCGAAGTACATGGTCTTGACGATCTTCAGATAATAATAAGCGCCGATCACCGAGGTCGCGATGCCGACCATCGCCAGCGGCCACAGGCCGATCCCGACGAGCGCATCGAACACCAGGAACTTTGGCCAGAAGCCGAACAGCGGCGGGATTCCGGCGAGGCTGAACATGAACATCGCCATCGCGGCCGCCAGCGCTGGCCGCGTCCGCGACAGGCCGGACAGGCTGGCGATCGTCTCGACCGGCTCGCCATCGGCATTGCGCATCTGCAGCACGCAGAGGAAGCTGCCGAGCGTCATCGCGACGTAGACGGCCATGTAGGTCAACGTCGCGGCAACGCCGTCCGCGGTGCCGGCGGCGAGGCCGAACAGAGCAAAGCCGACATTGTTGATCGACGAATAAGCCAGCAGCCGCTTGATGTTGCTCTGGTTGATCGCCGCGACACCGCCCAGGATGGTCGAGGCCAGTGCCGAGAAGACGACGATCTGGCGCCATGCATCGGTCGCCGGGCCCATCGCCTCGATCGCGACGCGGATCAGCAGCGCCATCGCCGCGACCTTGGGGGCGGAGGCGAAGAAGGCCGTCACCGGCGTCGGCGCGCCTTCATAGACGTCGGGCGTCCACATGTGGAACGGCACGGCGGAAATCTTGAAGGCGATGCCGGCGAGGATGAAGACGATGCCGAACAGCTCGCCCGTGGACAGGCCATCCGCCAGCGCGACCGCGATGCCGCTGAACTGGGTCGTCGCGGTGAAGCCGTAGACCAGCGAGATGCCGTAGAGCAGGATGCCGCTGGCAAGCGCGCCGAGCACGAAATATTTCAGGCCGGCTTCCGCCGAGCGGGTATCGCGCCGCATGAAGCTCGCCAGCACATAAGCGGCAAGGCTCTGCAGCTCGAGCCCGATGTAGAGCGACAGGAGATCCCCAGCCGACGCCATCATCCCCATGCCGACTGACGAGAGCAGGATCAGGATCGGATATTCGGCGCGGAGCGATCCGCCGCGGGCGAAGAAGTTCGGCGCGATGATGATCGACACCGCCGCGGCGATAAAGATCAGCAGCTTGGCGAAGGCGGCGAAGCGATCCGCATGATAAAGTCCGTCGAACGCCAGCCCGCCATGCCCGGCCGGGCCGAGCAAGGCGAAGCTTGCCGCGGCGAGCAGGCCGACCGCGCCCCAGCTGATCGCGCGGGTCGCCTTGTCGCCGGACCAGGCCGCGATCATCAGCAGGGCAAGCGAGCCGGTCGACAGGATCAGTTCCGGCAGCGTCAGCGCCAGGGAGTGGGTGACCGACATCAGTGCGCCTCCCCATGGGTGACGGGGGTGGCCGCCACCGCGCGGCCGGCAGTCGGTTGGCCGTCCCCGGCGGGCGCGGCGCGCTCGAGGCGCGCGAGCAGCGTTCCGACATCCGCGCGCATCGGGCGCAGGAAGCTTTCCGGATAGACGCCCATCCACAGCACGACGGCCGCGATCGGCACCAGCAAAGCAAGCTCGCGCCGCGACAGATCGGGCATCGCCGCGACATCGGGCTTGTCGAGCACGCCATAGGCGACGCGCCGGTAGAGGTAGAGCATGTAGGCGGCCCCGGTGATGATGCCGGTGGTCGCGACCAGCGCCGCCCAGCTGTTGAACTGGTTGACGCCCATCATCGCCAGAAATTCACCGACAAAGCCGGACGTGCCGGGCAGGCCGACCGACGCCATCGTGAACAGCAGGAACAGCACCGCATAGGCCGGCATGTTGTTCGACAGGCCGCCGTAGCGGGAGATTTCACGGGTATGCAGCCTATCGTAGATCACGCCGACGCACAGGAACAAGGCGCCCGAGACGAGCCCGTGGCTGAGCATCACGAGCAGCGCGCCCTCGATCCCCTGCCGGTTGAACGCGAACAGCCCGAAGGTCACGAAAGCCATGTGCGCGACCGAAGAATAAGCGATCAGCTTCTTCATGTCCTGCTGCACCAGCGCGACCAGGCTGGTGTAGACGATCGCCACCATGCTCAGCCCCATCACGATCCAGACGAGCTGGGCGGACGCTTCCGGGAACATCGGCAGCGAGAAGCGGATGAAGCCGTATCCGCCCATCTTGAGCAGCACGCCGGCGAGGATCACCGATCCGGCCGTCGGCGCCTCGACGTGCGCATCGGGCAGCCAGGTGTGGACCGGCCACATCGGCATCTTGACCGCGAACGAGGCGAAGAAAGCAAGCCACAGCCAGGTCTGTGCCTGGACCGGGAAGTCATGCGCCATCAGCGTCGGGATGTCGGTGGTCCCCGCCTGGCGGACCATCCACAGCATCGCGACCAGCATCAGCACCGAGCCGAGCAAAGTGTAGAGGAAGAATTTGTAGCTTGCGTAGATCCGCCGCGCGCCGCCCCAGATGCCGATGATCAGATACATCGGGATCAGGCCGGCTTCGAAGAAGATGTAGAACAGGAACAGATCCTGCGCCGCGAACACGCCGATCATCAGCGTTTCCATGAGCAGGAACGCCGCCATATATTCCGGCACGCGGCGCGTGACCGACTCCCACGACGCCCCGATGCAGATCGGCATCAGGAACACCGACAGCATGATCAGCATCAGCGCGATGCCATCGATGCCGAGCGCCCAGGCAAAGCGCCCGAACACGGGCGCATGTTCCTGAAACTGCCACTGCGCCCCGCCCGGATCGTAATTGACCCACAGCAGGATGCCGAGCGCGAGATCGACCAGCGTGGCGATCAGCGCGACCCAACGGGCCTGGCTGGTACGCGATGCCTCGTCGCCGGGGGCGAACAGGCACCAGAGCGCGCCCAGCACGGGCACGGCGATCATGATCGAGAGGATGGGGAAGCCGTTCATGTTGTTAGCGCACGATCACCCAGGAGGCGGCAGCGGCGAGGCCCAGCAGCATCACCAGCGCATAAGTATAGACATAGCCCGACTGGAGCCGGCGGGTCAGCGCACCGCCGCCGACGATCAAGGCGGAGATCCCGTCCGGGCCAAACCGATCGATCGTCCCCTGGTCGCCGCGCTTCCACAGGAAGCGACCGATGGCAAAGGCGGGGCGGACGAACAGCACGTCGTACAGCTCGTCGAAATACCATTTGTGGAGCAGGAAATCGTACAGCACGCCGAACGTCGCGGTGAACCGGGCCGGGATCGTCGTGTCGCGCATATAGGCGGCATAGGCGATCAGGAACCCGGTGATCATCACCGCGGCCGGAGCCAGCTTCACCCATAGCGGCACTTCATGCATCGCGTGCATCAGATGCTCGTTGAACGCGACCGCGCCCTTCCAATATTCCTCGCCCGCGCCCGGCTCCACGAACCAGTGGTGGAAGGCGATGCCGGCGAAGACCGCACCGATCGCCAGGACGATGAGCGGCACCAGCATCGGCCACGGCGCCTCGTGCGGGTGATAGCCGGCCGTCCCGTGGACGACCTGATCGGCGCCGGGGGCGTGCGCCGACGGCTCATGCCCGGCATCCTCGTGCGACGGCGCGTCGCGATGATCGCCGACATGGGCGACATCGTGCGCCACACTATGCGCGTGCGTTGCCCCGTGGCCGTCCGCGGCGTGGCCGTCCGTGGCATGGTCGTCATGGCCGTGGGCGTCGTGCGCGGCATGCTGGATATGCTCGGATCCCGCCCAGCGCGGCGTGCCGAAGAAGGTCAGGAAGATCAGCCGCCACGAATAGAAGCTCGTCAGCAGCGCAGCGAAGATGCCGACTGCAAAGGCGATGCCGCCCGCGGTCGTGCCGCTGGCAAAGCTCGCCTCGAGGATCGCGTCCTTGGAGAAGAAGCCGGCAAACCCGAAGCTCGGCAGCCCGGCGACCTGGATGATGCCGACGCCGGTGATCGCCAGCGTGCCCGCCATCATCGCCCAGAAGGTCAGCGGGATGTGCTTACGCAGGCCGCCATAGAAGCGCATGTCCTGCTCATGGTGCATCGCGTGGATCACCGAGCCCGCACCGAGGAACAGCAACGCCTTGAAGAAAGCGTGGGTGAACAGGTGGAACATCGCCGCGCCATACGCGCCGACGCCTGCGGCGAAGAACATGTAGCCGAGTTGCGAACAGGTCGAATACGCGATCACGCGCTTGATGTCGGTCTGCACCGTGCCGACCGTCGCGGCGAACAGCGCAGTGGCGGCACCGACGTAGGTGACCACGGTCAGCGCGGTCGGGCTGACCTCGAACATCGGCGACAGGCGGCAGACCATGAACACGCCGGCGGTGACCATCGTCGCGGCGTGGATCAGCGCCGACACGGGGGTCGGGCCCTCCATCGCGTCGGGCAGCCAGGTATGCAGGCCGAGCTGGGCCGACTTGCCCATCGCCCCGACGAACAGCAGCAGACAGAGCACGGTCATCGTGTCGAAACGCTGGCCGAGGAAGCCGATGGTCGATCCCGCCTCGCCCGGAGCGGCCGCCAGGATCGCCGGGATCGAAACCGTGCCGAACACCAGGAAGGTGCCGAAGATGCCGAGCGAGAAACCGAAATCGCCGACGCGGTTGACCACGAACGCCTTGATCGCCGCGGCGTTGGCCGACGGCTTCTTGTACCAGAAGCCGATCAGCAGATAGGACGCCAGGCCGACGCCTTCCCAGCCGAAGAACATCTGGATCAGATTGTCCGACGTCACCAGCATCAGCATCGCGAAGGTGAACAGCGACAGATAGGCGAAGAAGCGGGGCTGGTCGGGATCGTCCGACATATAGCCCCAGCTATAGAGGTGGACGAGCGCGGAGACGCTCGTCACCACCACCAGCATCACCGCGGTCAGCGCATCGACGCGCAGCGACCAATCGACCTGCAGGTCGCCCGAGCCGATCCAGTGGAGCACCGGCACGACCTCGGCCGTGCTCGTCCCGCTCAGATAGCCGATGAAGATCGGCCAGGCGAGCGCGCACGACCCGAAAAGCGCACCGGTGGTGAGCAGCTTGGCGGCATTGTTGCCGATCATGCGATTGCCGAGACCGGCGATCACGGCCGCGATCAGCGGCAGGAAGACGAGGAGCTGGATCACAGGTTCAGCCCTTCATCCGGTTGATATCGTCGACCGCGATCGTGCCGCGGCCACGGAAGTAGATGACGAGGATCGCCAGCCCGATCGCCGCTTCGCCGGCCGCGACGGTCAGCACGAACATCGCGAACACCTGGCCGACGAGATCGCCGAGATAGGCCGAGAAAGCGACGAGGTTGATGTTCACGCTGAGCAGGATCAGCTCGATCGCCATAAGGATGATGATCACGTTCTTGCGGTTGATGAAGATGCCGAGCACCCCCATCACGAACAGCACCGCCGAGACGGTAAGAAAATGCTGGATCCCGATCACAGGTCCATCCCCTGCCCGACGCCCGGATTGAGGTTGCGCGTGGCATCCTCCGGCCGGCGGCGATTCTGCCGATCGATATTCTGGCCGCGAACGCCGCCGCGGGCGCGGTGGGTCAGCACGATCGCGCCGATCATCGCCACCAGCAGAACCAGGCCCGAGCCTTCGAACACGTACAGATAGCGGGTGTAGAGCAGCGTACCGAGCGCCTCGATATTGGGCACTTCGGCCGGCCCGGCGGCAGCGCGCCCGGCAAGACCGACCCCGCCCGCCTGCCACGCGCCGACCGCGAAGATGATCTCCGCCAGCAGCACCAAGGCGACGAGCAGGCCGAACGGCAGATAACGGGCGAAGCCGGCGCGCAACTCGGCAAAGTCGATGTCGAGCATCATCACCACGAACAGGAACAGCACCGCCACCGCGCCGACGTAGACGATCACCAGCAGCATGGCGATGAACTCGGCACCGACGAGCAGCATCAGCCCCGCGCCGTTGAAGAAGGCGAGGATCAGCCACAGCACGCTGTGCACCGGGTTGCGCGCCAGGATGGTGAGCGCACCGGATGCGATCACCAGCGTGGCGAACAGGTAAAAAGCGAGCGTCTGGATCACGTCAGCGAACTGAGCCCCCGTTGGTCCCGATCAAAGTCGAAGGACGTGTCACGACGAGTGCGCGCCGCTCGAAACGATCGACACGCATGGAATCAATGCGGCGGCCATTAACGGTACGGCGCATCGGCGGCAAGGTTGGCCGCGATCGAACGTTCCCAGCGATCCCCGTTGGCGAGCAGCTTGGCCTTGTCATAGATCAGCTCCTCGCGCGTCTCGGTCGCGAATTCCAGGTTCGGCCCCTCGACAATCGCATCGACCGGGCACGCTTCCTGGCACAGCCCGCAATAGATGCACTTGGTCATGTCGATGTCGTAGCGGGTCGTGCGGCGGCTGCCGTCGTCGCGCGGTTCGGCCTCGATCGTGATCGCCAGCGCCGGGCACACCGCCTCGCACAGCTTGCACGCGATGCACCTTTCCTCGCCGCTCGGATAGCGGCGCAGCGCATGTTCGCCGCGGAAGCGGGGCGACAGCGGGTTGCGCTCGTACGGATAGTTGATCGTCGCCTTGGGCTTGAAGAAATACTTCAAGGTGAGTGCGTGCGCCTTCACGAACTCCCACAGCGTGAACGACTTGATGATGTGCGCGAGGCTCACTGGCCTAGACTCCATAACGGGTCAGCATGAGGTAACCGGACACCAGGACCACCCAGAATAGTGACAGCGGCAGGAAGATCTTCCAGCCCAGCCGCATCAGCTGGTCATAGCGATAGCGCGGCACCGTCGCCTTCACCCAGGAGAAGACGAAGAAGAAAAACAGGATCTTGCCGAAGAACCAGAAGATACCCGGGATCGCATAGAGCGGCGCCCAATCGACCGGGGGCAGCCAGCCGCCCCAGAACAGGATCGCGTTGAGCGCGCACATCAGGATCACGTTGCCATATTCGCCGAGCCAGAACAGCGCGAACGCCATCGACGAATATTCGGTCTGGTAGCCCGCGACGAGCTCGCTCTCCGCCTCCGTCAGGTCGAACGGCGCGCGCGCCGTTTCCGCCATCGACGAGATCAGGAACACCACGGCCATCGGGAACAGCAGAGGATTGAACCCGAAGCCGTTGATAAAGCCGAAGATATGCGCGCGCTGGGCATCGATGATCGACGACAGGTTGAACGTGCCGGCCCACAACACGACCGAGATCAGCACGAAGCCGATCGACACTTCATAGCTGACCATCTGCGCGGCGGCGCGCATCGCCGAGAAGAACGGATATTTGGAGTTGGACGACCAACCGGCGATGATGATGCCGTAAACCCCGAGCGACGACACCGCGAGGATGTAGAGCAGCCCGACATTGATGTTGGCCAACACCATGCCCGGCCCGAACGGGATCACCGCCCAGGCGATCAGCGCCACCGTGAACGTCAGGATCGGCGCGATCAGGAACAGCCCGCGATTGGCGCTGGACGGGATGATCGTTTCCTTGAGGAACACCTTCAACCCGTCGGCAAAGCTTTGCAGCAGCCCGAACGGCCCGACCACGTTGGGCCCGCGGCGCAGCGCCATCGCCGCCCAGATCTTGCGATCGAGATAGATGATCATCGCCACCGCCAGCATCAACGGCAGCGCGATCAGCAGGATCAGGATCAGATTGGCCAGGAACCAGCCGAAACCGTAGCCGAGATAATGCTGGAAGAAGCTCGTCATTCCGCCGCCTCCGCAAAGTCCTGGCCGTGGAGCAATTCGGCCGAGCAGCGCTGCATCGTCTCGCTCGCCCGCGCAAT
>JAQGKS010000050.1 GCA_028289965.1 Sphingomonas bacterium
CCGAGGAAAAAGCGGTGCGCGCGGCGGTCAAGATGATCGAAACCGCCAAGTCGCCGATCCTGGTGATCGGCGCCGGCGCGAACCGCAAGCTGACCGGCCGGATGCTGTTCCAGTTCATCGAGAAGACGGGCATCCCGTTCGTCACCACCCAGCTCGGCAAGGGCGTGATCGACGAGACCCATCCGCGCTTCGTCGGCTGCGCCGCGCTGTCCGCGGGCGACTTCGTCCACAAGGCGATCGAATCGGCCGACCTGATCGTCAATATCGGCCACGACGTGATCGAAAAACCGCCCTTCTTCATGAAGAATGGCGGCACCCAGGTGATCCACGTCTCGACCCGCCCGGCCGAGGTCGACCCGGTCTATTTCCCGCAGGTCGAGGTGATCGGCGATATCGCCAACGCGATTTGGCAGATGAAGAACGATATCGTGCCGGCGGGCGGCTGGGATTTCGACACGATGCTCGCCGCCCGCCGCGCCGAGATCGAGCATACGCAATCGCTGGAAACCGACGCGCGCTTCCCGATCTTCCCGGCCTATCTGGTCCAGAAGATCCGCGAGGCGATGCCGGCCGACGGCATCATCGCGCTCGACAATGGCGTCTACAAGATCTGGTTCGCCCGCAACTATCCGGCGCGCCAGGCCAACACCGTGCTGCTGGACAATGCGCTGGCGACGATGGGCGCCGGGCTGCCATCGGCGATGGCCTCGGCAATGGTCTATCCCGATCGCAAGGTGCTCGCGATCTGCGGCGATGGCGGGTTCATGATGAACAGCCAGGAGATGGAGACCGCGGTTCGCCTGCGCCTCAACATCACGGTCCTGATCCTGAACGACGGCAGCTACGGCATGATCCGCTGGAAGCAGGCCAATATGGGGTTCCAGGATTGGGGACTGACCTATGGCAATCCCGACTTCGTCAAATATGCCGAGGCATATGGCGCGAGCGGCCACCGCGTGGAAAGCGCGGAAGGGCTGCCGGCGTTGCTCAAGCAGTGCCTCGATACGCCCGGCGTCCACCTGATCGACTGCCCGATCGATTATTCGGACAATGACCAGATCCTCAACAAGGACATCAAGGCCCTCAGCGCGGCGCTATGATCCACCACTCCCCCGGCGCGACGCGCGCCAGACGAGGCCAGGCATGAAGCTGCAGGACACCTACCCGCTCTATCTCGCCAACGAGGCGCAGCAGCCGAACACCGATCTGCCCGTGACCGACAAGTTCACCGGTGAGGTCGCGACGCGGGTGGCGCTGGCCGATGCGGCCATGATCGACGCCGGGATCGCCGCAGCGCATGCGGCGACCGGGCCGATGGCGCAGATGGCATCCTATGAGCGCCAGGCGGTGCTGCAGCACTGCGTCAACCGCTTCACCGAGCGCAAGGACGAGCTGGCTTATGCCTTGTGCGTCGAGGCCGGCAAGCCGATCAACGACAGCCGCGGCGAAGTCGGCCGGCTGATCGATACCTTCCGCATCGCCGCCGAGGAATCGGTGCGGATGACCGGCGAGGTCCAGCCGCTCGACATTTCGCCGCGGGCCAGGGGCTATCAGGGGATATGGAAGCGGGTGCCGATCGGCGCCTGTTCGTTCATCTCGCCGTTCAACTTCCCGCTCAACCTCGCCGCGCACAAGATCGCCCCGGCGATCGCGGTCGGCTGTCCGTTCGTGATGAAGCCGGCCAGCCGCACGCCGCTCGGCGCGATCATCATGGGCGAGGTGCTGGCCGAAACCGACCTGCCCAAGGGCGCCTTCTCGATCCTCCCCGCCAGCCGTGCCGGCGCGGACCTGTTCACCACCGATGATCGCTTGAAGCTGCTGTCCTTCACCGGGTCGCCCGAGGTCGGCTGGGACCTGAAGGCGCGCGCCGGCAAAAAGAAGGTGGTGCTCGAACTGGGGGGCAACGCCGCGGTGATCATCGACGAGGATGCCGATCTGGACGATGCGGTGGCGCGGACGGTGTTCGGCGCCTTCTATCAGTCCGGCCAGTCGTGCATCGGCGTGCAGCGGATCATCGTCCACGAGTCGATCTACGATAGCTTCCGGGACAAGCTCGTCGCCAGGACCAGGACGCTGGTCGCGGGCAACCCGCATGACGAAAATACCTTCGTCGGCCCGATGATCGACGTGAAGGAAGCCGAACGGCTCGATCGCTGGATCCAGGAGGCGGTGGCGCAGGGCGCGACCTTGCTGTGCGGCGGCAAGCGCGACGGCGCGATGCTCGAGGCGACTTTGCTCGAGCGTGTCCCGCGCGACACCAAGCTCAACATCGAGGAAGCATTCGGGCCGGTCGCCTTCCTCGCGCCTTTTCGCGACTTCAACGCGGCGCTGGAGATCGTCAACGACAGCAAGTTCGGGCTGCAGGCGGGCATTTTCACGCGCGACATCTTCAAGGTGCTGGACGCGTGGGATCGGCTCGAAGTGGGCGGCGTGGTCGTCAACGACGTGCCGAGCTACCGGGTCGACAATATGCCCTATGGCGGGGTTAAGGATTCGGGGCTCGGTCGCGAAGGTGTCCGCTTCGCAATGGAAGACATGACGGAAATCCGCAATCTGGTGATCCGCCGCCGCCCCGGCGTGACACCGCCGCCAAGGCCGGAATGATTTTGCCGGCGGGGCCGGATTGACGTTGCCTGAACCGCGAAGAACGAACATAAAAGATCAATAAAGGGGTCGCTCCAGAAAAGACTAGCTGCCTGGTTTAAAAGACCGGGCGAGGGAGCGTCATGTCGGGGGGAACAATGGCGAGCAGGGCGCCATGGGCGATCGGCGCAGGCATATGCGCCGTTATCATGCTGTTCGCCCTTGCGCTGACCCTGATGGGCGCGGGCGGGCTCGCGGTGGAGGCGCCGGCGTTCGCCGCCACGTCCAGCACCAGCGGCGGCGTCCATGTCGGCGTCGCCTCGTGCAGCGGATCCACCTGCCACGGACGCCAGGAAGGCGACGGCAAGATCGTCCGCCAGGACGAGCTGATGCGCTGGCAGGAAGAATCGAGCCCCACCGGCGCGCACAGCCGCAGCTTCCGTACCCTGCAGACCCCACGCAGCCAGGCGATCGCCAACCGTCTCGGCATCGGCTCGGCCACCGCCGCGCCGCTGTGCCTCGGCTGCCATGCCGATCCCGCGCCGCAGCGCGGCCCCCGCTTCCAGGCGACCGACGGCGTCGGCTGCGAAGGTTGCCATGGTGGCGCGCAGAACTGGCTGGCGAGCCATTATGCGGTCGGCGCCAGCCATGCGCGCAATGTTTCGGCCGGCATGTATCCTTTGGAGAACCCGCGGGCGCGGGCCGACAAGTGCCTCGATTGCCACTTCGGCAGCGATCGTTCGGGCCAGTTCGTCAACCACCGGATGATGGCCGCCGGCCACCCCCGCATCTCGTTCGAGCTCGACCTATTCTCGACGCTCCAGCAGCACTGGAACGAGGATGGCGATTATGCCCGGCGCAAGGGCCGCGCGAGCAACGTCAAGATGTGGGCGATCGGCCAGGCGGTCGCGCTGGAGCGGGCGCTCGCGCTCTATTCGAGCCCGTCAATCGGCCAGGAAGGCGTCTTCCCGGAATTCTACTTCTTCGATTGCCACACCTGCCACCGCCGCATCTCCGACGATGCCGGTTTCCAGCCGACCGCGATGGCCAATCCCGGCCGCCCGATCCCGCAGGGCATGCCGGCATTCAACGACGAGAACATGATCATGCTGTCCGCCGCGACGCGGGCCGCCGCACCGGGGCTGGCCGGCCGGTTCGATGCCGACAGCCGCGCCTTCCACGCCGCGCTGGCGCAGGATCGTCCGTCCGCGATCCGTGCCGCCGGCCGGTTGCGGGCGACCGCCGATCAGCTCGCCGATGCGTTCGGCGCCGCCGCCTTCGACCGCGCCGAGACCTTTGCCATCGTCGATGCCGTGACCACCGGCGCCACCGCGGCGCGCTACACCGACTATGAGGGCAGCGTGCAGGCGGTAATGGCCACCGACACGCTGCTGAACGCGCTGGTCAATTCAGGCCAGGTCGGCGCCGGCTCGGCAACCACGATCCGCACCGACATCAACCAAGCCTATCAGGCGGTGCGCGATCCCAATGCCTATCGGCCGATGGAGTTCCGCGCCGCGCTCGCCCGTGCGGCCAGTGCGATAAGGGCGCTGCGATGACCGTTCGCTTCCGCATCACCGCGCTCGCGTCGATCGCTGCGCTGCTCGTCGCGTCGTGCGGCGGCGGTGGCGGCGGAGACAGTGGTGGCGGCGGCTCCGGGACGCCGGTCACGCCGCCTCCCGCCGTCGTTCCGGCCAGCGTGTTCACCGCGCCCGCGCAGGAGGCGCTGACCTCGGCCGAGGTCGGCACGATCATCGCCCAGGCGGCGAGCGAGGCGAAGGCGCGGGGTCTGCCATCGGTGATCGCGGTGGTCGATCGCGTCGGCAACGTGCTCGGCATATTCACGATGACCGGCGCCCGCCCCCGGGCCCAGGCCGAGCCGGGACCGGGCGGCAATTTCGACGTCCAGGCGGTCGATTTCCCCTCGGCGCTCGGCGCGATCGCCAAGGCGATCACCTCGGCCTATCTGTCGTCCGCCGGCAACGCCTTCACCACGCGCACTGCCAGCATGATCATCCAGCCCCATTTCCCGCCAGCGCCGACCACCGTCGGGCTGGAAAGCGGGCCGCTGTTCGGGGTGCAGTTCAGCTCCCTGCCCTGCTCCGATCTCGCCGCGCGCTACACCGCCAACCCGGCCCAGCCCGGCGCGTTCATCGGCCCCAAGCGCTCCCCGCTCGGCCTGTCGGCGGATCCGGGATCGACCCCGCTCTACAAGAATGGCGTGGTCGTCGGCGGCATCGGCGTGATGGGCGACGGCGTGTACGGCGACGACAAGAACGTCCTCGACGTCGACGACAGCGACGAGGAATATATCGCGCTGGCCGGATCGACCGGCTTCGAAGCGCCCGAGGAGATCCGCGCCAACCGGATCACGATCGACGGAACCCTGCTCCGCTTCCTCGATGCAAGCCGCGACCGGCTCAAGGCCAATCCCGCCGGCGCGACCTTTGCCGCGGTCGCGGGCACGCTCGGCAACCTCACCTCGGTGCGCGGCTATTACGCCCAGGGCACGGCGCCGACCCTGTTGTCGGGCAACGCCTATGGCACCCCCGGCTCGGGCGTGCGCCGCGCATCGCTCGCCGAGTTCAACAATCCCGATGCCTTCATCCTCGTCGATGGCGCGAACAACCCGCGTTATCCGCCGCGCGGCGGCACCGACGGCGGCGAGATCGCCCAGCCGCTGACCGCGGCGGAGACCCGCGCGGTACTGGAGGAGGCGTTCCTGATCATGAGCCGCGCGCGCGGCCAGATCCGCCAGCCGCTCGACAGCCGGGCGCAGGTTTCGATCTCCGTGGTCGATACGCGCGGCGCGATCCTCGGGCTGGTGCGGGGCCCGGATGCACCGATCTTCGGCACCGACGTGTCGCTGCAGAAGGCGCGCACCGCGACCTTCATGTCGGGGCCCTATGCCGCGACCGAACTGGTGCAGAATCCGATCGCGGACGTGCGCGACCGCGTCGCTGCGGTGCGCACCTTCCTCAACGATCCAGCCGCGCTGACCGGCAAGGTGGCCTTTTCGGATCGTGCCGGCGGCAACCTGGCACGCCCTTATTTCCCCGATGGCGAGGTCGGCCGCCCGAACGGCCCGCTGTCGCGCCCGATCGGCCAGTTCAGCCCGTTCTCGACCGGGCTGCAATCGGCGCTGATCGTCACCAACATCGCCGAACATATCTTCTTCGTGCAGGGCAGCGGCGCGGGCGGCGGCGCGGCGGAGGTCAACGATACGGCACAGCGCTGCACCCGGATGGGGGATACGTCGGGCGTCAACCGGCTCGCCAACGGTCTCCAGATCTTTCCCGGCAGCGTGCCGATCTATCGCGGATCGACGCTGATCGGCGGCATCGGCATTTCCGGCGACGGCATCGATCAGGACGACATGATCTCGTTCCTCGGCCTCGCCAATGCCGGCAAGCGGCTCGGCACGATCGGCCATGCCGATCCGGCCACGCGCTCCGACCGCGTCGTCGTCAAGCTCGAGGACGGCAAGGAAGTCCGGCTCCGTTACGTCAGCTGCCCGTTCGCGCCGTTCATCGGCTCGGCCGAGCAGAATGTCTGCCAGGGCATATAGGCGGACATGCTGGTCTCCGCGCCCTTGCTCCAGATCGCGGCGATCGTCGCGGGCAGCCAGCCGGCGAGCGCCGCTGTGCATCCGGTGCCGGCCGCCCCGACCCAGCAGGATTCAGCGCAGCCGATAGCGGCGGATCCGCCCGGCGAGGCGCCCGCCGCCGGCCAGCCGGACCCGGCGGCTGCCAACGATCCCGCGATCGACGCAGACGAGGCGCTGCTGCCCGGGCGTCGGCGGCCGGGCGTCCAGCTGCGCCTGCCCGAACGGGTGACGCAGGATAATGTCGGGGCGATCCGCGCGCCGCCCCCGGAGGCCTTTCCGGTCGACGATTTCCCGCTTCCGGATCGCTGGCGGCTGGTCAAGTCGCTCTGCCCGCAGCGGGAATCCTTCGTCAATATCGCGGCGGTGTGCGGATCGATCTTCGATCCCTATCACCAGAATTTCCTCAAGGGCGATCGGCCGATCGATCCGCACAACAAGCCCTTCTTCCTGCCGATCACCGGGGAGGACTGGTTCTTCGTGGTTAGCGCCGTGTCCGATACGGTGATCGAGCCGCGCTCCTTCCCCGTCCCGGTCGGCGTGCAGACGACCAGCCGCCCCGATACGAACGACCTGTTCGGCCGCGCCAACAGCTTTGCCGCGGTGCAGACCTTCCTGGTCGGCGCATCGCTGATCAAGGGATCGACCGCGTACAAGCCGCCGGAGATCGAATATCGCGTCACCCTCGCCTTCCAGGAGAATTTCGCGAAGGTGAACGAACGGCGCATCCTGTTCGTCGAGCCGTCGCGCAAACCGCGGCGGCTGGACGGCTATGTCGGGGTGCAGGAGCTGTTTATCGACAAGCATCTGCGCAACGTCTCCGATCGCTACGACTTCGATTCGGTGCGCGTGGGCATCCAGCCGTTCCAGGCCGATTTCCGCGGCTTCCTGTTCAACGACAACCAACTCGGCATCCGCATCTTCGGCAACCGCGACAATAATCGCATCCAGTATAATCTGGCCGGTTTCTGGCGGCTGGAAAAGGACACGAATAGCGGCCTCAACAACGTCATCCGTCGCCCGCGCGACGATGTCGTCCTGTTCGCCAACCTCTATCGCCAGGATTTCCCGGTTGCGGGACTGACCAGCCAGATCAGCGCCACGATCAATTTCAACCGGGAAAAGGATAATTGGCGGGTCGACGACAATGGTTTTCCCGCGCGCCCGGCGCTGCTCGGCACGCTGCGCGGCCACAATTACGATGTCGGCTATCTCGGCTATAGCAGCGACGGGCGCATTGGCCGGATGAACCTGACGACGTCCTTTTATTATGCCTATGGCGAGGACCGGAACAACTTCTTCAACGACAGGAAGTCCAAGATCCGCGCCTTCTTCGGCGCCGCGGAGGCGAGCTACGACGTCAACTGGATCCGCTTCCGCCTGTCCGCCCTCTATGCCAGCGGCGACGGTAAGCCCTATGATGACAAGGAAACCGGGTTCGACGCGGTCTTCGAAAACCCGGTGTTTGCCGGCGCCGACACCAGCTATTTCATTCGCCAGGCGATCCCCTTTGCCGGCGGCGCGCGCGCGGTGAACCTGACGGCGCGCAACGGCGTGCTCAATTCGCTGCGCACGTCCAAGGAACAGGGCCAGTCGAACTTCAACAATCCGGGCACGATGCTGCTCGGGGCGGGGGCGGATTTCGATATTACGCCGGCGCTCCGGCTATCGACCAACGTCAACCATCTCTGGTTCGAGAATACCGCGACGCTTCAGGCGCTGCGCGTCGAGGGCAGCATTCCCAAGGAGATCGGCTGGGATCTGTCGGCGGCGGCAACCTATCGGCCCAAGTTCAACCAGAATATCGTCTTCCGCCTGTCCGGAGCGGTGCTCGCGCCCGGTCGTGGATTTTCGGACCTGTTCGGCCAAAGCCGCGGGGGCGGCCGATATTATTCGGTGTTGCTCAACACGATTTTGACTTTCTGAGGCCGGGGGCATGGGGGCGATCATATTGAAACGGGCTCTCCAGGCGGCGATGGCCATCGCTGCGGCCGCGGGGCTGTTCGGCTCGGCCAATCTGCTCGCCTCCTCGGCGGAAAAGCCGGTCAAGCGGACATGGGTGACCGCGCCGCCGGCCCCGCAAAACCAGGGCTGGCCGGAGGTCGAGCAGAAGAATGGCGGATGCCTCAGCTGCCACACCAAGACGGATGCCGGCACGATGCACCGGTCGCCCGCGGTCGCGCTGGGCTGCGTCGATTGCCACGGCGGCAACAGCGCGGCGCGCAACGACGGCGGGT
>JAQGKS010000230.1 GCA_028289965.1 Sphingomonas bacterium
AAGCGCTATAGGAAGGCGGCGGGCCGGCGGCAATCAGCGGTCGCGCACCAGCGTGACATAGTCGAAATCCGGGCCGCCCATCTCCCGGTGGCGGACCTTCCAGCCGCGGCCGAGCGGCGGCATCCGCACGTCACCCTCGACCGTGTGATGGACCTCGGTCAGCTCGATCCGGTCGGCGCGGTCCATCAGCATCGCGAAGATTTCGGCGCCGCCGATCACCGCGATCTCGGGCACGTCGCCGGCCAGCGCGATCGCGGAATCTGCATCGTGGGCGACCTCCGCCCCCGGCGCGGTCCAGTCCCGATCGCGGGTCAGCACGATGTGGCGGCGGCCGGGGAGAAGGCCGGGCAGGCTGGCGAAGGTCTTGCGCCCCATCACCATCGGCTTGCCCATCGTGAGCGCCTTGAAATGCTTCTGTTCGCCCGGCAGTCGCCAGGGAATGCCGCCGTCCGCGCCGATCACATTATTGTCGGCGCGCGCGACGTAGAAGGTGATTTCGGGCACGCTCATATCGCCACCGGCGCGGCGATGTGCGGGTGGGGATCATAGCCCTCGATCGTGAAATCGGCATAGTCATAGGCGTCGATCGTCGGCGCGCGGCGGGTGATCGTCAGCGTCGGCAAGGGCCGTGGATCGCGGGTCAGCTGGCTGCGCGCCTGATCGAGATGGTTGCGGTAGAGATGGCAGTCGCCGCCGGTCCAGACGAAATCGCCCACCTCCAGCCCGCATTGATCGGCGAGCAGATGGGTCAGCAGCGCATAGCTGGCGATGTTGAACGGCACGCCGAGGAACACGTCGCACGACCGCTGGTAGAGCTGGAGGCTGAGCCGGCCGTTCGCGACATGGGTCTGGAACAGGCAATGGCACGGCGCCAGCGCCATCCGGTCGATCTCCGCCGGGTTCCACGCGGACACGATCTGCCGCCGCGATGCCGGGTCGCGGTTGATCCGGTCGATCAGCGCGGCGATCTGGTCGACATGGACGCCGCCAGCACCCTCCCAGTCGCGCCATTGCTTGCCGTAGACCGGGCCGAGATCGCCGTTCGCGTCCGCCCATTCATCCCAGATGCTGACGCGATTCTCGCGCAGCCAGGCGACGTTGGTGTCGCCGCGCAGGAACCACAGCAGTTCGATGATGATCGATCGCAGGTGCAGCTTCTTGGTGGTGACGAGTGGGAAGCCGCGCGACAGGTCGAAGCGCATCTGGTGGCCGAACACCGATAAAGTGCCGACTCCGGTGCGGTCCTCCTGCGGGACGCCTTCGTCGAGGATTCGGCGGACGAGATCGAGATAGATTTGCATCTTTTCGCTCTATCGGCGTTCGCGCCGGACTTGAAGCGCCGCGTCGCCATTCCAGCACACTCATCCGTTTCGGAGGGATCCGCGCCCATTCGGCGCGCGACTGGATGGCAATGGATTAGCTTGGTTCCGCAGTGTCTTAGCCGATGTGCACTATCGTGTCTCAGCCAGGGGGGCACGAGTTGAGGGGTTCGAGCACGCTGAGGATCGGTACGAGTGAGCAGGCAGCGGCATTATTTGCACCCACGTTCGGAAATAGTGCGATTGAGGAATTGCGGATTGCGCATCTCGACGCCGATCGCTGCTTGTTGGCGTTGCGGCTGCACGGTGGAAACCATTCCGAACATCTCGATCTACCGCTGAAGGCGATCGCGCAGGAGGCGCTGGTGATCGGCAGCCACGGCCTGCTGATCGCGCACAACCATCCGAGCGGCGACCCCGCCCCGAGTCGCGCAGATATCGACGCGACCCGGGCGCTGTCGGAACTGACCCGGCAGCTCGATATCCGCCTCTACGACCACCTGATCTTCGCCGACGGCAGCTGGCGCAGCCTGCTCGCGCTCGGGCTGCTCTAGCCACGCAAACTAGGCAAACTCCTCGGTGTCGATCTCGGCCTGGGTCGCCGCCGGATAGCGGGCCCCATGCGGTGCCCCCGGGGTGAACAGCGCATCGATCCGGGCGATCACCGCCTCGTCCAGGCTCACGGCCAGCGCGCCGATATTCTCCTCGAGATGATCGAGGCGCGTGGTGCCGGGAATCGCCACGACATGATCGCCGCGGGCGATGACCCAGGCGAGCGACAGCTGCGCCGGGGTGCAGCTGGCATCCTGAGCGATTTCCTTAAACCGGGCGAGCAGGCCGAGATTCGCCTCGATGTTGCCGGGCTGGAAGCGTGGCATGCCGCGGCGGATGTCGCGCTCGCCGAGCGCGGCATGGTCGTGGATCGCATCGGCGAGGAAGCCGCGCGCGACCGGCGAAAAAGCGACGAGCGCGGCGCCAAGCTCCCGCGTCGCCGCCAGCACGCCGATCTCGACGTTGCGCGACCAGGGGGAATATTCGTTCTGAACGGCGGCGATCGGATGCTCGGCATGGGCGCGGCGCAGCGTCTCGGCCGAAACCTCGCTCAAGCCGATCGCGCGGACCTTGCCGGCGCGGACCATTTCCGCGAGCGCGCCGACCGAGTCCTCGATCGGCACCTGGCGGTCGTAGCGGTGGAGATAATAGAGGTCGATCACCTCAACCTGAAGTCGCTTCAGGCTTTCGTCGATCGTCGCACGCAGCGTTTCCGGGCGGCCGTCGATCACGCGCGTGCCATTGACCCCGGTCATCCCGCATTTGGAGGCGAGGACATAGTCGCCGCGCCGTGCCTTCAGCGTCTCGCCGAGCAGCGTCTCGTTTGCGCCGAAGCCATAGAGCGCCGCGGTATCGAGGAAATCATAGCCCAGATCGAGCGCCCGGTGCAGCAGGCGGGCCGCCTCCGCAGCGGGCGGCGGAGCGCCATAGGCATGGCTCAGGCTCATGCAGCCAAGGCCGATCGCACGGGTCTGGAGGGGGCCGATGGCGCGCTTGGTCATGGGGGATGGATCTCCGTTGCTGGCGGCGCGCTCTAGCCGATCGGCCGCCGCATGGGGAGCCGAAAGCGCTGGGTTTGGCCCGTTCCTGCTGGTATCGTTGCGCCTCTTGTAGGGTGGAGCAGCGTTTTATGCGTATCCTGATCGTGCCGTTGCTGGCGCTGATGTTGAGTGGATGTCTGGCCCGCACGGCGATCGATGTCGTCAGCCTGCCGGTCCATGCGGTCGGCAAGGGCGTGGATTGGGCGACGACCAGCCAGGCCGAATCTGATCGCAACCGCGGCCGGATGATGCGCAAGGAAGAGGCGCGGATCCGCGAGGAGGAGCGCAAGGAAGCGCGCAAGCAGCGCAAGTTCGAGCGGGAGCGCGCGCGGGACGATTGACGCGCCGGCCGCACTGGGAGGATCTGATGAGCGAGCGCGGCGACACGGCCACAGCCACAGCCATAGCCACAGCCAATCCGTTGATCGAGCGGTGGAGCGGCCCGTTCGAGGCCCCGCCGTTCGACCGGATCCGGGCCGAGCATTTCGCCCCGGCGATGGAGCGCGCGATGGCCGCGCACCGCGCCGAGATCGAGGCGATCGCGACCAACCCCGCAGTGCCGGATTTCGAGAATACGGTGGTCGCGCTGGAACGCGCGGGCGAGGATCTGGCGCGGGTGCGCCGCGTGTTCTGGACCCTGTCGTCGGCGCATGGCGTGGCCGGCATCCGTGAGATCGAACAATGGGTCTCCGCCATATCGACCCGCCACGGCAGCGAGATCGGCCACGATCCGCGCTTGTTCGCGCGCGTCGCGGCGGTGTGGCAGGGCCGCGACGCCGCGGGGCTGACCGCCGAACAGCGGCGGCTGGTCGAGAATAGCTATGACGGCTTCGTCCGCGGCGGCGCGCGGCTGGACGACGAGGCCAAGCAGCGCTTCGCCGCGATCGACCAGCGGCTGGCGGCGCTTTCCGTCCAGTTCGGGCAGAACATCCTGAAGGCGACCAACGCGTTCGAACTGGTCGTCCAGGCCGAGGATCTCGACGGATTGCCGGCGAGCATCGTCGAGGCGGCCGCCCGTCGCGCGGAGAAGAGCGGCCAGCCCGGCCGATATGCCTTCGGCCTCAGCCGCGGCGACGTGGAGGGCTTGCTCACTTATTCGCCGCGGCGCGATCTGCGCGAGGCGGTGTGGCGGGGCTTCACCACCCGTTGCGACGGCGACGCGTTCGACAATGTGCCGTTGATCGCGGAGATCGTCGCGCTGCGGCTGGAGAGCGCCCGCTTGCTCGGCTTCGACAGCTATGCCGATTATAAGCTGGCCGACAGCATGGCCAAGACGCCGGCGGCGGCGGCGGCGCTGATGGACCGGGTGTGGGGCCCGGCCAGGCTGCACGCGCAGATCGAGCGCGACGAACTGCAGGCGATGATCGATGCCGAGAGTCCCGGCGCGATCCTCGCGGCGTGGGACTGGCGGTTCTACGGCGAACGGGTGCGGCAGGAGCGCTATGACCTCGATGGGGCGGCGGTGCGCTCCTATCTCGAGCTGGAGGCGGTGTGCGGCGCGGCGTTCGAGGTTGCCGGGCGGCTTTATGGCCTGCGCTTCGTCGCCCGGCCGGACGTGCCCGTCTATCACCCCGACGTTCAGGCATGGCAGGTGGCGGACAGGGACGGCCGCACGGTCGGCATGCTCTACACCGATTATTATGCGCGGCCCGAAAAGCATGGCGGCGCGTGGATGGGCAGCCTGCGCGTGCAGGAGCGGCTGGACGGGGCGGTGATCCCGATCGTCTACACCGTCGCCGGGTTCGCCAAGCCGCCGGCGGGCGGCCGCGCGACCGTCGCGCTGGATGAGGCGCGCACACTGTTCCACGAATTCGGGCATGCGCTGCACGCGCTGCTGTCCGACGTGACCTATCCGAGCCTTGCCGGAACCGCGGTCAGCCGCGACTTCGTCGAGTTTCCGAGCAAGATCATGGAGCATTGGATCGTCGCGCCGGAGATATTGCGCGGGCTCGGCATGCCGGACGCGCTGATCGATGCGATCGCGCGGGCGGATCGCGCCGGGCAGGGCCATTCCACGGTCGAGTTCCTGGCGTCGGCGATGCTCGATCTGGCGCTGCATCGGCGCACCGACTTCGACGGGTTCGACGCGCGCCAGTTCGAATCCGAGGAACTGGCCCGGATCGGGATCCCCGAGCCGATCGGGATGCGGCACCGCTTCCCCTATTTCAGCCACGTCTTCGATGGCGGCTATGCCAGCGCCTATTACAGCTATCTCTGGTCCGAAGTGCTCGACGGCGATGCATTCGAAGCATTTGTCGAGCGCGGCGACCTGTTCGATGCGGAGACCGCCGACCGGTTTCGCCGGCAGATCCTGGCGCCCGGCGACTCGCGCGATCCAATGGCGTCGTTCGTCGCGTTCCGCGGGCGCGAGCCGGACGAGACCCCGCTGCTCCGCCATCGCGGCCTGCTCGCCGTGCCGGAGATAGAACCCGCCTGACGGCGCGCCCCAGCTCCGGCAACGCGGTTATTTCGGCGTCTGCGCCTTCAGCGCATCGGTCACCGGGGCCCACGCCTCACGGCTCGTCCGCGCGAAGATCTCGCCGATTTCGCGCAGCTGCGCGGCGTGGCTCTTCGCCGACTCCGTGACGAACCTTGTATAGAGGTCGGTCACTTCCTTGGGGTTCTTGGTCGCCGCCATCTGGCGCAGCGTGTCGAACAGCTGCTGGGTATTCTGTTCGGCCTGCTTGATCGCGCACATCCCGACTTCCTGGCTGGATGTGGCGACGCGCTCGCCCGCCACCTTCAGCGCCTCGGTCACGGTTTTCAGCGAGCGGGTGATCTGATCGCCGGGATTGCCCGCGCCCGTGCTGTCCTGCCCGGCCCAGCCCATGCTGGCCGCGCCCGATGGCTCGCCGCCGCCGGCTTGGCCGCTCCTGTCTTGGTCACCCATGATCGCCTCCTGCTCTTGTCGAGCCCGTTTCGGGCCCCGTTCAGCAACGACGCGTGACGCCCGCCGTTCCCTTGGGGAGTATCGGGCGAGCATCGATCCCGCGAACCATTGATTGCCCCTTGGGGGGGCTTGCGTCCATCCCGTTCACCGACGCCGGCCGGTGCGTTTCCGTCGCGTGCGGCCGACTTTTCGTCGCAAGCAACGCGCGCTCTGGGCTCCGTGGGCCCATTGAGGATAGTCGGCTAAACGCCGCGGCAGGCCGGTACCCGAACGAGCAGCCCGGGTCGGCGAGGGCGCGGCGATCGCGGAACATAGTCCGCCCGGAGCAGAAGATGTGCAGGAGCGAAGCGAATCCCATCCGTCCGGCCAACGGCCACCATGTCGCCGTCACCTGCTTTGGGGAGACCGGCATGCACCAGCCGGCGAAATGCGCGACCCATGTGCCGCTGGCGGCCGGACTGTTCGGCGTCCCCTCCGCGACCGAGCATGTGTTGAGCGGCGCGGCGGATAGGGAGCGCCAGTCGCTGGGCGCCAAGCGCTAGAGCCCGGCACCGATCCGGTCGCGGCGTGTGGCGTTCCACCACGTCCACGGCTTGGTCCATGCTGCGGTGCCATCGGTGGAGAAGACCAGGCTTGCGGCCCGGCCGACCAGGTTTTCGGCCGGTACGAACCCGGTGCCGCCATCGGCGGCGGCGGGGAAGCGGCTGTCGGCCGATCGGTCGCGATTGTCGCCGAGCATGAAATAATGGCCGGCGGGCACGCGGAATTCGCGCGTGTCGTCCGCCGCGACATGCCCCAGATCGATCACGTCATATTCGCGCCCGCCCGGAAGCGTCTCGCGGTAGCGCGGATAGCGGCAGATCGCGCCCGCCTCCTCATCACGCTCTAGCGTCACGGCAAGCCCCGGCGCCGGGCGGCACGGGCTGTTCGGCGAAACCGGCACGAGCAGATCGGCGACGCGCACCCGCGGCACGATCGATCCGTTCAGGACGAGCCTGCCCCCGCGCACGGCGACCCGATCCCCCGGCAGGCCGATCACCCGCTTGATATAGTCGGTGCGCACGTTCCCCGGATTCTTGAACACCACCACATCGCCCCGCGCCGGCGCCGTGCCCAGGATCCGGCCGCGAAACGCGGGGATCGGCAAGGGCAGGCTGTGTCGCGACCAGCCGTAGGGCCATTTGGCGACGATCAGATAGTCGCCCACCTCCAGTTCCGGGAGCATCGATTCGGACGGGATGCTGAACGGCGCGAGGACGAACGAGCGCAGCAGCAGCGCGGCCAGGACGATCAGCAGCAAGAAGCGCGTCGTATCACCGATAGTCCCGCTGCGCCGCGGCGCGGATCGGGCTTTGCGGGCGGGTCGGGCCATTGCCGGCGCTTTGCGGATTGATCGGGGATGGGTCAAGCGGATCGGTGCGCTATGGCGGTGCGTTGGGCGGCTTCGTACAAGCGGGGGAAACAGGGAGATTCGACAGATGGGCGACAGCGAAGCCGCTTGGCGGACGATCGAGGCGCGTGCTTCCGGGCCGGCGCTCGCCGATCTGTTCGCCGCCGAACCCGACCGCGTCTCGCGCCTGACCATCGAGGAAGCGGGCATCCGGTTCGACTTTGCCAAGACGCATCTCGACGCGGATCTGCTCGGCGGGTTCCTGAAGCTTGCCACCGCGATGGATTTCACCGCCAAGCGCGACGCCTTGTTCGCCGGCGAGGCGGTCAACGTGACCGAGGGGCGCGCCGCCGAACACAGCGCCGAGCGCGGGCACGGCGCGCCCGAAAGCGTGGCGATCGCGCGCGGCCTCCATGCCCGGATGCGCGCGCTGATCGATGCGATCGAGGCCGAGGCGTTCGGCCCCGTCCGCCACATCCTCCATGTCGGGATCGGCGGATCGGCGCTCGGCCCGAACCTGCTGGTCGATGCGCTCGGCCGCGATGCGGGCCGCTATGACGTGGCGATCGTCTCCAACGTCGATGGCACCGCGCTGGAGGATGCGTTCGATCGGTTCGATCCCGGCGCGACCCTGCTCGTCATCGCGTCGAAGACCTTCACCACGACCGAGACGATGCTCAACGCCGCGAGCGCGCTGGCGTGGATGGCGGAATCGGGGATCGAGGATCCCTATGGCCGCGTCGTCGCGCTCACCGCCAGCCCCGACGCCGCGGTCGAGTGGGGCGTGGACGAGACCCGTGTGCTGCCTTTCTCCGAAAGCGTCGGTGGCCGTTATTCCTTGTGGTCGTCGATCGGCTTCCCGGCTGCGCTCGCGCTCGGCTGGGAGGCGTTCGAGGAATTGCTGGAGGGGGCCGCGGCGATGGACCGCCACTTCCGTCTCGCCCCGCCCGAGGCCAACGCCCCGCTGATCGCGGCATTCGTCGATCTTTATTATGCCGTCGTCCGCCGCGCCGAGACCCGCGCGGTGTTCGCCTATGACGAACGGCTGCGGCTGCTGCCCTCCTATCTCCAGCAGCTGGAGATGGAATCGAACGGCAAGAGCGTGAACGTGGAGGGCGAACCGATCGGCCGGCCGAGCGCGCCGATCACCTGGGGCGGGGTCGGCACCGACGCGCAGCATGCGGTGTTCCAGCTGCTCCACCAGGGCACGCACCTCGTCCCGGTCGAGTTCGTCGCGGTCACCGAACCGGGCCATTCGCTGGACGAGGCGCATCACCGCGCCTTGCTCATCAACTGCTTTGCGCAGGGCGCGGCGCTGATGGCGGGCAAGGCCAATCCGGGCGATCCGGCGCGGCATTATCCCGGCGATCGCCCGTCGACGACGATCCTGCTCGACCGGCTCGATCCCGGCCGGCTCGGCGCCTTGCTCGCTTTCTACGAGCAGCGGGTGTTCGCCAATGCCGTGCTGCTGGGGATCAACCCATTCGATCAATTCGGGGTCGAGCTGGGCAAGGAGATTGCCCGATCGATCGAACAGGAGGGGACCGAGCGGTTCGATGCCTCCACCCGTGCGCTGATCGAGCGGGCGCTGGGCTAGGCGGCGGCGAGCCTCCGCGCCGCGCCGGGCGCGCCTGCTGGTGCGAGCGGATCGATCAGGCTGATCGGATCAAGGGGATCGTAATCGCGCGGTCCACGCCCTAGATCGCGTGCCGAAGCAGTCAGCGGAGCAAGGTGACGATGGCCGATTACGATTACGATCTGTTTGTCATCGGCGCCGGCTCGGGCGGCGTGCGCGCGGCGCGGGTTTCCGCTGCCTACGGCGCGAAGGTGGCGGTGGCGGAAGAGCATCGGGTCGGCGGCACCTGCGTCATCCGCGGCTGCGTGCCGAAGAAGCTGCTCGTCTACGGCGCGCACTTTGCCGAGGATCTCGCCGATGCCCGCCGCTTTGGCTGGAAGGTGCCCGAATGTGCGTTCGACTGGCCGACGCTGCGCGACAATGTGCTGGCCGAAGTCGATCGCCTGAACGGCATCTACATCAACACGCTGAACAACAATAATGTCGAGATCATCAACGACACGGCGACCGTCGCCGGGCCGCACGAGGTGCAGCTGAAGAGCGGCCGCACGATGACGGCGCGGACCATCCTGGTGGCGACCGGTGCGTGGCCGGTGATCCCGAGCTTTCCGGGGGCGGAGCATGGCATCACGTCGAACGAAGTGTTCCATCTCGACGTTTTGCCCAAGCGGGTGGTGATCGCCGGCGGCGGCTATATCGCCAACGAATTTGCCGGGATCTTCCACGAATTCGGCGCGCACGTGACGCTGGTCAACCGCTCCGACCAGATCCTGCGCGGCTATGACGAGCAGATCCGCGATCGCCTGCTCCAGATTTCGATGACCAAGGGCATCGAGTTCCGCTTCAACGCCAATTTCGAGAAGGTCGAGAAGCAGGAAGACGGATCGCTGATGGTCCATGTCACCAATGCCGAGCCGATTCCGGCCGACATGCTGCTGTTCGCGATCGGCCGCCGCCCGAAGACCGACGGGCTCGGGCTGGAGACGGCAGGCGTCGCGCTGGACGATCAGGGCGCGATCAAGGTGGATGGCGACAGCCGATCGAGCTGCGAGAGCATCTTCGCGATTGGCGACGTCACCAACCGCGTACAGCTCACCCCCGTCGCGATCCGCGAGGGCCAGGCATTCGCCGACACCCAGTTTGGCGGCAAGCCGCACCGGGTCGACTATTCGGCGATCCCCAGCGCGGTGTTCAGCAACCCGCCAATGGCCGGGGTCGGCATGACCGAGGCGGAGGCGCGCAACACGCTGGGCGCAGTGAAGGTCTACACCTCCGATTTCCGGCCGATGAAGAACGTCCTCGCCGATCGCCACGAGCGCGCGCTCTACAAGATGATCGTCGCCGCCGAGACAGAGAAGGTCGTCGGGCTGCACATGATCGGTCCGGACGCGCCGGAGATCCTGCAGGCCGCCGCCGTCGCGGTGAAGGCCGGCCTGACCAAGCAGGATTTCGACGACACCGTCGCGCTCCACCCGTCGATGGCCGAGGAACTGGTCCTCCTGCGATAGGCGGGACGGAGCACCCCGGCGGCCGCCGCCGGGCTAGGCCACCCGGTTGGCGACCAGATCGTCGACGACGGCCGGATCGGCCAGCGTCGACGTGTCGCCCAGGCTCGCTACGTCGCCTTCGGCGATCTTGCGCAGGATGCGGCGCATGATCTTGCCGCTGCGCGTCTTGGGCAGGCCGGGTGCGAACTGGAGTGCGTCGGGCGCGGCGATCGGGCCGATCTCGTGGCGCACCCACTTGACCAGTTCCTGGCGTAACTCCTCGCTCGGCAACTGATCGACGTTGAGCGTGACATATGCGTAAATGCCCTGGCCCTTGATGGCGTGGGGCATGCCGACCACCGCCGCCTCGGCCACCTTGTGGTGGAGCACCAAAGCGGATTCGACCTCCGCCGTGCCCATGCGATGGCCGGAGACGTTGATCACGTCGTCCACCCGCCCGGTGATCCAGTAATAGCCGTCCTCATCCCGGCGGGCGCCGTCGCCGGTGCAATATTTGCCCGGGAAGGTGGCGAAATAGGTCTGGAAGAAGCGGGCATGATCGCCCCACACGGTGCGCATCTGCCCGGGCCAGGATCGGGCGATCACCAGATTGCCCTCGGTCGGCCCGTCGAGCACGCGGCCGTCGCCATCCACGATCTGCGGATCGATCCCGAAGAACGGCTTGCTCGCCGAGCCGGGCTTGAGCGGGGTTGCGCCGGGCAGGGGGGTGATCAGGTGCCCGCCCGTTTCGGTCTGCCACCAGGTATCGACGATCGGGCAGCGGCCGCCGCCGACCAGGTCGTGGAACCAGCGCCACGCCTCCGGATTGAGCGGCTCGCCGACCGAACCGAGCAGGCGCAGGCTGGAGCGATCGGTCCGCTCGACGGGGCCGTTGCCCTCGCGCATCAGCGATCGAAGCGCAGTCGGCGCGAGATAGAGGGTGTTGACCTTGTGCCGGTCGACCACTTCCCAGATGCGCGACGCATCCGGCCAGTTGGGCACGCCTTCGAACATCAGCGTGGTCGCGCCGTTGGCGAGCGGGCCGTAGACGATATAGCTGTGGCCGGTGACCCAGCCGATGTCGGCGGCGCACCAATAGACCTCGCCCGGCCGATAATCGAACACGATGTCATGGGTGAGCGAGGCCCACAGCAGGTAGCCGCCGGAGCTGTGCAGCACGCCCTTGGGCTGGCCGGTCGATCCGGACGTGTAGAGGATGAACAGCGGGTCCTCGGCGGCCATCGGCTCGGCCGGGCAGTCAGCGCCGACCTTGGCCGCCGCCTCGTCATACCAGACGTCGCGGCCGGCGGTCATCGCCACGCTGGCGCCCGTCGCTCGGACGACGATCACGGTGGAGAGGCCGGGGCATTGCGCCGCCGCGGCATCGACATTGGTCTTGAGCGGCACCCGCTTGCCGCCGCGCCGGCCCTCGTCGGCGGTCACCACGATCGTCGAATCGCAGTCGCGGATGCGCCCGGCGAGCGCGTCGGCGGAAAAGCCACCGAACACCACCGAATGGATCGCGCCGATCCGGGCGCAGGCGAGCAGGGCGATCGCCGCCTCGGGGATCATCGGCATGTAGATGGTGACGCGGTGGCCCTTCTTCGCGCCGGCCGCCTTCAACACGTTGGCGAAGCGGCAGACCTCCGCATGAAGCTCGCGATAGGTATAGCTGCGATGGGGCTCGCTCGGGTCGTCGGGCTCCCACAGGATGGCAAGCGTGTCACCCTTCGTCGCGAGATGCCGGTCGAGGCAGTTGGCGGCGACGTTGAGGCGACCGTCGGGAAACCAGCTGATGTGGAAATCGACTTCGTCGAACGACCAGTCCCCGGCGATCTCGGGGCGCTTGATCCAATCCAGCCTCTTGGCCTGCTCGCGCCAGAAGCTGCCGGGATCGGCCAGCGAGCGGCCGTAGAGATCGGCATAGCGGGCCGCGTCTACCTTGGCTCCCGCCGCCCATTCGGGGGGCACCGGATAGACCGCCTGTTCGCTCATCATCCACTCCTCTGGCGCACCGTCCGGGTCTGACAGCGCTGCGCACGTTGTGCCCAAACGGGGGGCGCAGGCGCAAGCCCCATGCTGTCGAGCGGGCTGGACCGGCCGACCGGCGCGGCGTAGCGCCGCGGTGCGGGCAAACGGAGAGCGATCCTTGCGTTATTTCCTCGATACGGAGTTCAACGGCTTCGGCGGAGAGCTGCTCAGCCTCGGGCTGGTCCCCGAATTTGGCGACCGCGAATTCTATGTCGTGCTGCCGTTGCCCGACGAGATCGAACCGTGGGTGGCGCGCCATGTCGTGCCCTATCTCCACAACGTGCCCGATGCGCTCGACCTGTCGCTCGACCGGATCGCCGCCGCGCACGAGCTGGCCGCCTATCTCTCGACCGATCGCTTCCCGCTGGTCGTCGCCGACTGGCCCGAGGATCTCGCCTTGCTGTGCCGGCTGCTGCTGGTCGGCCCCGCGGACGTGGTCGACATCAGCGGGCTGGGGCTGGAATTTCGCCGCACCCCCGGCTTCAGCACCGCGCGCAACAGCCGCGTGCCGCACAATGCGCTGCACGATGCGCGTGCGCTGCGAGACTTCATCCTCGATGGAGAGGATCGATGATCCTTTCGGCCGGATCGGCGTTGGACCGGGCATGAGCGTCGCATTCCGCCGAGAGAGCGACGAGGAGCATCTCGAGCCTCGTCCCGAATTGCCGGTCCCGCCGGGGCCGAACCTCGTCACCCTGCGCGGGATGGCGCAGATCGAGGGGCGCGTCGCCGAGCTGGAACAGGCGGTTGCCGCCGGTGGCGAGGAGGCGGCCGTCACCGCCCTCAAGCGCGACCTGCGCTACTGGCATGTCCGCCGCGCCACCGCCCAGCTTGCCAGCCGCGCGGCCGAGGGCGAGGCGGGCTTCGGCAGCCGCGTCGGCTATCGGCTCAACAATGGCCCGCTCCAGCACGCCGAGATCGTCGGCGCGGACGAGGCCGAGCCGGCGGCCGGACGGATCGCCTTCACCGCGCCGCTGGCCCGTGCCCTGATCGGCGGCACGGAAGGCGAGCGGATCGACTTTGGCGGCAAGCCTGGTGCGCTCGAGATCGTATCGATCGATCCGATCGCGGACGTTACCTAAGTTGAAGCGTCGGTGCCGCGGGACTTTTTTCGCCAGGCGGCACATTATCCGAAGATAAATCGGCCTTTCCGCGTTTGACCCTCCGAGACGAACCAGGCGGCGCCGAGGCCGCCGATCAGGAGGTCCGTGAAATGCGAGCATTGGTCTGGCACGGCAAACAGGACGTGCGGTACGACACTGTCCCGGATCCCGAGATCGAGGAGGATCGCGACGCCATCATCAAGGTGACGGGCTGCGCGATCTGCGGATCCGATATTCACCTGTTCCACAATTTGATGCCCGGCATGGTGCCCGGCGACATCGTCGGTCATGAGACGATGGGCGAGGTCGTCGAGGTCGGCAAGGGCGCGAGCCATGTGCTCAAGAAGGGTGACCGGATCGTCATTCCGTTCCAGATCACCTGCGGCGAATGCGATCAGTGCAAGCGCGGCAACTGGTCCGTGTGCGAGCGCAGCAACCGCAACAAGGAACTGGGCGACGCCGCGTTCGGCCACACCACCGCGGGCCTGTTCGGCTATACCCATCTTACCGGCGGCTATTCGGGCGGCCAGGCGGAATATCTGCGCGTGCCCTTCGCCGACAGCACCCACATCAAGGTGCCGGACGGGATGAGCGACGACGAGGCGCTGTTCCTCAGCGACATCCTGCCGACCGGCTGGCAGGGCGCGGTCCAGTGCGACATCCAGCCGACCGATACTGTCGCGATCTGGGGCTGCGGCCCGGTCGGGCAGTTTGCCATCCGCGGCGCGATCCTGCTCGGCGCCAAGCAGGTCATCGCGATCGACCGCTACCCCGAGCGGCTGTCGATGGCCGCCGCGGCGGGCGCGATCACGATCAACTATGACGAAGAATCGGTCCTCGGCCGGCTGAACGAGCTGACCGGCGGCAAGGGGCCGGAAAAGTGCATCGATTGCGTCGGCATGGAGGCCCACTCGCCGGTCCTGGCCGAAAATGCCTATGATCGGGTCAAGCAGGCGACGATGATGGAGACCGACCGTCCGCACGCGCTGCGCGAGGCGATCATGGCCTGCCGCCCGGCCGGCGTGCTGTCGATTCCCGGCGTCTATGGCGGGCTGCTCGACAAGGTTCCGATCGGCGCGCTGATGAACAAGGGGCTGACGGTGCGCACCGGCCAGACCCACGTCAAACGCTGGACCGACGATCTCATCCGCCGGATCGAGGATGGTCAGCTCGATCCATCGTTCGTCATCACCCACAAGGTCGATCTGTCCGAGGGGCCGACGATGTACCGCACCTTCGAGAACAAGCAGGACAGCTGCATCAAGGTCGTCCTCAAGCCGTAAGGATCCACGTCATGAGCGTAGTCGAAAAATTCACCACGCCCGGGCCTGAGCGATCGCTGCGCCCGGTCGACCGGGCCAGCCGGCTGCTCGGCTGGTTCAGCCTCGGCCTGGGTATCGCCCAGCTCGTCGCGCCCGAGAAGATCAGCAAGGCGATCGGGCTGGAAGGCAAGGAAGGCGTGCTGCGCGCCTTTGGCGGCCGTGAGATCGCGACCGGCGTCGGTGCGCTGTCGTTCGATCCGGAACTGGGCATGTGGGGCCGGGTCGCCGGCGACGTGCTCGATCTGGCGACGCTTGCCACCGCCAGGCCGCAGGATGATCAGCAGCGCATGGGGCTGACCATCGCGGTGGCCTCGGTCGCCGCGATCACCCTGCTCGACATCGTCACCGCCGCGGGGCTGCGGGCGGCGAACCGCCGGCCCGAGCAAACGGCGTTGATCGATTATGCCGATCGAAGCGGCTTTCCCAAGGGGCTCGCCAAGGCGCGCGGCGCGGCGCGCGATCTGATCGTTCCGGCCGACATGCGGGCCGCCCCCGCGGTCGCGTGAAGTACGGCCGCAGCGAATCGTAAAGCGCCGGGCGCCCGGTTATCGGCGCCCGGCATAGGCCTTACTTGGTCGGCGCGCGATCCTTGTCGTACGCGCCCAGGCCGGGCTTGTAGCTCTTCTCGTCGATGAACTGGCGGATGCCCTCGTGGCGTCCGCTGGTCTTGTCGTGGAAGTTGGCCGCTTCCTGCGCGCGGATCAGAT
>JAQGKS010000238.1 GCA_028289965.1 Sphingomonas bacterium
GGATCCGGGCGAACATTTCCCGCATGAAATCGGCGATGAGCATCAGCATCGCGCCGCCGAAGATGGCGAGGCAGATGCCGACCACGATCAGCTTGGGGACGAACGCCAGCGTCTGTTCGTTGATCGAGGTCGCCGCCTGCACCATGCCGAGGATCAACCCGACGACCAGCGCCGGGATCAGGATCGGCGCGGAGGCGAGCGCCAGGATCCAGAGCGCCTGCTGCGCAATTCCGACGAAATAGTCGGCGTCAGCCATGGCGGCGCGCGTCCTTCGCCCGTTCGCGTGCCGCGAAGTCGCGACACGCGGCACCTCCTGCGGTTGTGCCCGGGATGAACCGAGGAATGCGGACGCGCATCCTCAACCCCCGCCAAACGAAGCCGCGAGCGATCCCATCGTCAGCGCCCAACCATCCACCAGCACGAACAACAGCAGCTTGAACGGCATCGATATGATGCTGGGGGACAGCATCATCATGCCGAGCGCCATCAACGTCGATGCGACGACCAGATCGATGATTAGGAACGGCAGGAAGATCAGGAAGCCGATCTGGAACGCCGTCTTGAGCTCGGACGTGACGAACGCCGGCAACAGGATCGAAAAGGGAATATCGGCCGGCTTGGCGAAGGGCGGCGCCTTGGCCATGTCGGCGAACAGCTTGAGATCGGTCTGGCGGACCTGCCGTTCCATGAAGCCGTGCAGCACCGTACCCGATCGGCCGACCGCTTCCTCGATCCCGATCTGGCCCGCGCCATAGGGCTTGAACGCGTTGGCGTTGATCTGGTCGATCGCCGGCCGCATCACGAACAGCGACAAGAACAGCGCAAGGCCGACGAGCACCTGGTTCGGCGGGGTCTGCTGCAACCCGAGCGCCTGGCGCAGGATCGACAGGACGATGATGATCCGGGTGAAGCTCGTCATCATCAGCACCAGCGACGGCAACACCGTCAGCAGGCTCATCAGCAGCAGGATCTGGAGCGAGAGCGACAAAGGCCGCCCCTCCCCCGCAATCGTGCCGAGTGCGCGATCCAGCGCCCCGCTCTGCGCCGCGCCACCCGCGCTCTGGGCCAGCACCGGGCCAGCCAGGCCGAACAGGATCAGCGTCAAAACGGCGGCCCAGCACCAGGCCCGCTTGTGCCGGAACGAGCCGATCCGCGCCGCCAAGTCGCGCGCGCGCGGCCGCAACCCGGCTGCGCCCGACCCCAACGATGCCACGAGCGACAAGGCTGTCACCTAATGCTCATCCGCCTGTTCCAGGCTGAACACCGGGGCATCGGTTTCGGCGAGCTTCTCGATCCGCCCGCGCGAGACCGCGAGGAGCAGGCGCTTGCCGGCGAAATCGACCACCGCGAGACGCCCCGTCGTGCCGAGCGGGATCGCATCGATCAGCTTGATCGCCGGGTCGCGGCGACCGAACGCCATGCCGGGCTGAAGCTTGCGCCACAGCCACAGCGCGCCGATCGCCATCCCCGCCACCAGAGCGAGCATCAGCACGAGATTGAGAATATAGGCGAAAATATTCATATGCGCCGTTCGATGCCCGCAGAGCGGGCGTCGCTGGCGACGACATCGACGACGCGGATGCCGAAGCGGCCGTTCACCGTCACCACCTCGCCCTTGGCGACGAGCGTGCCGTTGACCAATATGTCGAGCAGTTCGTTCGCGCTGCGATCGAGTTCGACGACGGAGCCCTCGGCCAGGTCGAGCAGCTCGGACAGCTTGAGCGAGGTCGAGCCGACCTCGACCGACAGGCGCACCGGGATTTCGGACAGGAGCTTGTAATTGCGTGCCGAGGGGTCGCTTTCTCCCCCGGCGGGATCGGCCGCTATCTGGTTCACTGCTTGCCCCCGAATACTTCTTCTATCATCAGCGCCGCCTTGCCTTCCCGCTCGCCGATCGTGCCCGATGCGATCCGGCGATCGGCCACGATCAACGGCGCCTTGGCCGGCATCACGATCGGGATCACGTCGCCCGGCTTCAGCTGCATCAGCTGCGACATCGTCATTTCGGGGCGGGCTAGCACCGAGCGGACCGGCAGGCGAACATTTTCCAGCGCACCGGCGAGGCGCCGGCGCCAGTCCGGATCGGCATCGCCGTCGCCGCCATGAACCTTGGCGGCGAACAGCGCCTCGAACGGGCGGAGCGCAGCGGCGGCGTAGACGATCGACAGGCTGGTCGGCTTGCCGGTGCCGGGATTTACCGTGAACGACTGGACGACGATGGTTTCGTCGCGCCGCACGAAGCTGGCGAAGGCGGCGTTGGTCTCCCGCGCGGCAAGAACTGGCTCCAGCGCAGCGACTTCGCTCCAGCCCGAGACGAGCGCGCCGACCACCGCCTCCGTCAGCCGCGCGAGCAGGCGGTCCTCGGTCGGCGTGAACTCCCGCGCGCGGTGCTTGGACGGCTTGCCGATGCCGCCATAATACGCATCGACCATGCGCGTCACGAAATCGGGCTCGACCATCACCAGCACGCCGCTTTTCAACGGCGGCACCCGATAATGGCTGAGGCTAGTAAAGGCGGGCAGCTCGTTCAGCCACGCTTCGAACCGGGCGGACCGGATCGGTTCGGCGGCGACCTGGGTCTTGACCCGCGCGATCGGCTCGATCGCGGCGCGCAGATGGCGCGACAGCCGCTCGCCCATCCGCTCGATCCCCGCGACGCGCGCCGCGGGGCGGAGCGAAACCTGCCCCATCGCGAACAGGCGCACGCCATCGTCCGCTGGATCGTCAGGCGGCGCGGCCGCCTCCTGCCCCGGATCGGGTTCGCCGATCACTGAATGATGAAGTTGGTGAAGTACACGTCGTCCACGCCGCCGAAACCCTCACGGTTAACCAGAACGTCATTGATAGCCTTTTTCAGCGCGCGCTGAAGCGCCTTCTTTCCTTCGGGCGACGTGATCACGGATGCGTCCTGATCGGCGAGCGTCATCAGCACCGCGGACCGGATCGGCATGTCGTTGGCCTTGAGGTTGTCGAGCACCTTCTGGTCGTAGAAGGTCGACACGCCGAGCCCGACCTGCACGAAGCCGTCGGAATCGCGCAGGTTGGACGTGAAGCTCTGCTCGATCGGGTAGAAGCTCGCCTGGTAACGCCGCGGATCGATCGCGCCACCGGCCGCCGGGCCGTGCCCCGCCTCCGCCGCCGCATGCCCTCCCGCCGTGGCGCGCGGCACCAGCTTGGGCCGGTTGGGATCCTCCTTGGGCGCCGCGTCATGACCGCCGCCGACATACATGCCCGCCGCCACCCCGCCGCCGCCCAGCACGGCAATGCCGCCGACGATCCCGAGGATGACCTTGAGCTTGCCACCCTTCTTCTTCGGCACCACGGCCTCGTCACTATTCTTGTCGCTCATCTTGGTCCCCGTTCACGCATAGAGATCGCGCGCGGCCGGCATCTCGGCCGCCACCACACGCGATAGTGCCGGGCGGATGTCCGCCCGGCTGAAATAGTGCCGCGGACGATCGCCGTCCGATCCGCCGCTCCAGCCGCCGCCCGGCTGCTGCCGCCCGCCGGGCCGCTGATCGAGATCGACCTGCGTCTCGGTCACCCGCAGCCCGTGGGCGCGCGCCTCCGCGATCAGGCGCGGCTGGGCATCGGCGAGGATGCGCTGCGCCTGTTCGGTTTCGGTGGTCAGCCGGATCGCGGTGCCGTCCACGCCGCGCCCCAGATCGACCGTCAGCCGGCCGAGATTGTCCGGCGCGAGCGAGAAGCGCAGCCGTCCGTCCTGATCGGCGCTGCGGGTGATGTCGCGCGCCAGCTGGTCGAGCCAAGCCGAATCGTGGATCAGATCGAGTTGCTGGCGGATCACGATCTCCCCCGGCGCAGCGGTGGCCGCGGCTGGGGCAGGCGCCAACTGGACGGCGAGACCGTCCGCCGGCGCGATCGCGGCGACAGGCCGGAACAAGGCGGGCGCCGTCGCCGGAGCGATGGCCTCCATCGTTGCCCGATCGACGCAACCAGCCAAATCGCCATGTGTCGCCTTGCCCGGCCGCGTCGGCTTGTCGGCCGGCGCGGGCGTTAGCGCAGCCATGGCCGGCAGGATCGGCGGGGGTTCGATCGGCGTGCCCGGCGTTACCTCGGCGGTGAACGGCGCGGGCGACGGCGCGGCTGGCGGTGATGCCGGTGCCGGCGGCACCGGCGCGAGCGACACGGGTGCCGTCGGACAAAGCTGGGCGATCAGCGCCGCCGCGACCGCTGGCGGTGACGTCGCCGCGTCCTCCGCCACTCCTTCGACATCGGAAACCTCCTCGGCCACAGCCGGAAGGACAGCCGGCGCCGCATCGGCCGGAACGTCCGGCGCGATTGAATCGATGAGGAGGGCGAACGAACCGCCGCGCTCGGGCGCCGCCGCAGCGGGCTCGGGCGCATCGATCGGCGTGCGGAGGGCGGAAAGACCTGCCGGGATCATGACGCCTCGATGCTTTTGCGGCGGCCGCCGGCGGCCTGCTGCTTGCGTTCGCGCAGCAATGCGATCGCGGCGGCGGCGCGTTCCTCCAGCCGCTCGGCGCTCTCCTGGCGGATGCGGGCCTGCATGCGATGCGCGGCGCTTTCCAGCGCGGTCGCGCGGGCGGAGACGATCGCATCGGTCAGCCCCTCGCGAACGGTATCGAGCCGCATCGCCAGCTCCGCTGCGTTGGAAAGCTGCGAGGCGGAGGTCATCCCCGGCAGCGGCGTCAGGCTGTGGCACAGCTGGGTGAGATGCGCGGCGGTGCCTTCCAGCGACGTCGCCCGCCCCTCCGCCTGCGCGGCCGTTGCCGCGGCCTGGAGATGCTGGACCCGGCGGATGCGCGCGAGGCGGGCGCGGCGCTCGACGACCCCGTTCATCGGCCGAAGCTGCCGACGAGGCTGGCGACCGAGGCGGCGTAATCGACGCGCTCCTTCTGCGGCTGGCCGAGAAAGTCGAGGATCTCGCCGTGGCGGGCGATCGCGGCGTCGATCGTCGCGTCGCTGCCGTCGCGATAAGCCCCCATCAGGATCAGATCGCGATTTTCCTCATAGACCGACCACAGCCGGCGCAACGACGCCGCGGCGCGGGCGTGATCGGGATCGACGATGTCGGCCATGACGCGGCTGAGCGACTTGCCCACGTCGATCGCGGGGAACACGCCCTGTTCGGCCAGGCTGCGCGACAGGACGATGTGCCCGTCGACGATCGCGCGGGCGGTATCGACGATCGGATCGTCGGTATCGTCGCCGTCGGCCAGCACCGTATAAAGCGCAGTGATCGAACCGCCGGTGCGTGCGCACGCGCCGGCCCGCTCGCACAGACGCGGAATCAGGCCGAGCGCGGACGGCGGATAGCCCTTCATCGTCGGCGGCTCGCCCAGCGACAGGCCGATTTCGCGCTGCGCATGGGCGACGCGGGTCAGGCTGTCGATCAGCAGCAGCACCTTCAGGCCCTGTTCGCGGAAATATTCGGCGATCGCGGTGGCGCGCATCGCGGCGCGCAGCCGCAGGATCGGCGGGTGGTCCGCCGGCACCGCGACGACGACGCTCTTCTTGCGGACATCCCCGGTCAGCTTGGTCGCGAGGAAATCGGTGACTTCGCGGCTGCGTTCGCCGACCAGCCCGACGACGATCACGTCGGCATCGGCACCGGCGATCATCTGTCCCATCAGCACCGATTTGCCGACGCCCGAACCCGCCATGATCGCGATCCGCTGGCCGACGCCGGCGGTGAGCAGGGCGTTGACCGCGCGCACCCCCAGGTCGAACGGCTCGGTCACCCGCGCCCGGTGCAACGGGTTGGTCCGCCGTCCGGCCAGCGGCCAGCGGCGCGCGGTGACGATCGGGCCGAGCCCATCGAGCGGGTTGCCGAGCGCATCAACCACTCGTCCGAGCAGCGCCTCGCCCACTTCGGCAGCCCCGCCGTGGCAATCGGGCTCGACCCGGCCACCGCAGGCATGCGGCGCATCGCCATCCAGCGCGACCATCAGCACGCGATCGCCGCGAAACCCGACGACTTCGGCGCGGGTGGCGTGGCCATCGCCATCGATCACGCGGACGCCGCTGCCGATCGGGCGATCGACGCCGGTCGCCTCGAGCATCACCCCGTCATAGGCCACCAGCCGGCCGACCCGGCGCGGCGGCGCGGCGAGATCGATCCCGCCGAGCATCGCGGCGGCATGTTCGGCCGGGCTCAACGCGGCACGCCCATGCGGTCGAGCTGGACGCGGAGCCGGTCGAGCGCCGCATCCGGGCCATCCTCGATCCAGCCATCGCGCGTCTCGATCACGATCGAACCGGGCGT
>JAQGKS010000247.1 GCA_028289965.1 Sphingomonas bacterium
GCGTGTCGCAACGCTCAACCTGTGCACGGATGAGCTTGTGCTGCTGCTGGGCGCACCGGGACAGATCGTCTCGCTCACCCATCTCGCGCACGACCGGGCGGAGACCAGCCTGTGGCGGCAGGCGCGCCGCCACGCCGCCGCCAATCCGCCCGGCGCCACGCTGCGGCCACCGCCCGTCAGGAAGATCGTGTCGATCGCGGTGCGCGGCGCCAGCCGGCGATGACGGCGGATCGTGGCGATCACGCGCGCGCCGGCTGCCCTGCGGCCCAGCGCGGCGGCGACGGCGGTGACCGATCGTTCGACGTCGTCGATGCTGGCGGGATAGGGCAATATCAGCAGCCGCGCTCCGATCGCCCGCGCGATCGGCGCACGATCCGCCCCGCTGCCGCCCATCGTCACGATCAGGTTCGGGCGGAGCGCGGCGACCGACAACAGGCTGCCGTCATTGGCGGCATGGCGGCGCGCCTGCCGCCACAGGCTGGTCTCCGCCGGGTCGTGCGCGAGATGGGTGAGTGAGACGATCTGTCCCGGTGCGGCCAGCAGCAGCACAAGCTCATCCGTGCACAGGTTGAGCGATGCGACACGCGTGGGCGCGGCCTCGGCATAAGCCGCGCTAAGGCTCAAGGCGCAGGCGAAGGCCCGCATGGAATGTCCGACCCCGCGTCGCATAGCCCACCACGTCCTGATAATCGTCTCCCAGCGCGTTTTCGATCCGCCCGAACGCCTCGACAGCCGGGGTGATGGCATAGGCGACGCGGCCGCCGGCGAGGACATAATCGTTCAGCCTTACCGCTGCGAAACGATCGAAGTCGATGTCGCGGCGGCGGCCGACATAGGCGATCGACCCGCCGGCGGTGAGGCCCCCGCGTCGCCACTCGGCCGAGAGGCTACCGCTATGCCGCGGGCGGCGCACCTCCTGCGCGGCGCGCGCGGCCCCCGCCAATCGCGGTTCGCGCGCGTCGAGCCAGCTATAGGCGAACGACAGCCGCAGCGCCGCGCTCGGCCGCAGCGTGCCGGACAGCTCCACCCCCCGGCGGCGGCTGGTGCCGGCTGCATTGACGTAGGTATATTGGAATCGCGGCAGCGGCGAATAGACGATCTCGTCGCGCAGCGCGCTGGAGAAAGCGACGATCTCCGCCGATGCGATCCCCTTGGCGTAGCGCAGGCCCGCTTCATAACCGCGCGACCGTTCCGGCGTCAGGCGGGGATTGCCGAGGAACCCGCTGTTCGCGGCAAATCCGAACAGCTCGGCGAATCCGGGCTGCGAGATGCCCTCGCCATAGCCGCCGACGAGCGCGAGCGCAGGCGTCAGCTGCACCACCGCCTGCGCGCGCAGCGTGGTCGCGTCGCGGAAGCGGTTGAAGTCGTCGTGGCGCAGCGCGACGTCGGTCGACACCGCGCTGCCCCAGCTTGCCCGCCATTCCCCGACGATCGCCGTCCGGCCGCGCGAGAGCCGCTGGTCGCCGGTCCGGTCGGACCCGGCATCGGTGGCGGCGAAGCGCTCGTCTTCGCGCTCGATCCGGGTTTCGAGCGAATGGCCGGTCGCCCCGATGGCAAAGCGATGCGCCGCGCCGCCGCCGATCCGGGTGCGGCGACCGATGCTGGCGTTGACCGGCGCACCGGCGTTGCGGTTGCGGTTGTCGCTGGCCAGATATTGCCCGTCGATCAACAGGCTCCATGCCGCGTCGGGCGCCAGTCCCAGCCGGGCCCAGCTGCGGATGCCGACTGTCTCGGCCGCCGCGCTGTCGGCAGTGTCGGCGCGCTGGAAGGCGGCGTCTACCCCGTCATAGGCGGCGGCGTGGCGGACGTAGCGGACGACCGCGCCGATCTCCCCGTCGCTGCCGGGCCGGGCAACGCCCTTCAGGCTGGTCGTGACGTTCGAATAGCCGTCGCGGTCACCCGCCCCGCCGCCCAGGATGTCGATCCCGTCGCTGCGCGAATAGGCTGCGGTCGCGGCAAGCCCGGCGCGGTCGCCGCCGGTGACCAGGGTGGCGGCGCCATGCGCCTGGCCGAGGCTGCCATATTCGCCGCTGGCGGTGAGGCGGAAGGCGCCGATCGGGTCGGGCGTCGCCAGCGCGATGACGCCGCCCAGCGCCTCCGATCCCCACAGCGCCGACTGCGCGCCGCGGATCACCTCGATCCGGTCGAGCCCGTCGGTCGCAAAGCTTTCGAACCGTGCCTGATTGTCGGCGGCGACATCGTTGAAATCGATGCCGTCGATAAAGACGAGCGTGTGGTTGGCCTCGGCCCCGCGAATGCGGATCTGCGCCTGGGAACCGGGGCCGCCGGCACTCGCCACCGCGACGCCGGGCGCAAGCCGGAGCAGATCGAGCGCGAACGGCGCCCCGAGCGCCTCGATCCGCGTGCGATCGAACAAGGTCACCGAGGCCGCCGCGGTTTCGACCGGGACGGGGGACAGCGCGGCGGTGACGACGATTTCCGGCGCTGCCGCAGCAGCCGCGAAGAATAAGGGCAATAACGGCATTCAACCTCCCGTAGCGACCAACCAAAGTCGCCACGGCGGTACGCCGCGTCGGCCCGTAGGCCGCCCGCGTCGCGCCACGTGAACTCGGCTGGACCCGGCCGGGCACGGACGACGGTGAAGGCAGGTCTCCTGGCTTGCGGGTCGACACCGTTTCCCCGCCTTGCCGGTTGCCCGGTGGCATGTGGGGAGCGGCTCACCGCCTACAGTTGCGGGCACAGCGCCGGACTGGACCGGCTTCCCTTTTCACCGTCCCGTTCCCGGGACGACACCTTCACCGCGGCGGTGCTTCGCGGCGGCCGGCGGGCTTGTCAAGCAAGGGTGTGGCCGTTAGAGCGCCGCGTTCGCGTCCGGCTGGTCGGAAACCAGCCACATTCCGGAGCTTATGCGATGAAGAAAGATATCCATCCCGCCTACCACATGATCAACGTCCAGATGACGGACGGCAGCCAGTTCCAGACCCGCTCGGTATGGGGCAAGGAAGGCGACACGCTGCAGCTCGACATCGATCCGACGGTCCACCCTGCATGGACGGGCGGCAAGTCCTCGATGCTCGACGCCGGTGGTCAGGTTGCACGCTTCAACAAGCGTTTCGGCGGCCTTTCGCTCGCCAAGAAGTAAGCGCGCGGGCGGGGCATCACGCCCCGCCCCGTAACGCCCTGACGATCCCCGCCGCGACTGACAGCGCGATCTCGGCCGGGCCGAGCGCGCCGATCGGCAGTCCGGCGGGCGCATCGATCCGCGCCATCGCCGCCTCGCCGATGCCCGCCGCGGTCAGCCGCTCGATCCGCGCGGCGTGGCTGCGACGCGATCCCAGCGCCGCGATATAGCCGGCCGGCGACGCCAGCGCGGCGATCAACGCGGGATCGTCTATCTTGGGATCGTGGCTGAGGGTCACCACTGCGGTCGATGGATCGGGGGACAGGTCGGCGATCGCCTCGTCCGGCCAGCGGCTGTCCAGCGTCACCCCCGGAAAGCGTTCCGCCGTCAGGAAACGATCGCGCGGATCGATCAGCACCGTGCGGATGTCGAGCGCGCTGGCGAAGCCGGCGAGCGACTGGGCAATCTGGACCGCGCCGACGATCAGCAGCCGCCGGGGCGGTGCGTGGCGGTTAACGAAGCACGCCGCGCCGGCTTCGTCGCCGATTGTGCTGATACCCGTCTCCAGATCGGTCGTGACCGACACCGCATCGCCATGGGCCCGGCCAGCGGCAATTGCACCGAACAGGGCAGGCGGGTAACCGGTCTCGGCGACGGGCTGGACGATCACCTCGATATCGCCGCCGCAGGGCAGGCTGACTTCCCACGCTTGCTCATTGCCGACGCTGAAGCGCAGCCGCCGGAACGCACCGTCCGCAATCGTCGCCGCCGCGGCGTACAATACTTCGCCTTCGACGCAGCCGCCCGAGACCGATCCCTCGAACCGCCCATCCTCATGCACCAGCATCTGGCTGCCGCGCGGACGCGGCGCGGAGCCCCAGGTCGACACCACCGTGGCGATCGCCATCCGCCCGCCCGCCCAGGCGCGGGCCGCTGCGAGCAGCCGGTCGGTATCGTTCATCAACTGCATGCTGGGGTCACGCCTTCCCGTTCGTGCCGGCTGTCCGCCGTTCGCGCGTCGCCGCGCTCGGCGATCCGATGCGATGCGCCCCGCTCAGGGTCAAGCGGGCGCCGCGCGTTGGGGCCGCGGAACGGCGGCGGCCAAGTCTCGTTATCGATGAAGCGTGCTCGGCAGCCGACGTGGGAGAGAGCGATGCAGGAAGATGGCGTGGGCCCGACCGATCCTTACGGCCAGGGCATGGATGCCCATGCGCGGCGGGTCGCCCGCGCGGCCTGCCCCTATCCCGAGGGAAGCGAGGAGCGGGAGCGCTGGCTCGGCGGCTGGGATCATCAGCGGCTGAGCGAAGGCGATCTTGGGAAACTGGAAAGCTGACCACCTGCGTCGACCCGGCTTGCAACCAACTGGGCGCCTCCCGGTTTGGCTTGAATAACCGCAGGAGAGAATCCGTGAAGAAGTTGCTTATCGCCGTGCTCGCCGTCGCCAGCTTCGCACCGCAAGTATCCGCGCAGTCGCGGGACGTGCGCGAGGCCCGTCGTGAGTTCCGCGAGGAAAGGCGGGATGTTCGAGAGGAGCGGCGCGACGTCCGTCAGGCTCAGCGCAACCTGCGCCAGGAACGGCGAGAGGATTGGCAGCGCTACCGCAACTATGATTATAACCGGCCCGGCGCCGGCGGCCAGTATATGGCCGACCGTTATTATCGCGACGGTCGCTATTATCAGGAGCGCCGGCTGGGTCGCAACGACCGGATCTATCGCGGCGGCAACGGCCGTTATTATTGCCGCCGTCCGGACGGCACGACCGGGCTGATCGTCGGCGGCGTCGCAGGCGGTTTGCTCGGCAATGCGCTGGATAATGGCCGCTCGTCGACGCTCGGCACGTTGCTCGGCGCGGGGGCCGGCGCGCTGCTGGGCCGCGAGGTCGAGCGCGGCGGCGTGCGCTGCCGCTGATCGGGACCACTGCCCCCGTGCTGCGGCACGGGGGATAAGGTGCAGACCGGCGACGCCGCCTCATTGGGGCGGCGTCGCCGCTTGTCTGCGGCTGTGAACGTGCCGCGTCACGCTGTTACTTGACTGCGACCTTGGTGACGTAGGCGGCGAGCTGGGCGATCTCTGCGTCGCTCAGTTGGCCGGCGAAGGCGGGCATCGGGCCCTGGCCGTTGGCAACGCGATCGACGACGAGCGCTTCGGTCAGGTTGGGGTTGCCATCGAGCGACGGGCCGACATGGCCGCTGGCGCCGGCGTCCGCCAGAACATGGCAGCTGCCGCACGCGAAATTGTTGAACAATTCCCGGCTCTGTTCGAGCGACGCCGTGGCGGGAGCCGCAGCGGTCGTTGT
>JAQGKS010000265.1 GCA_028289965.1 Sphingomonas bacterium
CGGAAAGGTCTTGCAATCGATCGACCCGAGTTGCGACGGCGCGGCGAGCGCGCCTGCATCGAGCGTCAGGCCGCATTGTTCGGCCCAATTGTCGAGAACCGCCTCCCCTGCGTCCATCCCGGCGGCCGCTGCATCGGCCGCCACCAGCCCTTCCACGGCCGCCGACCCCAGGGACAACCAGCGGGGGCCGGCGCGATCAACCACGGCCGTCGTTCGCACGATGGCTAGGCGGAGCGCGGCCGCGGTCATCGCGCCATCCATTCCTCGGGCAACGGCCGCTGCCGCGGCGGCGGCAAACGGCGCCGCGAGGTAGGTCGGCCAGATCCCGCGGTACACGATGGTGGCACCCCCGGCTGCAGCGGCGAGTGAGATTCCGGCGTGGTAACCGGCAGCGACTCCCCGAAGCATCGCTTCCGTATCGACCCGATGGGCGGCCGCCGTGACGATCGCGGCCGGGATCACGACCGATCCGGCCGTTACGCAGCCTGAGATGTGGATGTCATCGATCTCGGTCGCCCGCGTCGCGGCGACGAGCCGCCGGACGAGCGCGTAGGCGCCGCCATCGCCGATCCGCTCAAGCGGCGCGGATTCGGGCAGCCTGAGCCCGATCAGCGTCGCTATGAGCGTGTCGAACAAGCGCTCGCGCGCCAGGTCCGCCATCTCGCCGGCGGATCCATCCGCTGCGAGCCGCTCGGCCAGCGCGGTAAGGGCGGCGGCGGCACTCAGGACGCGCTGATCCCTCGCGCGCCTTCCGTGCCGACCACGACCATCGCCGTGGCCATCTCGGACGTGCTATCGAGGAATATGCGGAGCGCGAGCAACCCGCCCTCCACCAAGATCGTGTCGTTACCCGGCACCAGCAGCGGCGCTTCTTCGAGGTCGAGCCCGATTCCCGATCCGAAGCCGTACGACAAAGCGAGTTCGGCATCGCACTCGGGCAGTCCGGTGAGCGCTGCGTCTGCAACATCACCTGCCCGCGCCCCGGCTTTGGCCGCAGCCATCATCCTCGTCATTGCGCTCGCGGCAGCGCCGCCCGTCGCGGCAGGGGTGGATGCCTGCGCCCAATAACCGCTCTGATCGACCGCGACCCAGAGCACGAGCTTCTCCTGCCGCTCGCCGCCAAGCCGCTCGAACGGACGCAGGCCACGCCCCGTGATGTTGGCGAGACAGCGCCAATCCCGCGCGCCGGCCAGTCGCGCCGCGCGCTCGGCGGCGATCATCGCCTCTGCGCTCCCCGCGCCGCTATCGAAGACTTCCTGCCCGGCCCGCACCGCCGCTTCCGCGATCGCGAGGCTGGTGCTGGCCGCGAGAAGTTCGCGCGGGCGTTTGGCCGCACGCATTGCGGTATAGGCATGGCCGACCTCCTCGAGTGAAAAGCCACTGAGATGATCAGCCATGTCGCGCAGGTTGCCCGCACCCATCAGCGCGCGACCGACGATGCCGATGCGGCCGCCACTGATCCCGTTCTCGCTCAGCAGGGAGGCAATAGCTTTGGCGACGCTTCCGGGAACCGAACGGATGTCGTTCAGCCAGGTCTGCATGCGCTGAAAATAGAGTTCCCGCCCTCCCCCTGGGCTGAACATCGTCGGCTCGCCCTCGCGGCGCACCACGAGCCCGCCACCCATCGGCCAGCCCGACAGCCAAGCGAGATCGCCATTGCTGTGATAGCTCTGGGACCAGATCAGCAGGGCATCGAGACCCTGTTCCGCCATCATCGCCTGCGCGGTGCGGGTGCGCTCCTCGAACTCGTCCGAGGGCAGCTTGGATCGATCCCAGAAGGTGTAGCCGCGCTCCAGCACGGGAATCATCGCGATCACGATTAGGGGTGCTCCTGGGATTAGAGGATTGAGCCGAGCTCGCCCATGCGGCTGGTCAGCGGCTGCGCACCATCGTCGGTGATGATGACGGGTTCGCCGCACATGAAGTAGCCGGTGTCGGGAATATATTGGTTGGGGTGCATCACGAAGACGACGCCCTTGGCCAGCACATGTCCGCTGAAGGTCGCGATCTCAGGGTCCATCGATCCCAGCGACATGCTGTGGCCGCGCGTCCGCATGTACGGCGGCACGGTGTACTTTTCATAGCCCGCCGCCGAGATCGGTGCGTTGATCGCGGCGACGACTTCCGACACCGGAACCCCCGGCTTGGCTGCCTTCATCCCCGCCCGCAGCGCCTCGTCGAGCATTGCGAACTTCTCGAGCTGCAGCGCCGTCGGCGTGCCGAAGACGGCGGTGCGGCAGATCTGGATATATTCGCCTTCGACGGCCGGCGTGATCTCGCCGAGCAGGATGTCCCCCTCGGCGATGACCCGGTTGGTCGGCATGTGCACGGATCGATTATGCTGCGAGGAGGACATCAACTGGAAATTGTCCTCGGCGCCGAGGCTGCGGATGTAGGTCTCGAGCTCGCCCGCAACATGGTGCTCGTACATGCCCGGCCGAACGTTCGCGAGCAGCCAGTCATAGCCCTGCTCCGCAATATCGACGGCGGCGCGCGTGCAGTATAGCGACCATTCGTCGCGGATGCGGGCGAGGTCGCTGATCATCTGGTCTGCGTCCGCCGGCGGGGTGCCGAGCAGGTCTGGCCAGGCCTCGATCAACCCACGGGGCTGCTGCTGGCCGCCGGCGACGGCGATGGACGCGCGGCCGAGCTGGCGCTTCGCGATCTCGTCCCGAATGGTCGCCAGGAAGGCGTCGGGCTCAACCGCGATCACCTCCTCCACCGCCGATCGCTCGCGCGCGCGCTCCTCGTCCCAGCGAGGGGTGACGACGACGAACGGCTCGCCATCGAGCGGCAGCACGACCGCCATGTGGGGTCCCATCTGCTTGAAGCCGGTCAGGTACCAGGCCGGGTTCATTCCGACGAAACTGTGCCGGCCATTGCCATAGGCAATCAGCAGTTCGTGTCCTGCCGCCCGCATCGCATCGCGCACACGTTGGCGGCGCGAGGCATAGCTTGCCAGCCGAACCGGGTGGGTGGCCGAAAAATCCGCGCCCATCACATCGTCTCCTTCGCGCGTTCCGCGCCGCGCAGCCGCGCCGTTTGAGTGGCATCGATTTCGAGAGCGTCGGTGATCGCGACGCCATAATCCTCGCGCGCCGCCTCGAGCGAGACATAGCCTTCGCGCACGTCGGCCAGGACCCGTTCGGGATCGCGTGCGCGCGGGTCGCCCCACCCGCCCCCGCCCGCCGTGCGGTAGAGAATTTCGGCGCCGACGCCGCCGACGAAGCCGGGCCCCGACGGCGCGTGGAACTCAACCTCGTCGGCCCGCTTGACCAGCGTTTCGGCCAGCTTGCCGGGCTTCCCGCCGGCCAGCCCCCAGGGCGGGCAGGTGCGTCGTCCTCCGTCGCCGCTCGACGAGTTCCACCGGCCGGCCACCAGCGCCTTGGCGTGGGTCTGAATGCCGAGGCCGCCACGAAACTCGCCCGCGCCACCGGAATCGGCCCTCAGCGCGCGCTCGACCACCATCAGCGGTGTCTTCAGCTCGATATTCTCGATCGGCGAATTGCGCACGTCGCCCTGGCAAACCGACATCGAAACGTCCTGGCCGTCCGCCCCCGGGCGACCGCCCCAGCCGCCGGATTCAATGCTCATCGCGACGAACCCCTTGCCGCGGCGATCGGCACCCGAAAAGGAGAATGCCGCCCCGAGCGAGCCGGAATGCGCGGCGGGAATCCGTTCGGGCAACGCCTGGGCGAACGCCTTCCAGATCGTGTCGACGACGGTGGGCAGCGGCCCGCTCCACGCCGCCATCAGCGCCGGGAACCGGGCCATCATCATGTTACCCTCCGGGATGATGACCTCTAGCGCCGAAAAAGCACCTTCATTGAGCGGCTCGAGCGGTCCGGTCAGCGCTTTGTAGGCGATGAATGCGCCGGCGAAGGTCCGCGCGTTCATGCCGCCCTCGCGCTGCTGCGAGCAGCCGGAGAGATCGATCACCATGTCGCCCCCCGACACCGTGACCTTGACCTTGATCTCGTAGCCCGGCCCATCGCCGCGGCCGTCGAGATAGGATTCCGCCTCGTAGATCCCGTCGGGTATCTCCTCCACGGCAGCCCGGCAGCGCGCCTCCGTCTCAGCATAGATGCGTGCGATCGCGCCGCGCACCACGTCCTTGCCATAGCGGCCGAGCAGTTCCTCGAACCGCCGTTCGCCGAGCCGGCACGCCGCGAGTTGGGAGCGCATGTCGCCCATCGCCGCGTCGGGGAAGCGGATGTTGTCGCGGATCATCCGGATCATCTTCTCGTCCGGCACGTCCGCTTCGTAGATCTTGATATTGTCGAACTGCAGGCCCTCGCTCCACGGATCGAAGGCGCCGGCGCCCCCGAAGCCGGTCGATAGCCCGCCGACGTCCACCCAATGCGCGCGCACCACGGCGAACGCGACGAGCTCGCCTTCGAAGAAAGCGGGTGTGTAGAGCACGACGTTGTTGAGGTGCTGCCCGGCGGTGGCCTGGTGGTTGTGGATCAGGACGTCGCCAGGCCTGAAACCGTCAACCCCGTAGCGCTCGACGCCGCTTTTCACGACGACCCCGAGATCGGCGACGAAGTGCGACACACCGCCGATATTCTGCGAGATGAGCGAGCCGTGGATATCCAGAAGCGCAGTACAGTAATCGCGCACTTCGTAGATCATCATGTTGTATGATGTGCGCTGCAGGTCGACGCTCATCTCGTCGGAGATCGCCGGTAGCGCGTTGCGTATGACTTCCAGGGTAACGGGGTCCAGCGAAGGCACTTCTTCCATCGAAACGGTCATCGTTTGCCAACCTTGATGATGAGTTCCCCGGTGTCGGCGACGATGAGGCTGTCGCCTTCGAACAATACCGTCGTGGATGCATATTCCTCGATCACGCACGGGCCCGCGATCTCGACGCCGGGATTGAGCCGCTCCCGCCGGTAGACTGCGCACTCGACCGGGTTGCGCGGATCGTCGAGGTAGAGGCTGCGTGTTCCGATCCTGGCATCCTCGGTATCGCCGACGATCTTCGGAAATTCGATCTTGGGCCGGGCGCCGGTCGCCGTCAGCCGCAGGTTGACGAGTTCGAGCGGTTCCTCGGCGGCCGCATGGCCGAAGCGGCGATCGTGAATTTCATTGAACCGGTCCACGATCGGAGCGACATCGCCCGCCTCGACCTCGGCGCGGGAGACCGGCACCTGGAGCCAGAATTCCTGGCCGACATAGCGCAGATCCATGAACCATAGATTGTCGCGAGCATCCTCCTCGACCCCGGCCGCTTCCAGCGCCTGCTCGCCGGAGCGGGCCAGTTCAGCATAGATCCGCATGACTTCCGGGAAGTCGGCGTCGGCAAGCGGGCGGTAGTAGGTTCGCACATAATCGTGGCGCACGTCTGTCATCAGCATGCCGAGGGCGGAAAAATGCGCCGGCAGGTTCGGGATGATGACGGTCGGAATATGAAGGTCGCGGGCGATCGCGATGGCATGCGGCGGCCCCGCACCACCGGTGGCGAGCATCGCGAAGTCGCGCGGGTCATAACCGCGCTCCACCGAAACTCCCCGCACCGCCAAGGACATTTTCGCGACTGCGATCTGGATGATCCCGTGCGCCACTTCGGTCGCGCTCATGCCGAGGCGGTCACCAAGCCGGGCGGACATCCCCGCGGCCGCGCTCTCCGCATCGAGCGGCATCTCGCCACCCAGGAAGCTGGCCGCGCCGATCCGCCCCAGAACCACGTTGGCGTCGGTCACCGTAGGTTCGGTGCCGCCGCGCCCGTAGCAGATCGGGCCGGGAACCGAGCTTGCGCTTTGCGGGCCGAGCTTCAGTGCACCGATCGGATCGATCCAGGCGATGCTGCCACCGCCGGCGCCGACCTCGATGATGTCGACGACGGGGAAGGTCACCGGATGACCGCTGGCATAGCCGCCGACGAAATAGCCCTGGGCAATCGATACTTCGCCATCCTTGATCAGGCTGGTCTTGGCGGTGGTGCCGCCCATGTCGAACGAGATGACGTCCTTGAAACCGAGCCGCTTGCCGACCTCGGCAGCCGCGATCACACCGCCGACCGGGCCTGACTCCATCATCGCGACGGGCAGCGCCTTGGCCGTTTCCGGCGACATGACGCCGCCGTTCGACTGCATGATCAGGAAGCGCCCGCTGAACCCTTCCTCGGCGAGCCGGTCCTGCATCCGTCCGACATAGGCGCTCGTCTTCGGCCCGATATAGGCGTTCATGACCGTCGTGGAGGTGCGCTCATACTCGCGATACTCGCGCACGATCTCGTTCGACGCGGTTACATAGACGTCGCGACCCAGCAGACTGCGCAGCCTGTTGGCCACCGCATTCTCGTGAACGGGATCGATATAGGAATGGAGGAAGCAGACCGCGACCGCTTCAACATCGCTGTCGCGCACCGCGGCTACGACGCCATCGACATTATCCTCGTCCAGTTCGACCAAAACCTCGCCGGTTGCCGCGAGACGTTCATCCACCTCGAAGGTGCGCGAGCGCGGCACGAGCGGCGTCGGCCGGCTGAACATGAAGTTATAGGCCTCGGGCCGGTTCTGACGCCCGATCTTGTAGACGTCCCGGGTTCCCTTGGTGACCACGAGCGCGGTCTTGGCCCCCTTCTCCTCGATCGCGATGTTGATCGCCACGGTCGATCCGTGAACCAGCGTGGCGGCATCCCCGGGCGCTATTTCCGCCTTTGCCAGGCAGTCCCACACGCCCTGCGAAAACTCCGCCGGGGTGGTCAGCTGCTTGGATTGAGTGACCCGGCCAGTCGCCTGATCAAAGGCGACAAGATCGGTGAACGTCCCGCCGATATCGACTGCCACGCTATAGCGGTTGTTGGATGGCACTTCCCGGTCTCTCCGTGGATATTTGTGTGTTCCTTGGTATACAGGGATGAAGGTGTCAAGCGTTCAGTGTGGCCGTGGGCAGTGGCAAACAGTACAAGCGGGGAACTTCTATCGACGTCAGCATCGGCACAGGCGGGGCATCGCCGCGTCTCCCTGTGGCCGCAGAGCAGACGATGCCGACCGAGCTGCCAACGTCGCCGCGTTCCACGGCGATCGCCTCCCGACGGTCGAGCGTACCGCCCCGTCGATTGCGTTGGGATAAGGCTCGGACCGGGGCTCGTCGGGCAATCTCGCAGCCAAAGTGGCCGAGCGGCTGGTGCAGCTGTACGACCGCGCGGGAGGGCGCGCGGTTTTCGTCCGACATACAAAGCGCGTCACGCCGCGGCGGCTCCGCGCCTCATCCCAGCGCTCCGCGGGCGGACCTTAGACCCCGAAGCCTATCGTATGTTCCCCCGAGAACGTCACTCCTCGTACCCGGAAGGAGCCGCTCGTCCGGACGCGGTTCTCAGCCGCGCGCGGCGCGCACCCCTGCCAGGAACTCGTCGAGCGTCTGCGGGCTGCGGCCGGTGACAGCGCGATAATCGTCGGCAACCAGGTCGAACTGCCCGGCCTCGATCGCGCGCATCGTGCCGATCGTGCTGGCGGCAAGTGTGGGCGGCACGCCCCATTTGTCGGTCATGTAGGCGGGCCAATCCTCGGCCGCGACCGTTTCGTAGCGGACGGGCTTGCCGAAGCAGCGCGCGATCGCGTCCGCCACCTCGTTGCCGGTGTACGAGCGCGCCATCGTCTCGTTGAGAATGCGGTTCTCGTGGTCGTTCCCGGCGAGCACGGTGGCGGCCGACACTCCCAGATCTTCTCGCGCGACATAGGTGCAGGCCGCACTCCCGCCGCAGCGGCGCAGCACCCCCGTCGCCAGCGTGTCGTCGATATCGCCGACCAGGATCTCGGCGTACAGCGCGTGGCGGAGGATCGTGTAGGACAGCCCCGAGGCGGCGATCGCCTGTTCCGTTGGCCAGTGGACGCGTTGGCTGTGCTCGGCGAGCGCGTCGGGGCCGGCGGCGAGGAAGCTCGTGTAGAGGATGTGGCGCACGCCCGCCGCCTTCGCGGCCTCCAGCGCAGTCAGATTCTGGCGGAGCCGCTCGGAATTGTCGGCATAGGTCGAGATCAGCAGCGCCCGGGTAGCGCCCTCGAAGGCGGGGCCAAGCGTCTCGGGCGCATCGAAATCGCCGTGGCGCACCGTCACGCCTTGCCTGGCGAGCTCCCGCGCATGCGCGGAGGCGGGGTCGCGGGTGGTGACGAGGATGTTGTCCGGATCGGTCATCCGCAGCAGGTTGGAGATCACCGACCGGGCCAAATTGCCGTTCGCTCCGCTCACCAACAGCATCGCTCGCTCCCTCTCGCTCCGGCTCGATCGCCGATTCGGGTCCGTAGCACGACGCGGGGATGCGTACAGCGACGGGCGGTGCGGGAGAGTGGCGGCTCCGTTGTGGGGCCGGTCAGCGCGCAATCGAGGATGTACCGGTAGTGCGGGCGCACCAGCCCGCGCGGTGGTGCGCGACGCAGTCCGGAGCGAACCAGTCGGGGGAAAAACGCGCCTGTTCCAGCTCTATGGTGTCCCCACATAGCCCGCGCAGGGGGCCTTTTCGGGGGAATTGCGGAGTCTCTACGGGGGGCGGCGATGAAGATCCCGCGGAACCGATCAGGCCGGGATCACGCAGAAAGAAGGCAGCTAACAGGTCTTTTCTGGAGCAATATCAGGCTACATTTCTGATAGCCTTAGCGCCTCCTCTAACAGCCAAGCGCTCCCTAGCTGGGGGCAAGCGGTTCAGAACGGCATCGAGCAGGAGTTCGACCCGGGGCTGGGCAGCGATGTCCGCCGAACGCCTCGTTCGTGACACGGTGATCCGGTCAACCAGAGTGCCGGATCCTCAACGTAACGAAGTTCCGCGGCGCGAATGGCCGATGATCATATGCGCAACCTGACGGCCAATGGAAGGCGGCTTCCAGAGAACCCCCGAGAAGCGCTGCCTGATGCCCCTCGCGCAGTTCTGCGAGCTTACGCCCGACAGGGACCCTCTACCGGTCAGGCGCCGTGGCTCCGGCGTGGCGATAGCCGCCCAGAAGCTGCTCGTCGGAGAGCCGCCCGAGGGAGGGCTGAGCCGCGATATACCGATCGAGTGCCGCGGCCCATTGCTCGTCGGTGCCCTCATCGACTGCTGACCAAAGCTCCTCGAGCTCCGGAGCTGCTGCAGCGCCCGCACGCCTGCGGGGGAGGCGCTCCTCAATTTCTGCGATCATCAGCACAAGATCGACAAAGCTCTTGCTGGCAAGGCGCTGCTGGCCGCTACCGGTGGCGCCCGTAATCAGAATCGGCCGTTGAACATATTCCGACACCCGCGCGGCGGCCGGCTCTCCCCAGGTAAACGGCGTGTGCTCCAGGCCGCCAAGCCGAGATCGCGGAAGGCAGCGCCGTATGATCGCGGCTCGTCCGTCAGCAGCGTCGTTGGGGCGAAGCCGAGTTTTCTGACGAGCTTGCGCATCAGCCGCATGGCCGCCTTCCTGTCGCGCCGGCGCTGGACCAGAAGATCTAGGACTTCGCCTTCATCGTCTACCGCCCGACATAGATACATGGGCTTGCCGCCGATCCGCACCACCACTCGTCGAGGTGCCACCGCGCTGTCGGCCTGGCGCGGCTACGGCGGAGCCGACGTGCATAGGCAAGGCCAAACTTCGCAACCCACCGCCGCACGGTCTCGTAGCTGACGTCGACCCCGCGTTCGGCGAGCAGGTCCTCCACGTCCCGGTAGCTCAGCGTGAAGCGCAGATACACCACACCGCTTGCTGGATTACATCCGGCCGGAAGCGATGACGGTGAACCGCCGAACGCTGCAACGATCTGGGAGTGATCAAGCTGAGCGTCCAGTCGCATCCCTCGGTCAAAGCCAGCATCACCAGATCATCCCCGAACTACGGTGCCGCTCGTGGCAACGTACAATACGCCTTCCCAGGCCTTTCGGAGTTGAAGGCGTTTCCTTGTCACCTCACGAAAGCGACGATCACGCGGCATCGTGCAGGAAGGCTGGCTCAGCCCCAGTCGCGATTGACCGCTCACGGAAGGTCCCCGGTGGTAGCCCGAAGCGGCCCTTAAAAGCCTTGCTGAAGTGGGCCGAATTGTTGAAGCCCCACATGAAGGATATTTCAGTTATCGAATGCCGCACCAGGTGCGGATTGCGCAGCGCCTCGCGGCAGCTTTCCAGCCGCTGCGCCCAGATAAATTGAGAAAGTGTCATCTCGTCGTCGATGAAGACCTTATGGAGGTGCCGCTTGGTGCAGCCGAACGCCGCCGCGACGCTCTCGATCGACATTGCAGGATTGCGAAGGTTGCGCCGTACGTGATCCTTGACCCGCAGGCGTAGCGTCTCGCGCATCGAGATCGGCGGAACCGACTGGCGCGCCTCGAACAGCGCCAGCCGTACCAATTGGGTCGCGATGTCGGCAAGCTCGGCGCAGTTGCTGTCGGCCGCCGCGTCCAGTTCCTCGAACAGCCCGGTAAGATAGCAGGGCAGCAGCCGCGCAGTGCCGCCGGCATCGCCATAACGGCGCGACGCATAGCTGCCGAGGCCAGTACCAAGTCCCAACCGGTCGAGAGGGATCAGCAGGATCAACTGCTCGCCACCTTGGGGACTCAGGATACCGAAGCGGCGGTCGGCGTCGCAGACGGTCCACGCGCCCGGTTCGAGTTCGATCTCCCGCCCGCCCTGCGTCACCGTCGCCGTGCCTCGTTGCTGGACGACGAGCATCGCTAGCCCCCGCCTGTCGGCGGGATCGGGCGCGGCGGTGCGCGTCAACCGATGCGCGGTTGCGCTGACACGGAAGAGATGGACCGGCCCCATGTGCGCGTGCCTGGCTTCGCCCTCGAACGGCACGCTAAGCGCTTCGGTGCGGAACGACGACACGGGGGTCCAGACCTGAGCGTCCCAACGGGCAATCCGCTCGCGCGGCGCGACCTGCCCGGCGGAGAAGCTGGCGAGCTCCACCATTCGTTCCTCCCCACCCCGCAATGTAGCGAAATTTGTTTCTTATGTAGATATAGTCCAGCAGGCTTGGGCTTGTGTCAATCGCTCTCGGATGCGGATCGCCAACGGGAGGGGGATGCGCCCGCGGGCAGCGCCTCCATGCGGTCGCCAGGTCGCCTAACCGGCGTCGAACATCGTCAGTAGGCGAACCAACTCGCGCAGATTGTCCGCGCCGATCCGCCGGAGATACTCCGCTGCATAGACTGCGTGCGCGGCGTGCGCCTCCGCCAACACTGCGCTACCGGACTCCGTCAGGGCCAGGATGCGCGCGCGCCGATCCTGCGAATGCGCTGCCTTGCGCACGTAGCCGCGATCGATCAGATCACCGATGATCCCGACTAGATTGTTCTGGCTGATCCCCAGCGGCTGGACCAGATCGCCCGGCGTACAATCAGGATTCGCGTTCACCAGGATCAGGATCGAATATTGCGGCGCCGTCAGCCGGAGTGTGCGGAAATGATACTGGAAACGGCGATCGACATCGCGCCACGCACGGCGGAGCAGATAGCCAAATGTGTCGCCAAGTACGTTCAGGTCCATCGTACGCGATCGCCCCGACGAGGCGACTGGCAGCGGCGGGGAAAAGTTATCGCTCGGATGATGCCGCTTCACCGGCCGATCGCTATTGCCGCGGCTCGCCCGCGTCAATGCCGCGGTGGTTTCAGGCCCGCCCCCAGTTCACTCTAGGCAAAGCAGCCGGATCACCGGCGGGCTAGGCAAGGGCCCGACATTTGCGGAAGGCTCTCGATGCGCGCTCTGCTTTTCCTTTCCCTCACCATCATCGCGGTTCCGGCAAACGCAGCGTTCTGCGGCAAGGTCTGCCTCGAGCGGATCGGCGCAGACTATCGCGCCGCCTACCTCGCCCACGATGTGAAACGCGCTCCCTTTGCCGCAAAGGTGCGCTTCACAGAGAACAACGTGGAGATGGCACTACCCGACGGCACTTGGGATACGGTGACCAAGGAGGTGGGACCTGCGCTTACCCTGTCCGATCCGGTGACGGGCCATGTCGGCATCTATACCAGCATCTACCAAAACGACACGCCGGGCTTTCTCGCGATCCGCCTGAAGGTCGCAGGCGGCAGGATCACGGAGGTCGAGCATGTGATCTCGACCAAGCGCAACCTCTCCGCTCCGCCGACGCCGATCGGGCCGATCGACGGATTCACCCACGATCCAGACCTGGAGCGCGCCGTCACGCCGCCCGAGCGGATGTCGCGGGCGGAGCTGATCCGGATTGCCAACGGCTATTTCGAGACGCTCGAGAACAATACCGGCGAGATCCGCGACACTGCCTTCACCGCCGATGCGACTCGCTTCGAGAACGGCATGAAGTTTCCGGAAATCGAAAAGGGCTTCCGCTCGGGACGCTACCGATTCAACGAGCGGGTGCGGGACCGCGACTTCTTCCTTGTCGACGAGGTGCGCGGCATCGTCATGGCTCGCGGCTACATCGACCATAAAGGCCGCCTCGACAGCTATACGCTGAGCGACGGCACGCCGGGCAAGTCAATTTTTCGCGAACCGCAGACGTGGGGCTTGCTGGAAATGTTCAAGATCAAGTCCGGCCGAATCACCGGCATCGAGGCGACCTTCGTCCAGACGCCCTACTACATGCGCTCGCCGTGGACGAAGAATTGGGAGATGCGCAAGGGCGGCCTGACTCCCCCGCCCCCGCCTCCATTGCCGTCGCTACCGGCAGCGACCAATCCGCCGATCGCCGACTGAGAGCGGCCCTCTCCAGCCTGCGCTGAAGAGGGCGACACCGCGTCACTTCTCGCGGGGATCGGTCTCGCCGAGCTCCGGATAGTAGATCGCCTTGTTGCCCAGCCGCTCGTTCAGGATGCGCCGCTCCTGGATGTACCAGCGGCCGTCGATCTTGACGTACTTGTCCTCGTAATGGCCGAATTCGGCGGTCTCGAACTTGCCGCCCTCGGCGCGGTTGCTGAAGCCAAGCCACATGCCGACATCGTGCGCCGTGTTCGGCCCAGTGAAGTCGATCCGCTGGCTGCCGAAGGTATGGATGAAGCGCGGACGGACTTTGGCATCCTTGGCGAGCTTGGTCCGGCCGGTGCCGAAGCTGGCGAGATTCTCGTGGATCGCTTTGCGCCCGCGCTCGATCCCGCCGACCCAGTACATAACGGCATCCGGCGCGAAGGTCATCGCGTAGGTATCGAGATCGCCCGCATCGAGCGCGATGAAGTAGGTATTCAGCAGGTTGACGATCGACACATAGTCGTCGGCGCGCCCTGCCGGCACCTCGGCGGAAAACGGGCTCTTGGCAGGCGGCTGAAGCTTCTGCGCCCAATCGGTCGCACCCGGCGCGCCGATCTGGGCCACCGCCGGTGCCGCCAGTATCGTCGCCGCGGCGAGCACCCCCAACAACCTCTTCATGCGAACTCCTCCCTTATGGTTCAATGCGCGCGCGGCGGTGCCGAAACACCGTGCGTGGAAATCTGATCGGTCTCGGCCTGCGTCCACAGCTTGCCGCTGACGGGATTGGGATAGTGAAACGGCGGGACGTAGACTCCCGGATAATTGTCGTAGACGACCGTCGGCTCGGCGTCGGGCAGGAACTCGGCGGCCTTGCCGGACGGGCTGATCGGGTTCTTGGTGAAGCCGCTCGCCTCGGTGACATGATAGCTGTCGTAATAGTGCATCGTCTGGATCTTCCAGACGCCGTTCTCTTTGACGTAGACGTTCTCGTACGGCCCCTCGGCGAAGATCGCCTGCTTGCCGAGCGTCACCACCCATTGCAGGGCACGCCAGCGGCCGCGGGCATGTTGCCCGTCCGCATCGACATCGACGATCCCCTGCAGGATCAGGTGGTTGAAGATCCGCCCTTCCTTCAATCCGTCGGTGCCGCGGCCCATCACCTGGGTGAAGAAGGTGTCGATCGATTTGCGACCCTTGTAAACGCCGCGCTGCGCGATCTCGACAGAGCCATTGTCGGCGAACAGCGCCGCGCATTCCTTCCACAGCGCCTTGTCCAGATAATAGCCATAGGCGCGCTGGAGCTTCTCGATCGCGGCCTTGTCCTCGAGCCGGTCCAGCCTGGCTTGCATCGTCGCGACCTGCTCCTGAAGCGCCTCGACCGAGCTGGTCTGCGCCGTAGCCGGTGCCGCCGCGAACAGGACGATGGCCAGTACCGGCCAGTTACGGGTGCCTGCCATGTGTCTCCCCTTCCATCGTCCATTGGTAGCGGTGAGCGAACCGCTGGCTTGTCTCGCGGTGAACTGTCGCCGTAGGCGAGCGCGAACGGCGGATTTCTCGCCTGACGCGGCGGGTTCGCTCCGCTTAGAACGGTTTCATGGGCGATGGGACATTCAATCGGCGCGGCTTCATCGCAACGGTGGCGGCCGCCGCTGCCTCACCCGGGCTGGGAGCCACGCTTATGACCTCAGATCCGGTCGTCGAAACCGCCCGCGGCAAGTGGCGCGGCGCAGTGGTGGGCGGTGTCGTCACCTTCAAGGGTATCCGCTATGCGGTCGCCGATCGCTTCATGCCGCCACGGCCGCCAGCGCCGTGGACAGGGACCAAGGACGCGCTCGCCTTCGGTGCGATCGCGCCGCAGTCGAACCCCAATCCGCCGCCTGGGCCGCCCTACGTCATCACCGCGCAATTCCCGCGGCCTGCCAACGCCCCGCCGCCGGCCAAAGCAGTGGAGAGCGAGGACTGCCTGTTCCTCAACGTCTGGACGTCCACGCTCGATCGGTCGCGCAAGCTGCCGGTGATGGTGTGGCTGCATGGCGGTTTCTTCTACGCAGGGTCGGGCAACACCGATGGCAGCGCGCTCGCGCGCCGCGGAGACGTCGTAGTCGTCAGCCTCAATCACCGCCTGAACGCGTTCGGCTTCTCCCATCTCGTCGATCACGACCGCGATCTCCCCTATGCGGGGAATGCGGGAATGCTCGATATCGTCGCCGCGCTCGAATGGATCCGCGACAATATCGGCGGGTTAGGCGGCGATCCCAATCGGGTGATGGTGTTCGGCGCGTCGGGCGGCGGCATGAAGACGGGCTTCCTGATGGCATCGCCGCGCGCCAAGGACCTGCTCCACCGCGCCGGTATCCAGAGCGGTCCTAGCCTCCGCTTCATGGAGCGCGACGCCGCCCGGCGCGCAACCGAGATGCTATTTGCGGAGCTCGACCTTAAGTCAGGCGATGTCGCTGCATTGAAGGCGCTGCCCATGGAGCGGCTGCTCGGCGGCTACCACGCCGTCGCTGCGAAACTGCCGGCGAAGCGCTTCATCGACCTGGCCAGCTTCTCGCCGGTGATCGACCGCGAACTCCTTCCACGCCACGCCTTTTCGCCGGACGCCGCGCCGCTCACCCATTCGATCCCGATGCTGATCGGCTGGAACGCGCAGGAAATGAGCTTTTTCATGGGCAACGATCCGGAGGGCTTCGAGCTGGACGAGGCAGGGTTGCGCGAGCGGCTGGACAAGTTCCTCGGTGAGCGCACCGACGATGCGCTCGGCCTCTATGCCCGCACATATCCGGAGGCCACGCCGAGCCGGCGCTATATCCAGGCATTCTCGGACTATTCGCTGATGCTGCCCGTGCTCGCACAGGCCGATCGCAAGGCGGCGGCAGGTGGCGCGGCGACCTATGCCTACCGGCTCGATCGAGAGAGCCCCGCCCTTGGCGGCAAGCTCGGCGCACTCCACACCAGCGAGGCACCTTACGTGTTCGGCACGGTCGGCGCGTCGGCGGTGATGACCGGCGACACACCGGAGGCCCATGCGCTCGCCAAGGCGATGAGCGGCGCGTGGGCGCGCTTCGCCGCGACCGGCGATCCGAACGGCGGTGGCTTGCCGCAGTGGCCGGCCTACACCGCCGCGGCGCGCCCGATCATGCTGTTCGGCGACAGCCCCCACGTGGCGAACGATCCGCAATCCGCCGAACGAAAGCTGATGGCACCGCTGCTCGGCGCCTGACGTCCGACGGATCACCCGAAGTCGAGTTCGTCGTCCCCGTACCAGCGGCCGTGGATCTGGGCGCTCGACCGGAACGGCAGGAGCACGCGCGCGATCGCGCCCTCGTCCGGGCGCCTGGCGTCGGCGATCACCAGTTCGGAGCGCATCTCGGCATAGTTCTGCGCCACGCCCATCAGCCAGCCGTCCCCCTCCGCCGCCGCCGGGGACCGCGGTATGAAGGTGACCTCCTGCAACGAATGCGTGTCGCCGGCGAAGAAGGACCGCATCGTCTGGTCCTTCATGTCGAAAACGCCATAGCAATTGGTGATCCGCGCGTTCGACGTGCCCGCACGGGCGGCGTCGAACGGCTTCGCCTCGTCGCGGAAGGAGGTATAAGCGTATCGATTA
>JAQGKS010000002.1 GCA_028289965.1 Sphingomonas bacterium
TCGACGTCGTTCTCGCCTTCCTCAAGCAGGCGGCGCAGGATCCCGACGTCGTCGCGATCAAGCAGACGCTCTACCGCGCGGGCAAGCAATCGGCGGTGATTCGCGCGCTGGTCGACGCGGCGGAAGCCGGCAAGTCGGTCACCGCGGTGGTCGAGCTCAAGGCCCGGTTCGACGAAGAGCAGAATCTGATGTGGGCGGCGCAGCTGGAGCGCGCCGGCGTGCAGGTCGTCTATGGCTTCATCGACTGGAAGACCCACGCCAAGGTGTCGATGGTCGTCCGGCGCGAAAATGGCGCCTACCGCACCTATTGCCACTTCGGCACCGGCAATTATCACCCGGTCACCGCGCGCATCTATACCGACATCAGCTTCTTCACCGCCGATCCGCGCGCGGGGCGCGATGCGGCACAGCTGTTCAACTACATTACCGGCTATGTCGAGCCGAACCATCTCGAACTGCTGACGATGTCGCCGCATGGCCTGCGCGAGCGGCTGTCGGACCTGATCGACGCCGAGATCGATCATGTCCGCGAGGGCCGCGCGGGCACGATCTGGGCAAAGCTCAACTCGCTGGTCGATTCGACGCTGATCGAGAAGCTCTACCGCGCGAGTGCCGCGGGTGTTCAGATCGACCTGGTGGTGCGCGGGATTTGCTGCCTGCGCCCGGGCGTCCCGGGGTTGTCGGAGAATATCCGCGTCAAATCGGTCGTCGGCCGGTTCCTCGAACATAGCCGGATCGTTGCTTTCGGCAATGGCGGGGTGCTGCCGAATGCCGACGCCAAGCTGTTCATCTCCTCGGCCGACTGGATGCCGCGCAATTTCGATCGGCGCGTCGAATATATGCTGCCGATCGAAAATCCGACGGTCCACGCGCAGATCCTCGATCAGGTGATGGTCGCCAACCTGATCGACGACGAGCAGAGCTGGAAGCTGCTGCCGGACGGCCAATATGAACGCGTCGTACCGGGCAAGCGCCGCTTCAACCTCCACCGCTATTTCATGACCAATCCGTCCTTGTCGGGGCGCGGCGCGGCGCTGGAACGGTCGGGCCAGGTGCCGACGCTGAGCCTGCGCCGCGGCGCCTGATACGTATCGCCTTTGCCCGGCGCGGCTTTCAGGCTAACCGCAAGGGCGATGACTACCGTCCCCTTTCCCCGGCGCACCACGTCGCCAGAACCGGACGGGGGGCGGGTCGGCATCATCGATATCGGCTCCAACTCGATCCGCCTCGTCGTCTATGACGGCCCGGCGCGGATCCCGGCGATCCTGTTCAACGAAAAGGTCATGGCCGGGCTCGGCCGCGGCGTCGCCGAGCGTGGCACGATCGGCGAACAGGCGATGGAGCGGGCGATCGTGGCGCTCGGCCGCTTCCGCCAGTTGGCCGATCAGATGCAGATTTCCTCGCTGCGGACCGTGGCCACGGCAGCGGTGCGCGACGCGAGCAATGGCGACGCCTTCCTCGCCCGGCTTCGCACCCTGGGGCTGGAGGCGGAGCTGCTTTCGGGCGAGCAGGAGGCAGCGATGGCCGGCCACGGCGTGCTCGCCGCCATCCCCGAGGCCGATGGCATCGTCGGCGATCTTGGCGGCGGCAGCCTGGAGCTGATTCGCGTCGCCGGGGGCGAGGTCCACGAACGCGCATCCTTCCCCCTCGGCGTGCTGCGCGTCGCGCCGCTGCGCGCGGAAGGCCCGCGGGTGCTCGACCGGGCGATCGGCGTGGCGCTCGGCTCGCTCGACTGGATCGAGCAGGCGCGCGGCAGGCCATTCTATCTCGTCGGCGGATCGTGGCGCGCCCTGGCGCGGCTCGACATGCACCTGACCGAGTTCCCGCTGCCGATCGTCCACCATTATGCGATCTCGACCGATCGGGTGCACCAGTTGCTGCGCATCGTCGCCCAGATCGGCAAGAAGCGGCTCAAGGCAGTCGACGGGCTCTCCTCCTCGCGAATCCCCAACCTGCGCGACGCGACCGCCTTGCTCTCGGTACTGACGCGGCGGCTGGGCACGAGCGAAGCGATCGTCTCGGCCTATGGATTGCGCGAAGGCCTGCTCCATTCCAGCCTGTCGGCCGACGTGCGCGCGCAGGATCCGCTGATCACCGCCGCGCGCGAGGAAGGGCGGCGGCAGGGCCGCTTCCCCGAACATGGCGATCTGCTCGATCGCTGGATCGCGCCGCTGTTCGGTGACGAGCCGCTGGCCGTCGCCCGGCTGCGCAACGCGGCGTGCCAACTCGCCGACGTCGGCTGGCGCGCCCATCCCGAATTTCGCGCCACGCGCGGGCTGGAGACGGCGCTCCACGGCAATTGGGTCGGGGTCGACGCGCGCGGCCGCGCGATCATGGCGCGCGCGCTCTATACCAGCTTTGGCGGGCAGGGGCCGGTCAGCCCGATCGACCTGCTCTGCACGGTCGAGGAACAGGCGCGGGCCGATCGCTGGGGCATGGCGATGCGGCTCGGCCAGCGGCTGAGCGGCGGCGTGGCCGGCGCGCTCGAGCGCAGCCGGCTGGCGCTCCAGCCCGAGAAGCTCGTGCTGCACCTCAAGTCGGGCGATCACGGCCTCTATGGCGAGGCGGTCGAGCGGCGCCACAAGTTGCTGGCGACGATGTTCGGGCGGCGCGCCACGGTAGCGCAGGACTGATCCGCCCGGGCGGGGAGGTCAGTCCCCGCTAAGCTGCGACATCACCATCCGTCCGTCGCGCACGCTGAATGCCAGCCGGCCTTCGACCAGCGCCAGCGCATCCTTGCCGAACACGTCGTTGCGCCAGCCGGTCAGCAAGGGGAGCCCCTCGCGCACCCCGGCGGCGATCGATTCGAGCTCGTCCGATCGTGCGATCAGCCGCGGCGCGACATCGGCTTCCTTGGCGCGCACCTTGAGAAGCAGCTTGAGCAGGTCGGCGATCAGCGCGCCGTCCTTGCCCAGCCCCGGCTTGCGATCCTCGCGGGGCGGCATCTCGTCTTCGGCCAGGGGCGGCGCGTCGGCCAGGATCGCCATCAGCCGCGCGCCGATGTCGTTGGTCGCCCAGCCCGAGGAAAGCCCGCGGATCTTGGCGAGATCGGCCTGCACCTTGGGCGGATGGCCGGCCATGTCGGCGAGCGTCTCGTCCTTGACGATCCGGCCGCGCGGCAGGTTTTTCGACTGCGCCTCGCGTTCCCGCCACGCAGCGAGCGCCTTGAGCCGGCCGAGCACCTCGGGCTTGCGGCTGGGCGCGCGGATGCGCAGCCAGGCAAGCTCCGGAATGTTGAGATAGCCGGCCGGATCGCCGAGGCGCTCCATTTCCTGATCGAGCCATTCGCCGCGATTCTTGACGCGCAACTTGTCCAGCATGCGCGGGAAGATCTTTACCAGGTAGGTGACGTCGCCGATCGCATAGTCGATCTGGCGCTTGTCCAGCGGCCGCCGCCCCCAGTCGGTAAAACGCGCGCCCTTGTCGAGCTTTACGCCGAGCATGCTTTCGACCAGGTTCGAATAGCCGACCTGTTCGCCCATACCGAGCGCCATCGCCGCGACCTGCGTATCGAACAGCGGATAGGGCGTCTTGCCGGTGAGGTTGTGGACGATTTCCAGATCCTGCCCGCCGGCGTGGAAGATCTTGAGCACCTCCTCATTTTCCACCAGCAAATGGAGGAGGGGGGCCAGATCCATCCCCTTGGCCTTCGGGTCGATCGCCGCGGCCTCGTTGGCGTCGGCGATCTGGATCAGGCACAAGTCCGGCCAATAGCTGTTCTCACGCATGAACTCGGTGTCGACGGCCACGAAGGGCGATCGGGCGAGGCGGGCGCACAGATCAGCCAGGCTGGCGCTGTCCGCGATAAGGGGGTGAATCTCCATGGCCGGTCCATAGCCGGGGCGTGCCGCCTTGACAAAGCGCGTCTGCACAAGGAAGCGATCGACGCTTCCGAAGCTGCCCGAACCCCGAGAGATCGAACGATCATGCACGTCTATCGCACCCATAATTGCGCCCAGCTGCGCGCCGCCGACGTTGGAACCAGCGTTCGCCTGTCGGGCTGGGTGCATCGCAAGCGCGATCACGGCGGCCTGATGTTCATCGATCTGCGCGATCATTACGGTCTGACCCAGATCGTGTGCGACGGCGACTCGCCCGCCTTCGCCGAGCTGGAGGCGGTGCGCACCGAATCGGTCGTGACGATCGACGGCGACGTGCTCGCCCGATCGGGCACCACCGTGAACACCAACCTGCCGACCGGCGCGATCGAGGTCTATGCCCGCAGCGTGACGGTGCAGTCCCCGGCGCAGGAACTGCCGCTGCCGGTGGCCGGCGAGGCGGATTATCCCGAGGATATCCGCCTGCGCTATCGCTTTCTCGATCTTCGGCGCGAGCGGATCCACGCCAACATCCTGCTGCGCTCCCAGGTCATCGCCTCGATTCGTAACCGGATGATCGGCCAGGGCTTCACCGAATATCAGACGCCAATCCTGACCGCGTCGAGCCCCGAGGGCGCGCGCGACTATCTCGTCCCC
>JAQGKS010000027.1 GCA_028289965.1 Sphingomonas bacterium
GCGCAGTACCGCATCGAGCAAGCGGAGATCGTGCCCGACCTCGATGCCTCGGGCGGCGCCAATTTCTCGCGCAACAACCCGGCGCGGTTGAATAGCGGGACCGGCGCGGTCAGCGGCGGCGGGGTGCGCACCGTATATGACGCCCAGATCGGCCTGTCGGCGTTCGAGATCGACCTGTTCGGGCGGTTGCGCAGCCTCAGCCGCGCGGCGCTCCAGCAATATCTCGGCACCGAGGCGGCGGTGCGGACGGCGCGGTTGAGCCTGGTCGGGGAGATCGCCACCGCCTATCTGACGCTCGCCACCGATCGCAGCCTGCTCGCCATCGCGGTCGATACCGAGGCGAGCGCCGCCCGCAGCGTCGAACTGACGCGCGCGCGGCAGAAGGGCGGGATCGCGCCGCGTTCGGATCTGCGCCAGGCCGAAACGGTGCTGGCGCAGGCGCGGTCCGACCGGGCGGACCTGATCACCGCGGTCGCGCAGGATCGCAACCTGCTCGAGCTGCTGGTCGGCGGGCCGGTCGGCGATGGCGAACTCCCCCCGTCGATCGAGAGCGTCGATGGCTTGCTCGGCGAGCTTCCGGCGGGGCTCGATTCGCGCATCTTGCTGCGCCGGCCCGACGTCGTGCAGGCGGAATATCAGCTGCGGGCGGAGAATGCCCGGATCGGTGCCGCCCGCGCTGCCTTCTTCCCGACGATCAGCCTGACCAGCGCGGTCGGCTTTGCATCGACGGCACTGTCCGGCTTGTTCAGCGGCGGCGCCTTCACCTGGTCCGCCGCGCCGGGCGTGTCGCTGCCGATCTTCGATGGCGGGGCGCGCAGCGGCAACCTTGCTTTCGCCCGTGCCCAGCGGGACGTGGCGCTGGCGGGGTACCAGCGGGCGATCCAGATCGCGTTCCGCGAGGTCGCCGATGCGCTTGCGCGGCGCGGCACCATCGATCGCCAGCTTGCCGCCCAGCGCGAGCTGGAGGCGGCGGCGAGCGACAATTTCATGCTGGCGGAGGCGCGCTACCGCGAGGGAATCGAACCGTTCCTCAACACGCTCGACGCGCAGCGCACCTTGTACGGCGCGAGGCGGTCGCTGGCATCGGCGCGGTTGCTGCGGGCGAACAATCTGGTCGCCTTGTACCGCGTGCTCGGCGGCGACATGCTGGTCGATATGCAGCCGGTCGCGGGTGCGAAGACGCCGTGACGCTCAGCCCGCGGCGACGCGCCGCCTGAGCGCAGGAGTGCCGACCTTGTCCGCCAGCACTTTTAGATCGACCGCAATCTCCCACCGCGCGACGACGATCGTGGCGACGCAATTGCCGATGACGTTCACGAAGGTCAGCCCCTCCGCCAAAATCCGGTGGATGCCGAGGATCAGCGCGATGCTCGCGACCGGGATCGTCCCGAGCGAGGCGAGCGTCGCCGCCAGCACCACGAACGCCGCACCCGCAACGCCGGCTGCCCCCTTCGAGGTGAGCAGCAGGATGCCGATCAACGCCAGCTCCTGCCCGGTCGACAGCGGGGTGTTGGTGGCTTGGGCGAGGAAGATGGCGACGGTGGTCAGATAGAGGCAGGTGCCGTCGAGGTTGAACGAATAGCCGGCAGGAATGACGAAGCCGACGACGCTCTCCTCGCAACCGAGCGCCTCCAGTTTCTGGATCAGGCGGGGGAGGACCGTCTCCGACGAGGTGGTCGCCGCGACGACCAGCAATTCGTCGCGGATGTAGCGGATCAGCGAGAAGATGTTGACGCCCGCCCACGCCGCGACGCCGCCCAGCACGACGAAGGTGAAGGCCAAGCAGACGACCAGGAACTCGACTATCAGCGAGCCGAGCGAGGCGAGCGATCCTGCGCCGAACCGGCCGACGGTGAAGGCGATCGCGCCGAACGCACCGATCGGCGCGAGATACATAATGTAGCCGACGATCCGGAAGAAGGCGCCCGACAGGCTCTCGATCAGCCCGATTACCGGCCGGCCGCGATCTCCCGAAGCAGCAACGGCGATGCCGAACAGGACGGAGACGAACAACACCTGCAGCACCTCGCCCTCGCTGAACGCGCTGGCGAAGGTGCGGGGAATGATGTGGAGTAGATATTGGGGGATCGATTGCTCCCCCGCGGTCTTCACATAATCCTGGATCGACGCGGTATCGATCGTCGCCGGATCGATGTTCATGCCGACCCCGGGTTGCCACAGCCGCACCGCGACGAGACCGACGACCAGCGCGAGGATGGTGATCGCCTCGAAATAGAGGATCGCCTTCAGCGCCAGCCGGCCGAACCGCCGCATGTCGCCGATCCCGGCGATGCCGTGGACGACGGTGCAGAAGATCACCGGCGCGATCATCATCCGGATCAGCGCGATGAACCCGTCGCCGAGCGGCTTGGCGGCGGCCCCCGCGTCCGGCGCGAAATGGCCAAGCGCGACGCCGGCGACCATGCCGACGAGAACCTGGAACCAGAGCTGGCCGATCAGGCGGGGGCGGGCGCGGGGCGAAGCGGGGATCATGCGCGCGCCTTTTTCCACATCGCGCGGCGATTGTCTCGATCAAGCTGCCCGGATCGGCTGCATCGTTGGCGCGCACCGTGCGGGCTTTCCACAGTCCCCGCCCACGCTCTAGAAGAGCGCCGCGACGACGATGTCACACGGGGGCGAAATGCGCGAGATGATCGACCGGCACGGACTGAAGGTTGCGGCCTCGCTTGCGACATTCATCGAGGATCGGGCGCTGCCGGGGCTCGGCCTGGAGGCCGACGCGCTGTGGCGCGGCGTCGCCGACATCTTCGCGCGGTTCGCACCGGAGAACCGGGCGCTGTTGAGCCTGCGCGACGAGATCCAGGCGCGGATCGATGCGTGGCATGGCGAACGGCGCGGGCAGCCGATCGACGGCGCCGCCTATCAGGCGTTCCTGCGCGAGACCGGTTATCTCGTCGACGAACCCGCGCCCTTCCAGATCCAGCCGACCAACGTCGATGCCGAGGTGGCGACGCTGGCCGGGCCGCAGCTGGTGGTGCCGGTGCTCAATGCCCGTTTCCTGCTCAACGCCGCCAACGCCCGCTGGGGCAGCCTGTACGATGCGCTCTACGGCACCGATGCGCTTCTCGATCAGCCGGCGGCGCCCGGCGCTTATGACACGGCGCGCGGGCAAATGGTCGTTGCGCGGGCCAAGGCGTTCCTCGATCAGGCGGTGCCGCTCGCCGCGGGGAGCCACGCCGATGCGACCGGCTATGCCGTGGTCGATGGCGCGCTGACGCCTGCGCTGGCCGATCCGGCGGCGTTCGTCGGCTATGCGGGCGATGCGGCGACGCCTGCCGCGATCGTCCTGCGCCACAACGGGCTCCACATCGAACTGGTGATCGATCGCAGCCACCGGATCGGCGCCGATGACCCGGCGGGCGTGGCCGACATGGTGCTGGAAGCGGCGCTGACGACGATCGTCGACCTCGAGGATTCGGTCGCCGCGGTCGATGCGGAGGACAAGGTCGCCGCTTATGCCAACTGGCTGGGGCTGATGACGGGCGACCTCACCGCCAGCTTCGCCAAGGGCGGGCGGACGCAGACGCGTGCGCTGGAGCAAGACCGCCGCTACACCGCCGCCGACGGATCGGCGCTGACGCTGCCGGGCCGCAGCCTGCTGTTCGTGCGCAACGTCGGCCATCTGATGACCACGCCTGCCGTGCTGCTGGCGGACGGACGCGAGGCGCCGGAGGGCATTCTCGACGGCATCGTCACCAGCCTGATCGCGCTCCACGACCTGAAGGGCGACGGGCCTTTCCGCAACAGCCGCGCCGGATCGGTCTATATCGTCAAGCCCAAGCTGCACGGGCCGGACGAGGCGGCCTTCACCAACCGGCTGTTCGACGCGATCGAGGATCTGCTCGGGCTGGCGCGCCACACGATCAAGGTCGGCGTGATGGACGAGGAGCGGCGCACCTCGGCCAACCTCGCCGCCTGCATCCATGCGGTGAAGGACCGGATCGTGTTCATCAACACCGGCTTCCTCGACCGGACGGGGGACGAGATCCACACCTCGATGCGCGCCGGGGCGATGGCGCGCAAAGGCGCGATGCGCGACCTGCCGTGGATCAAGGCCTATGAGGCGCGCAACGTCGCCATCGGGTTGGCCTGCGGGCTTTCGGGCAAGGCGCAGATCGGCAAGGGCATGTGGGCCGCGCCGGACCGAATGGCCGACATGCTCGCCCAGAAGATCGGGCATCCGAAGGCCGGCGCCAGCACCGCCTGGGTGCCCAGTCCGACGGCGGCGACCCTCCACGCGATGCATTATCACCAGCTCGACGTGTTTGCCCGGCAGCGGGAGATCGCGGCCGACGCGGTGCCGCCGCTGGGTGCGCTGCTGACCGTGCCGCTGGCCGACGGGGTCAACTGGTCGGCGCAGGAGATTGCCGAGGAGCTCGACAATAATGCGCAGGGCATCCTCGGCTATGTCGTGCGCTGGATCGACCAGGGGGTCGGCTGCTCCAAGGTGCCGGACATCCACGATGTCGGCCTGATGGAGGATCGCGCCACGCTGCGCATCTCGAGCCAGCATATGGCGAACTGGCTGCTCCACGGCGTCTGCACCGCCGAACAGGCCGATGCGTCGCTGCGGCGGATGGCGGCGAAGGTCGACGCGCAGAATGCCGGCGACCCGCTTTATCGGCCGATGGCCCCCGATCCGGACGCGAGCATCGCCTTCCGCGCCGCGCGCGGTCTGGTGTTCGAGGGAACGACGCAGCCGAACGGCTATACCGAGCCGCTGCTCCATGCGTTCCGGGCAGAGGTGAAGGCAGCGGGAGCGTCCTGATGGCCCGCTATGAGATCGACGGCATCGCGCCGCAATACCCCGACGACGGATCGGCCTGGATCGCACCGGGAGCCCACGTCGTCGGCGATGCCCGGCTGGGGCGGGAGGTGAGCATCTGGTTCGGCGCGGTGGTGCGCGCCGACAATACGCCGATCCTGATCGGGGAGCGCACCAACATTCAGGAAGGGGCGATGCTCCATTCCGATCCGGACGTGCCGCTGACGATCGGCGCCGGCTGCACGATCGGCCATCGCGCCATCCTGCACGGCTGCACGCTGGGCGCGAATGTGTTGATCGGGATGGGCGCGATCGTGCTCAACCATGCGGTGATTGGCGACAATTGCCTGGTTGGGGCAGGCGCGCTCGTCACCGAGGGCAAGGTCTTCCCGCCCAACAGCCTGATCGTCGGCAGCCCGGCCCGGGTGGTGCGGCCGCTGGACGATGCCGCGGTGGAGCGGCTGCGCATTTCCGCAATCGATTATGCCGCCCGCGCGCGGACCTACGCCACCGGGCTGCGCGCGATCGACTGACCGCGGGAGGGCGGTCAGAACAGCCGGCCGCCGTTCGGAACCGGACGATCGGGACTGACCAGCACGACCTCGCCCTGTTCGTCGGGGAAGCCGAGCGTCAGCACCTCGGACAGGAACTTGCCGATCTGCCGCGGCGGAAAATTGACGACCACCGCGACCTGCCGGCCGACCAGCCCCTCGCGTTCGTATAAGGACGTGATCTGGGCGCTGGACCGGCGCGTGCCGAGCGTCGGTCCGAGATCGATCAGCAGCTTGTAGGCCGGCTTGCGCGCCTCCGGGAACGGATCGGCCGACACGATCGTGCCGACCCGGATATCGACCTCCAGGAACTTGGCGAAGTCGATGACGGGCGCTGCGGGCGCATCGGCGGCGTGATCGACGTGCATTCGTGCTCAGTCCGTCCGCTTGGCGCTGACGATGCGGATCGCCGGCTCGAGCATCTGCCCCTTCAGCGCGCCTTCGCCGGCGGTGGGCGAGACCGGACCGACGAGGATCGTCTTGACCACCTCCATGCCCTCGACGACGTGGCCGAAGGCGGCAAAGCCGAGATTGTCGCCGGGCAGCTTGGGATCGGCATCCATCGACGGCATGTCGCCGACGGTGATGAAGAAGTCGCCATTGGCCGAGCCGGGCGCGGCGCGGGCCATCGAGATCGTACCGCTGACATGGCTGAGCCCGGTCTTGCTCGTCGGCTCGTGCGCGATCGGCGGCAGCACCCGCTTGGCATCGTTGCGCACCCCGCCCTGGATCAGGCCAAAGCCGTCGGCAATGGCGACCGCGCGGTAGATCGTCGCCCCGTCGAGTCGCTTCTGTTCGACATATTTGAGGAAGTTGGCGGTGGTGACCGGCGCGCGCTCCTTCTCCAGTTCGAGCAGGATCGGCCCGGCGCTGGTCTGAAGCGTGACGTGGACGACCGCCGGCTTGGGCGCGGCAGGCGGTGCCGGCGCCGCGGTCGGCGCGGCGGGGGCGCTGTCCTGCGCAGCGGACGGGGCGGCGAGTGCGAGCAGGGCGAAGCAGGCGAGGGTGCGAATCATCGGCCCAGCCTAATCGCAGATATCGGGCGGCGCGAGGGTGGACGAATGGTGCACCGTCAGGCCGGACGACCTCCGCAGATCGTCACATGATGTACATGCGGAACGTATAGGCCCGCGGCGCGGTTGGAACGGGATGACGCTGTTGCCTGGTAGCGATGAGATCGAGTTGAAGCTGGACGTCGATCCGGGGAGCCTGCCCGCGCTCGAGGCGCTGCCGTTGCTCGCCGGGGTCGCCGCGCGCAGCCGGCAGCAGAGCTCGACCTATTTCGACACGCCCGCACAGGCGCTGCGCGGCGCCGGGCTCTCGCTCCGGATCCGCGAAACAGGCGGGCGGCGGGTGCAGACGATCAAGGTCGATGCCGGCGCGGCCGCCGGGCTGTTTGCACGGCGCGAATGGGAGTGCGACGTCGCCGGCGACGCGCCCGACCTCGGCGGGGCGAACGAGGCGCTGTCCGCGCTGATCCCCGGCAAGGCGCCGCTCGACCTGCGGCCGGCCTTCGTGACGGAGGTGAACCGGACGATCTGGGACGTGACGCTGGAGGGCAGCCGGGTCGAACTCGTGCTCGATGAAGGCCGGATCGCCTGCGGTGACCGGATCGCGACGATCTCGGAGATCGAGCTGGAGCTGGCGGAAGGTAAGCCGGCCGCCTTGTTCGCGATCGCCCGGGCTATCGCGGCGCATCTGCCGGTCCGCGCCGGCGTGCTGACCAAATCCGAACGCGGCTATCTGCTGCTCGACAACCGGCAGGCGCGGGCGGCCAAGGCCGAGCCGGTGCGGCTGACCGACGATCTGCGGGCCGCCGACGCGTTCCAGGCGATCGTTCGATCCTGCCTGCGCCAATATCGGCTGAACGAGACGCTGCTGCTCGCGACCCGGGCGCCCGAGCCGCTGCATCAGGCGCGCGTCGCGCTGCGCCGGCTGCGCTCGGCCTTGTCGCTGTTCAAGCCGCTGGTCGAGGATGACCGTTTCGAGCATTTCCGTGGCGAGCTGCGCACCCTGGCGGCGGTGCTGGGCGAGGGGCGGAACATCGACGTGCTCGTCGAGCGGCTCGGCGATGGCCCGTTGGGCGACCGGCTGCGGACCGCGCGCGAGGAGGTGTACGACCGGATCGCCGATGTGCTCGCCCGGCCTGCGACGCGGATGCTGGTGCTCGACCTGAGTGAATGGAGCGCGCTCGGCGGCTGGCGCGAGGCGGAGGAGACCGCGCCGCTGCGGCGCCGTTCGGCCGAGAAGTTCGGGCGCGACCTGCTCGACCGCTATCGCAAGCGCATCCGCCGCCGCGGCAAGCGGATCGACCGGATCGACGATGAGGGGCGCCACGAGGTGCGCATCCTGGCGAAGAAACTGCGCTACGCCGCCGAATTCTTCAGCGATCTATACAACGAGAAGCCGGCGCCGCGCCGCCGCAAGGCGTTCCTCGCGGCGATCGAGCAATTGCAGACCGCGCTCGGCAATCTGAATGACCAGGCGACCGGGCAAGGCGTGCTTGAGACGCTCGGCCTGTCGCCCGACGAGTCCGCCAAGCTGCTCGGCGAACGGGTGGACCGCGCCGCGATGCTCGCGCAGGCGGTCGATGCCTATGACGAGTTGATGGACGTGAAGCGCTTCTGGCGCTGACCGAGCCGCTTCGCGGCACCAGGTCCGCCATGGCCATCGGCAGCACAGCGCACGCTGGCAGCCCGATGGCCATGGCGGCCAAGGATCAGCTGTGGATCGCCTTGCCGAGCACCGGATGCGCGAAGTGCATCGCGAGCTCCTGGCGGTGCGGCCAGGTCTGCCGCGGCTCGCCGATCAGTTCGTCGGGGCCGAGCGGGTTTTCCGGATAGGCCTGCACCGCAGGCTGGAGGTGGGCGACGGTGTTGAACCAGCCCTTTTCATAATCCGCCTGCCACTGGACGACATAATCGAGCCGCTTGATCTTCCACACGCCATCTTCGCGAACATATTCATTCTCGTAGATGCCGGCTTCGTAGAACTGATCGGGCAGGCCCTCGGGCTTATATTCGCGCGATTCGTGGTTGCCGCCCATCAGGATCGCGCGGAACCGGCCCTTGGCCGTCTTGCGATCGGGTGAGACGGTGATGATGTCCTGCATCTGGAAGTGATCGAGCAGGAAGCCATAGACCGGGCCCGGCTTGCCCTCGGTGAAGAAGTTCTGGAACCAGGTGCCATATAGCCGGCGCGCGCCTTCCTTGCCGCGATAGATTCCGGACAGGAAGACGATCTCGGCATCGTCGGCGAACAGTTCCGCGACGGCATCCGGCCGGTTGTAATCGATATAATAGCCGTAAGCGTAATGGAGCTTGCGGATATCGTTGACGTCTTCGAGCGATCCAACGCGCTCCGTCAGCGCCGCGAGCGCGGACTTCAGTTCCTCGGTGTCACTCATCGTCGTCGCACCCTTTCCCCAGGCCAGGCTCGTCTCGGCCTCTAGCCCAATGCTTATCGACAGGGGTGGGGGCGGGCAACCCTCGTTGCGCCCATGGGCGGATGGCGACGCGGCGGCTCACGCTTCGGCCATATTATCCGCCCGAGATAGCGGGTGACCATGATTGGGATCTGCTCCGCTCCGCCGGTCGCGCCGCAATGGGGCAGGTGTTGCAGGTTGAAGGCCAAGTCCTGCTCGCCAGCGCCACGATCGAGATCTGGCAGGTCGATGCCAAGGGCCGCTATCTCCGCCGCGGCGAGACGTTCGGCGGGTGCTGAAGCTGCTTGTCGCGATGGACGAGGCCGACGCCAGGCAAGCCCTGGAAGAACTTGGCGCGACGCCCGAGGACGAGCACCAAGATCCCGACGTTCTCGTCTGCACCAATCTGGGGCCACAGCAAGAGGCGACCTCGCGGCTGGGATCGCTGTACGACGAGACGTCCGGCTGCTGCACGACGGCTTCGGCGAAAAGATCTTGCACGGTCTTCGGCGGAGTGGGTAGCCAGTCTGCGCCGCCGGGTCCCGCGCCCGGCAAGGTTAAGGTGCGTTTCTCGGAAAGGAACATGCCGACGCTTCCGGCCGGCTACATGATGGGTCCGAACGGACAGGCCGTGCGCATCCCCGGTCTTCCTCCCGGGAAGAGGATGGAGCAGCCGGGATAGCGCCACCTAGGACGTCCGGCAGGACACCGAGACACTGAAGAACGCCGGCGCGTTGACCGGCATCCTAGAAATGGCGAAGCAGAACGGGGGTAAGAACCCGCCGACGCCGCTGTCCAACAGCGACTTCCAGGCACTCGCCAGCAGCCTGTGCAACCTGGAAACCAGCCAGAGCGAGGGCCGGTGTCGGGGCAACGTCCAGCGCGTGATCGACGTCTACACCCGTGCATATCAGGGCGCGCGTGAGATGACCAGCTGTCAGCGCACCCGCTGCGAACTGACCCGGTCGCCGTTGATTACCCGCTTGATGTTGCTTCGCCTCCGTTCCAAGCATAGGGGGAGGGGGTATGTCACACCTAACTCATACTAACGCGGACCTTGTCACGCGCGTGCGCCGCATCGCTGGCCAGGTCGGCGCAGTAGAGCGCGCGCTCGCGGGCGACGAGGA
>JAQGKS010000054.1 GCA_028289965.1 Sphingomonas bacterium
GCGAGCGACGCCGCCGGCGCCGGCACGCTCGGCGAGCTCGCGCGCAGCCAGGCCGCCGGCAGGGCCAATGCGCCGGCTGCCGATTGCTATCGCAACCTCCAGTTCAGCGCCGGCTGGGCGCAGCGCCTGCCCGCCGCCGTGCCGCTCTATCCCGATGCCCAGGTCAGCGAGGCGGCCGGCAACGACGCCCCCGGCTGCGGCGTCCGCATCGTCAGCTTCGCCAGCGGCGCGCCGCTCCAGACGCTGGTCGATTATTATTACACCCACGCCCGGCGCGGCGGCTATTCGGCGCAGCATCAATTGTCCGGCAGCGAACATGTGCTGGGCGGGGACAAGGGGCGCGCCGCCTTCCTCGTCACCTTCCGCCCGCACCGCAGCGGCGGCACCGACGTCGATCTGGTCGCCACCCTCGAACGCTGAGCCGCTCCGGCCCAGGCGCTCAGGCCCAGGCGCTCAGGCGTACGCGATCAGCCGCCCGAGTGCTGCGACTGTCAGCCACAGGCCGATCGACGTGACGGCCATGATCCGCAGCGGCAAGGCCGGTTCCTCCTCGCCTTCCCGCCACAACAGGCGGAACAGCGCGGCATTGGCCAGCGCGATCACGATCAAGCCGAGCTTCCACGCAAAGCGATCCGATCGCACCAGCGCGGCGGCATCGGCGGCGAACAGCATTGGGCCGCTCACCGCCATGCAGCCAAGCCCGGCGATCGCCAGCGGCGTCAGCGCCCGCGACAGGGCGCGCAGCGGCAAGGCGCGGAACGCACCGGCCAGCCGCAGATCGACGATCCCGATCCCGCCGATCAACAGCACCAGGCCGAGCAGATGGACCAGGTTCGCGAACGGATAGGCCCAGGCCGATTGGCGCGCGAAACCGCCCAGCGCCGATGCCTCGATCGCGGTGGCGAAAGCCTCCATCAATGCCCGCGCCGGCGCGCGAACCGGCTCAGCGCAGCTCGACCGTCTTGTCGCCGACGGTGATCCGCTCGATCCGCATTTCCGGCGTGCCGTCGCGGCGCGGATAGCCGACCAGCGTCACCACCCTGTTGGCCGGGAGCATCTCGCGCGACAGCCCGCGCGCCTCCATCCGCGACACCGGCGCGAGCACCACGTCCCAGCTCTTCTTCTGCCAGTCGATCTTGGCGCTGCCATGGGGGTTCCCCCAGGTCACGTCGCGGAGCGGTGCGGTGACCGTCAGCGTCTGTTCGGCGTCGTATGAGCTCCAGCCGTGGTGGGCCAAGGCGGCGGCGGGTATGGCCGCAATGGCTGCGGCGATCATCAGGCGAGTGACCATGCTCTCCTCCTCGATCGGACCTCGATACACCCGATAGGGCGCGCTGGCGAGCAGGGCGGAGCGAAGCGGACCGGCCTCAGTCGATCCGCGTCACGCTCACGCTTTGCTGGTTGAGCGTGGCTGCGCCGAACACCGTCATGAACGAGATGTCGGTCGCATCGCGCCCCACCGCGATCCGCACGATCCCCTCCAGCGGCGCCAGCTTGGTCGCATCGACCAGCCGCCATCCGCCATCCAGCCACACCTCGATCACCGCGTGGAAATCGGGCGGCTGGAGATCGAACGCATAGGCCGAGACGAGCCGCGCCGGGATGCCCGCTGCCCGCGCAAAGGTCGCCAGCAGATGGGCGAAATCGCGGCACACGCCCTGGCGGCGCACGAACGTGTCGGCGGCGGTGGTGCTCGCGTCGCTGGTGCCCGCGCAATAATCGAGATGGTCGTGGATCCAGTCCGCCATCGCCAGGATCTTGTCGCCCCCGTCGAGCTCGCCGAACTCGCGGCAGACGAACGCCTCGAAGCGGTCGGCCTCGCAATAGCGGCTCGGCCACAGATAGGGGATCACGCCCGCCGGCAGCGCCCGGCGCGGCGCGCAGGCCAGCCCGGCGAGCGGCACGATCACCCGGTCCATCTCCACCGTCGCGCGATATTCGGCGCGGAAAGGCCCCTCGGCGTTCATCCACGTCCGCCGCCCGATCGCATCGTCACCCGGCACCGGATGGAGCGAATCGACCCCGCCGATGGTCAGCAGATCCTCGACGATCGTCTGGTCGAACATTTCGGCGACCTCGATCGCCAGCAACACGTCCGCCGGCTGCGCCATCGCATAGTCCAGCACCGCCTCGATCTCGAGCCGCATTCATTCCCCCAATGCTGTGATCCGCCCCGAACAGCCGGTCCGCCCCGCATTTTCCGGCGCGGGTCTAAATCGGCGATTCGCCGGCCGCTTTCCTTAAGCGAGAGCCGGTGGCGGCGGCGATTGCGGATCGCGCAGTGGCGGCGCCCTGCCCCGCATCCGGCGCGATCGCCTGGGTGAAGACGAGTCCTCCCCGCCCCGGCCCTTGTTCCACCCGCATCGCGCCCCATCTCGCGACGGATAGCCGGCAGCCGGCTTGCCCCGCCCGAACATATCTGGAACAGACGCACCCATGCTGACCCATATTTCCGTCCGCGGCGCGCGCGAGCACAACCTCAAGGGCATCAACGTCGATATCCCGCGCGACAAGCTCGTCGTGATCACCGGGCTGTCGGGATCGGGCAAGTCGAGCCTCGCCTTCGACACCATCTATGCCGAGGGGCAGCGCCGCTACGTCGAGTCGCTCTCGGCGTATGCCCGCCAGTTCCTCGAGCTGATGCAGAAGCCCGATGTCGAGCATATCGAGGGCCTCTCCCCCGCCATCTCGATCGAGCAGAAGACGACCAGCCGCAATCCGCGCTCGACGGTCGCCACCGTCACCGAGATTTACGATTATATGCGCCTGCTGTGGGCGCGGGTCGGCGTGCCCTATTCGCCCGCCACCGGGCTGCCGATCTCGGCGCAGACTGTCAGCCAGATGGTCGATCGGGTGATGACCCTGCCCGAGGGGACGCGCTTCTACCTGCTCGCTCCGGTCGTGCGCGGCCGCAAGGGCGAATATAAGAAGGAGCTGGGCGAATGGCAGCGCGCCGGCTTCACCCGCGTCCGCATCGACGGCGAGTTCCACGACATCGAGGACGCGCCCGCGCTCGACAAGAAATATAAGCACGACATCGAGGTGGTGGTCGATCGCCTGGTCGTGCGCGAAGGGATCGAGACGCGGCTCGCCGAAAGCTTCGAGACCGGGCTCAAGCTGGCCGAGGGGCTGGCTTATGTCGACATGGCCGAAGGCGTCGTGCCGGGGCGCGAGGGCGATGCGCCCGAGGCCGGATCGAGCAAGAAGGGCGCCGCCAAGGGCAGTGCCGCGGCCGGCGTCGGCGGCGTCCCCGCCAACCGCATCGTCTTTTCCGAGAAGTTCGCCTGCCCCGTGTCGGGCTTCACCATCGCCGAGATCGAGCCGCGTTTATTCTCGTTCAACGCTCCCCAGGGCGCCTGCCCGGCGTGCGACGGCCTCGGCGAAAAGCTCTATTTCGATCCGCAGCTCGTCGTCCCCAACGAACATCTGTCGATCGCCAAGGGCGCGGTCGTGCCGTGGGCCAAGTCGCAGCCGCCATCGCCTTATTACATGCAGGTGCTGGCCAGCATCGCCCGCGCGTTCGATTTCAGCCTCGACACGCCGTGGCGCGATCTCACGCCCGAACAGACCGGCACGATCCTCCACGGCACCAGGGGCAAGCCGATCGTCCTGCGCTTCATCGATGGCCGCAAGAGCTATGAGGTGTCCAAGCCGTTCGAGGGGGTGATCGGCAACCTCGATCGCCGCATGGCCTCCACCGAAAGCGCGTGGATGCGCGAGGAGCTATCCAAATATCAGTCCTCCGCCCCGTGCGAGGTGTGCGGCGGCGCGCGGCTCAAGCCCGAGGCGCTGGCGGTGAAGATCGCCGGCGAGGATATTTCGATGTCCACCCGCCGCCCGGTCGGCCCCGCGCTCGCTTTCTTCCGCGGCATGCCCGATCATCTCGGCGATCAGCAGCGCCAGATCGCCACCCCGATCCTCAAGGAAATCGTCGAGCGGCTCGGCTTCCTCGACAATGTCGGGCTCGATTATCTCAACCTCGATCGCACCTCGGGCACGCTGTCCGGCGGCGAGAGCCAGCGCATCCGCCTCGCCAGCCAGATCGGCTCGGGGCTGTCGGGCGTGCTCTACGTGCTCGACGAACCCTCGATCGGGCTGCACCAGCGCGACAATGACCGGCTGATCGTCACGCTCAAGCGCTTACGCGATCTCGGCAACACGGTGATCGTCGTCGAGCATGACGAGGATGCGATCCGCACCGCCGACTATATCATCGATATGGGCCCCGGCGCCGGCGTCCATGGCGGCGCGATCGTCGCCCAGGGCACGCTGGCGGAGATCGAGGGCTGCACCGACAGCCTGACCGCCGATTACCTCACCGGCCGCCGCGCCGTCCCCCTGCCGGCCAAGCGCCGCAAGGGCAATGGCCGCAAGCTCACCGTCAAGGGTGCGCGCGCCAACAACCTCAAGGATGTCACCGCCAGCATCCCGCTCGGCACCTTCACCTGCAT
>JAQGKS010000062.1 GCA_028289965.1 Sphingomonas bacterium
GTCCAGGCGAACGCCCCCCAGCGGGCGCGCGTCTCGGCTTCGTCGGGAATGTGGGCTGCGTCGGCCATTACTGCACGAACTCCACCCGCTCGACCAGGCCGTCGCGGAACGAATAGATCGAGACGACCTCGAACGGCGCGACATCGCCGCCGCGAAACACTTCCTCGTGCAGCACGACATAATCGCCCATCGTATAGCGCGTTTTCACCTCGGCCCGGTTGTCCGGAAAGTCGGCGAAGGTCTTGGCGTTGCCCGCGCGCACGCCGTCGCGCCCGGCGCGTAGCACGTCGCCGCGATAGACGGCTTCGCAGCCATCCTCGGTGAACAAAGCGGCATAGCCGTCGGCATCGCCGGCATTGTACCGCTCCATCAGCCGCTCGATCAGCGCGAGATTGGCCTCTCCGCTCACCGGTCGCACTCCCCGAACACGATATCCATCGCGCCGAGCACGGCGGTGGTGTCCGCCAGCATGTGGCCCTTCATCATGAAATCCATCGCCTGCAGGTGGCTGAACGCGGTCGGGCGGATCTTGCAGCGGTACGGCTTGTTGCTGCCGTCGGACACCAGATAGACGCCGAACTCCCCCTTCGGGCTCTCCGTTGCGACGTAGACCTCGCCGGCGGGGACGTGGAAGCCCTCGGTGTAGAGCTTGAAGTGATGGATCAGCGCTTCCATCGACTGCTTCATCTCGCCGCGCTTCGGCGGCACGACCTTGCGATCGAGGCTCGCCACCGGACCTTCCGGCATGTCGCGCAGGCACTGGCGCATGATCCGCATCGACTGGCGCACTTCCTCGACGCGAACCATGAAGCGATCGTAGCAATCGCCGTTGGTGCCGACGGGAATGTCGAACTCCATCCGATCATAGACGTCGTAGGGCTGCGAACGGCGCAGATCCCACGGGATGCCCGATCCGCGGATCATCGGGCCCGAAAAGCCCCAGCGGATCGCATCCTCCTTGGACACGACCGCGATGTCGACGTTGCGCTGCTTGAAGATGCGGTTGTCGGCGACCAGGCTGATCGCGTCCTCGAACAGGCCGAAGCGGTTGTCGAGCCAGTCGGCAATGTCGGTCAGCAGCTTGAGCGGCACGTCCTGGTGGACGCCGCCGGGCCGGAACCAGGCCGCGTGCATCCGCGCACCCGACGCCCGCTCATAGAAATTCATGCAATCTTCGCGCAGCTCGAACATCCACAGGTTCGGCGTCATCGCGCCGACATCCATTACATGGCTGCCGAGGTTGAGCATATGGTTCTTGATGCGCGTCAGCTCGGCGAACAGCACCCGCAGATATTGCGCGCGCAGCGGCACTTCGAGCCCGAGCAGCTTTTCGACCGCGAGCACATAGCTATGCTCCATGCACAGCGGCGAGCAATAATCCAGGCGGTCGAAATAGGGTAGCGCCTGCAGGTAGGTCTTATACTCGATCAGCTTTTCGGTGCCGCGGTGGAGCAGGCCGACATGCGGATCGACCCGCTCGACGATCTCGCCGTCGAGTTCCAGCACCAGCCGCAGCACGCCGTGCGCGGCCGGATGCTGCGGGCCGAAGTTGATCGTGTAATTCTGGATCTCGACGTCGCCCGGCGCCGGATCGGCGGAGGTGACGCCCGCGCTCAGCCGCTCCAGTTCGACATTCTGGATGTCGTGAAGATCGGTCATCGCTTCACCTCGTCGGCCTTCAGCGGCGTCGGCGCGCCGGGCGCCTCGGGCGCCTTCTCGTCGCCGGGAAGGATATATTCGGCGCCTTCCCAGGGGCTCATGAAATCGAAGTTGCGGAAATCCTGCGCCAGCCGGACCGGCTCGTAGATCACCCGCTTGTGCGCCTCGGAATAGCGCATCTCGACATAGCCGGTCAGCGGGAAGTCCTTGCGCTGCGGATGGCCGCGAAAGCCATAGTCAGTCAGGATCCGGCGCAGATCCGAATTGCCCTCGAACAGCACGCCGTACATGTCGAACACTTCGCGCTCGAGCCAGCCGGCGACCGGCCACAGCCCGGTCACGCTCGGCACCGGCTTGGTCTCGTCGGTCACGACATGGACGCGGATGCGGTGGTTCCTGGTCAGCGACAGCAGGCAGTAGACGACCTCGAACCGCTCGGCGCGATCCGGATAGTCGACGCCGGCAATCTCCATCAGCTGCTGATAAGCGAGGTCGTCGCGCAGCACGCGCAGCGCCTCGGCCAGCCCTTCGCGGCGCACGTCGAGACGAACCTCGGACACCGCCTCGACCGCGTCGATCAGCAGATCGCCGAGCGCGGCGCGCGCCGCGTCGATCACGCCCTCGTTGGAGCTGTATTTGGGAAAGGGAGCCGTCATGCCGCGCCTATCGCTCGATCGTGCCCGAGCGGCGGATTTTCCGCTGGAGCTGCATGATGCCGTACAACAGCGCCTCGGCCGTCGGCGGACAACCGGGGACGTAGATGTCGACCGGCACGATCCGATCGCAGCCGCGCACCACCGAATAGCTGTAATGATAATAGCCGCCGCCATTGGCGCACGAGCCCATCGAGATGACGTAGCGCGGCTCCGACATCTGGTCGTAGACGCGGCGCAGCGCGGGGGCCATCTTGTTGCACAGCGTGCCGGCGACGATCATCACGTCCGACTGGCGCGGGGAGGCGCGCGGCGCCGCGCCGAACCGCTCGAGATCGTAGCGCGGCATGTTGACGTGGATCATCTCGACCGCGCAGCAGGCGAGGCCGAAGGTCATCCACCACAAGGATCCCGTGCGCGCCCACTGGAACAGGTCTTCCGTCGAGGTGACGAGGAAGCCCTTGTCCTGCACTTCGGTGGACAGCGCGTTGAAGAATTCCGGATCGGGTTGCGCGCCCTCGGGCGGCAGCAGCAGCGGCGAATGCTGCGCGGTCAGCTCTACTCCCATTCGAGAGCTCCCTTCTTCCATGCATAGACGTAGCCGATCGCCAGTTCGGCGAGGAAGATCATCATCGCGGCCCAGCCGGCAAAGCCGATCCCGCCGAGCGCCACCGCCCAGGGGAACAGGAACGCCGCCTCGAGATCGAAGATGATGAACAGGATGGCGACGAGATAGAAGCGCACGTCGAATTGCGCGCGACTATCCTCGAAGGCCGGAAACCCGCACTCATATTCCGAAAGCTTGTCGGCATAGGGGTTGGAGGCGCCGGTGAACTTGGCGGCGATCATCGGCAGCACGACGAATGCGCCGGACAGCAGCAGCGCCACGCCCAGGAACAGCAGGATTGGAAGATAGCCCGCGGCGACAGTCGCCATGATTTTCTCCGCAAATCGAGCCGGAAACCCGCCTCGCGCGGGCGGTTTCTAGGCTCGCCGTATGTGCGAAGCAAGGCTTGCGCGCTGAGAATGACTCGCAGCAGCCCCGCTTTGTTCCGACCGGGGGAACGATCCCCCGATCGCGCCTCGAAGTCAGCCGCGCGGCACCCGCAACGCGCCGCCCACCAGCTTGTGCAGCTTGCTGTGCAGCCCGTCGTTGGAGGCGAGGAATTCATTGCGTTCCATCGCCCGGTCGCCGCCGCGGAAGTCGGAGACATAGCCGCCCGCTTCCCGGATCAGCAGCACGCCGGCGGCGACATCCCACGGTTTCAGATCACTTTCCCAGAACGCATCGAAGCGGCCGGCCGCGACCCAGGCGAGATCGAGCGCGGCGGAACCGAAGCGGCGAATGCCGGCCACCTCCGGCCCGACCGCATCATAGATGGCGCGCCACTGCGCGGCATTGCCATGGCCCTTGAACGGCATGCCGGTCGCGACCAGCGCATCGGAGAGGTCGCGCCGCGCGGACACCCGCAGGCGGCGATCCTGGAGCCAGGCGCCGCGGCCCTTTTCGGCCCAGAAGCTCTCGTCGGTCAGCGGCTGATAGACGAGCCCCTGGGTGATCTCGCCCCGCCCGCCGGCAGGATGCGGCTCCTCGACTGCGATCGAGATGGCGAAATGGGGAATGCCGTGGAGGAAGTTGGAGGTTCCATCGAGCGGATCGACGATCCAGCGCGGCTTGGTCGGATCGCCCTCGAGCCCGCCGCGCTCCTCCATCAGGAAGCCCCAGTCCGGCCGCGCCTTCTTCAGTTCCTCGAACAAGGTCTGCTCGGCGCGGTGATCGGCCTGCGAGACGAAGTCCGCCGGCCCTTTACGCGAGACCTGGAGCGCATCGACTTCGTTGAAGTCGCGGCGCAGGCGCGGTGCGGCCTTGCGCGCGGCGCGCTCCATCACGGTAATCAGGCCTGAATGGGCAACCATATGCTTAACTCCCCCCTCCCGCGGGCGGGAGGGGCCGGGGGGTGGCTTGCGCCATCAAACGGGCAGACGGACGACGCTCGGTCGCCTGCCCTGCCCTCCCCCGACGACGGGAGAGGGAAGCGGGATCAGTCCGCGCGGCGAACATATTCCTGGCTGTAGACGTCGACGACGATCCGCGTGCCGGCGCCGATATGCGGCGGCACCATCACGCGCACGCCATTGTCGAGAATCGCCGGCTTGTAGCTGGACGAGGCGGTCTGCCCCTTCACCACGGCGTCCGCCTCGACGATCATCGCCTCGATCGTATCGGGCAGCTGCACCGAGATCGGCCGCTCGTCATAAAGCTCCATCACCACGTCCATGCCGTCCTGCAGGAAGGCCGCGGCATCGCCGAGGATGCCGGCATCGAGCGTTATCTGCTCGTAGGTCAGCTTGTCCATGAAGGTCAGCGCGTCGCCGTCCTTGAACAGGAACTGGAAATCGGTGGTGTCGAGGCGCACCCGCTCGACCGTTTCCGCCGATCGGAAGCGGACGTTGTTCTTGCGCCCGTCGATCAGGTTCTTCATTTCGACCTGCATGTAGGCGCCGCCCTTGCCGGGCTGGGTGTGCTGGATCTTCACCGCGCGCCAGATGCCGCCTTCATATTCGATGATGTTGCCGGGACGGATGTCCACGCCGCTGATCTTCATGCAAGTCTCACGATCGTAAAAAGAGCCGGCCGGCGCTTTAGCCGCGGGCGGCATTTCCGGCAAGCAGCGGATAGGGATTGATCGCCGCGCCGCCATGCCACGCATCGGCCGGCCCCATCCGCTTGATCTCGAAATGCAGATGGGGGCCCGATGGATCGGCATCCCCGGTCGACCCGACGGTGCCGATCTGCTCGCCCAGGCGGACCATCTGCCCCTCGCGCAGGTCGGGCGCATAGCTATCGAGATGGGCGTAGTAATAGACGAAGCGGCGATCGGGCGAGCGGACATAGACGGTGTGCCCGCCGCGCTCGCTCTCGAACAATTTCTCGACCTGGCCGGCGGTGGCGGCGAGCACCGGCGTTCCGGTAGGGGCCATGATGTCGAGCGCCCCGTGGCCACGCGTGCCGTCGCCGCGCGCGTCCCCGAAGCTGTCGTAGAGCGCGGCCGAGGCGACGTTGGCGACCGGGATCGCCAGCCCCGACGGTGTTACCGCCACCGCCGGGCCGCGCGCAGCCCGCGCCGCTGGGCGGACCGGGCCCGGCTGGAACCGGATCACCAGCGCCAGGCCGACCCCGGCGAGCAGCAGCAATATTGCGATCAGCTTGCCGAAGCGGTTCACCGCGGCTGCCCCACTCCGGTCGTGCCGATCACGACTGGAATACCGCCTTGGTCCCTGCCTTGATCATCAGCGACAGTCTCGCGGCATCCCAGTTGGTCAGGCGGATGCAGCCATGGCTTTCCGCCCGGCCGATCGTTTCGGGATGCGGCGTGCCGTGGATGCCGTAATGCGGCTTGTTGAGGTCGAGCCAGATCACGCCCACCGGGCCGTTTGGCCCCGGCGGCAGCAGCTGCGCCTTCTTGGAATCGCTGACATCCCAGAACAGCTTGGGATTATAATGGAAGGGCGGGTTGTAGGAGATGCCCTGCACCTTCCACGTGCCGATCGGCAGCGGATCATGCTCGCTGCCCATCGTCGCCGGGAATTGCGCGATCACCTTGTCGTTCGCGTCCATCACCTTGAGCACGCCGTCCGATTTGTCGACGACGATGTGATCGCCCTTGGGCTGGCGCGCATCGACGTTCAGCGCGGCCAGCGTGGCGCGCCATTCCGGCTTCATGTCGGCCGGATAGTCGCGCGATGCGGGCAGCAGATTGGGGAAGCGCACCGTCGATCCGGGGACGAGCCTGGTCTGCGGGCTGTTGAGCGCGATCAGCGTCGCCGTGGTCGTGTGATATTGTTCGGCCAATTTCTCCATCACGTTGGCGTAGCCGAGCGTCGGCAGCTTCGCCTGAAGCGCGGGATCCTTGGGCAAGGCGCCGACATATTGCCCGGCGAGGTCGGCGGCTGTCAGCTTGATCTGGGCAACCGGCCGGATCGCGCGATAGGCGTGCAGCACGCGCAGCGTCGGCTGATCGATCTTGCCGGTCGGCTTCAGCCCGCGCGCCTTCTGGAAACCGGTCAGGGCCTGGGTCAGCGACATGCCTTCCTTGCCGTCGATTACGCCGGGGCCGAAACCGAGCCGGTCGAGCAGCACCTGGACATGGAGGATCGTCATGTCGAGCGCCGGCTCGGCCGCCTTTGCGGGTGCCGCCGATGGCGCCTGGGCGCTGATCGCCCCCGCCGCGCCGCCGATCGCGGCGATCCCAACACAAAGCTTGGCTACCAGCTGCTTGTTCACGCGCACGCTCCTACTTACGGGTCCGTAACGCTTGAACGAAGCGAGCCGCTTTTCTTTCCGTCAGCGGCCGAGCAACGCTCCGAAAGCGGCCACGCCCGCCGCCGGACCATCGGGATGGCCCCACACCGCGCTGCATACCGCGATGAAATCGGCGCCGGCATCGATCAGCGGCTTGGCATTGTCCGCGGTGATCCCGCCGATCGCGACGCACGGCAGCTCGAACACCGTCGTCCACCAGCCGAGCAACGCGGGATCGGCCTGGTGGCGCACTTCCTTGGTCGTGGTCGGGTAGAAGGCGCCGAACGCGACATAGTCCACCCCCGCCTCGCCGGCTTCCATCGCGAGGTGCCGGCTATCGTGGCAGGTGACGCCGATCTGGGCGGTGGGGCCGAGCAGCTTGCGCGCGTCGCGCGGATCGGGATCGTCCTGGCCGAGATGGACGCCGTCCGC
>JAQGKS010000073.1 GCA_028289965.1 Sphingomonas bacterium
GTGCCCTGTCGAGGCCACGGCCATCGAATTCATCGGCAAAAGACAGGACCAGATCATGTCCCGCGGGCGGGCCGGACGCCGGGGGGTTGGTGGCGCCGGCACATAGCGCAGTCATCGCCACCGCCATCGCCAGCAACGATCCCGTGGCGATCGCGACCGGTCGGGCGACGCTGGAACAAGCGATCACGCGGTCCTCCGCCGTTCGACGTCCGATCATCGTCGGACCTGTCGACCATGCGCCGATCGGATGGAGGCGGCGGAGAAAATCGCCCCGATCTGACGCTTTCGCCCCAGATGATTGTGCGCCGCATCTTCCTGCGTCCCGGCCACGGCGCCACGGGCTGCCGCGCTCTGTCCATTTCCGAGCGAACTGGGCGTCGCAATGCGCGCAGTTAGTCCGGGTCGGCGCAGCCGCGGCTTCTATCCTTGTCCCGCAGCCTTAGAGTTAAACCGCGTAACACGATTTGCGGAAGAAGCGGCCGATGAACCAGATTGCGTCCATCATCGTCGCCGTCCTCGCACTGGCCGGCGCTGCCAGCCCAGGCGCGGGCGTTGCGGCTGACCCCGTCGCTGCGCCGCCCGCTTCGAACGCCAATCTGGCACCAAGCGGCTATACTCTGGGGCCGGGCGACAAGATCCGCCTGACCGTGTTCGGCGAACCGTCGCTCAACGGCGAATATACGATCGGGCCCGATGGGTTGCTCGCAGTGCCCTTGATTGGCGGCGTCGCGGCCCGGGGGAAGACCGTGGCCGAACTGCAGGCGGCGATCGCCCATGGCTTCGCGCAGGGCTATATCCTCGATCCGCGGGTGAGCGTCGACATGCTCAGCTTCCGTCCCTTCTATATCCTGGGGGAGGTCAACCGGCCCGGGCAATATCCCTATGCCGACGGCCTGTCGGTGGCGCAGGCGGTCGCCACGGCGGGCGGCTATACCTATCGCGCGCGGACCAGCCGGGTGTTCATCCGCCGCGCGAACCAGCCGGCGGAGGAGGTCCTGTCGCTCAAGAAGGGCAAGCAGGTCTGGGTCTATCCCGGCGACACGATCCGCGTGGGTGAACGCTATTTCTGACCGGGCGCGCCTGCCCCGCCGCGCGGTTCCCCCTGGCCGGACCAGCGGCGACGCGACCATGGTTCCAGATCGCACCGCCAGGTTTCACGATACGACACCGGCATTCGATCCCGATTTCCTGTTCGTGTTCCTGCTATTCTCCGCGACGTTGTTCACATTGCAGCTGAGTGGATTGGTCATCCTCTACGCCTTGCTCGTTGCCGGCTTCGTCGCCGCGCGGCCGCAACGGGCCATTCCCTTGCTCTGGCGGTGCAGCCCGATCCTCGCGCTGCCGGCCTATGCGTTGCTCTCGACCCTGTGGTCGATCGCGCCGGGCGCGACGCTCTACTTCGGATCCGAATTCTTCCTCACCGTCGTCGCCGCGCTGCTGGTCGGCGCCGCGACGACACCGCACACGGCCCTGAAAGGCATCTTCGCCGCTTTTCTGTTGTGGGCCGTCGCCAATTTCCTGCTCGGCCTGTCGACCGGAGATTTGCGCGCGAGCACCAGCTTCATCGGGCTGGCGGGAAGCAAGAACGCCGCCGGAGAAGCGGCTGCCGTCGGCGTGGTGGTCGGCGTGGCGATGCTGTTCCATGCGGTGGCACAGCGACGAATGCTGGTCATCGCCGCGGCGCTGCTGCTGATCCTGCTCGATGCCCGCATCCTGGTCGCCGCCCATTCCACCGGCGCGATCCTCGCGGCAGCGCTCGGCACCCTGGTGATCCTGCTCTGGACGCTCTCGCGCGGGCTGCCGATCGCGGGGCGGTCGACGATCCTGCTCGTGGCGCTTGGGATCGGCGCGCTGGCGGTGATCACGCTGCCGGTCTGGTCGCACGCCATTTTCGACGATCTGCTCAGCATGTCGGGCAAGGATACGACGCTCACCGGGCGCACCTATATCTGGAGCCGGGCGGACGTGTTGATCAGCCAGCGGCCGTGGTTCGGGCTTGGCTATTCAGCGTTCTGGAACCCGGGAAGCCTGGAGGCCGAGGCGATCTGGCGCAAGATCGGCGTCCTGTCGCGGCGCGGGTTCAACTTCCACAACTCGTCCTACGATCTGGTCGTCCATCTTGGTTATGTCGGCCTCGCGCTGTTCGCGATCGTATTCCTTTCCTATTGCGCGATCCTGCTGCTCAAGACGATGCGGCACCCAGGCATCAGCGGCATCTTCTTCTGCGCCATCGTCCTGGCCTATGCGTCGCGCGCACCGTTCGAAAGCTTCGGTACGAACATCTTCCATCAGAGCACGCTGCTGCTCTTTGCTGCGCTGGGATGGGCAACGCGGGCGCAGGGGCGGACGAGGTCGCCCGATGCAGCGAGAAGCTGGCGCGGGACCGATGCCGACCCTCGCCAGCCAGATAGGTCGCGCCAGCGAGACGGGCTCGATGCGTCTCGACCGGCCGGCCTGCCAACAGGCTGAAGGCGCACATGGCGGCGGCAGGCTTGCCCGGGCCGGAATGGCATGGCTCAGCCGTGCACTAGCCACATTTGCTGCTACTGATGCGAAAGTCGTGCGCTCGGTTCGGGGATATGCGTAGATCCGCAAGCAGGTAGCGCGCTCTGACCGTTCCGCTCGCCCGACTTGCCTCGTCACCGATCGACGGCGGCGGGCGCGACCGGCAATTCGCCTTTTCCCGTTCAACCTGCCGCCCGCATCCGCTTGGATTAGCTGACACGAGTCCAGCTATAGCGTGAAGCGAACCCCGACCAGGAAGCTGTTTGACTTGAAGGCAATGCTGCGGTCCACGGAGCTTCTCTGGCTGTGACGAAGCTCGGCCTGCGCGCGCACGTGGCGACCGATATAGTAACGCGCGCCAACCGCGGCTTCGAACTCCCTGCTGTCCGCCAGGACGGCCGAGGGCTTGACGGCGGCGTAGCGTATATCCGCGCTGAGCAGCAGCGTGCGCAGCAGCTCATGATCGACCCCCAAAGCAAATTCATCCCGCAGGTTTCCGGCGGTGACCGGCGAGGTAGTTTCATCCAGCCGGCGGGAGGCGGACGCCGTCACCGTAGTCAGCCCGGTCACGTTCCAGCGCAGATCGGCGAGGTAGGAAAAGCCGCTGACGTCGCGCAACTTCGGATCGGGATAATCGTAGCTCAGATAGCCGATGCGGACCGTGCCGGTGATCAGCGAGGTGACCTCCCGCTGCACCCCGGCCTCGATCCGGTAGCCGTTGGCGCTGCGATCGATCGAGGTGACCGGATCGAAGCCCGGGTCGCCGGGGCGGAGCACGAAGCGTCTGCGCTCGACGGTGCCGGCGATCAGGAAGCGGGTGAGCTCATGGACGGCGTAGCTCGCCTCGATCGTCGCATCGCTGATCTTCTGATCGCGATAGGTCTGATCGATCGTGACGCCGCCGAGCAGCGCGTCGGAATAGGTTAGGCTGCGCAGGCGGCCGGTGGCGGCGACCGCGAGCGGGCCGAACTCCTGCGCCACGGTACCCTGGCCCTCGATCCGGTCATATTCCGCGGGCGACGAGGTTTCGCGGAACGTGCCGAGATTGCCCCGGCTCTCGGCGGCGTGGTCGATCGCGATCCGGCCGCTCAGCCGGGTGTAAGCGGCGAGATCGTAACGCCCGTCGACGCTTGCCCCATATTGGGCGACATCCTCGCCCTCATATTTGGCGTGGAGCGTGCGTTGATAATAAGCCCGTGCGTCGAGCGCGTGGCGGACGAAATCGGAGCGCAGATGCACCTCCGGCCGGAGCGCCAGATAGACGTCGCCGCGCCGATCCGACGCCGTCGCATAGATATTGTCGTCGTAGCGCGCGTCGATCGAGACAGTCGGTTCGAGCACGAACGAACCGATCCGGGCGCCTACATTCCCCAGGTTCCGCCGCTCGCGTTCCTCGACGGTGGCGCCGCGCCCGGCATTCTGCGCGTGGGCGACGCCGCCGCTCGTTGCCAGGCCGAGCATGGCGACCAGCGCGGCGGATCGGCGCACCTGGACCTTCCGTCGCGATTTAGGGATGCGGGTCAATTGACGTAATATCCCTGGAATTTCTTCTGATAACCGCTCGCATCATTGTGGCCGGTGCTGGCGTAGCGGGTGATATCGACCTGGGTGAGCGCCAGCCCGCTGATCCGTGCGCCGACGTCGAGCAGGATGTCGATCGCTGCCTCTACCGCCCGGAACGAGGTGTGCCGCCAGCGGGTGATGACGAGCACCCGGTCCACCGCCGCTGCGACCGAGCGGCTGTCGGCGACGCCCAAGATCGGCGCGGTATCGAAGATAATGACCTGAAAGCGTTGGCGCAGCTCGCTAATCATCCGGGCCAGGCTTTCCGAGCCCAGCGGGTCGAGCGCATTCGGCTGCGACTCGGCCGTGCCCAGCACGTACAGTCCGGTTGCCTCGTCCAGTTCCAACGCGGCATCCAGCGACATCGTCCCGGCGGCATATTCGTATAGCCCGTTCGACCGGACGTTGAGCAGCGCGCTCGATCCCCGTCGCCGCAGATCGCAGTCGACCAGCACCGTCGCCGTCCCCGCCATCGCCGAGGTGCGGGCGATGCAGACCGCCGTCGTCGTCTTGCCCTCCTGCGGCAAGGGCGAGACGATCGCCACGGCGCGCGGGCCCTTCACCGCGCCGCCGCCCAGGATCAGGAAGGTCCGCAGCGATCGGAACGACTCGGCGTAAGCGGAGAAGGGGTGCGCGACGATATATTCGTGCGGCGGCTCGGTCTGGCGGATCTTGCCGAGCGTCGACTGGAGCGACGGCACCGCGCCGGCATAGCGCACGCGCAAGCGGCGCTCGACCTCGGCCTTGGTCCCGATCCCGCGCTGGAAATATTCGGCGGCCGCAACCGCGACGATCCCGCCGACCAGTCCGCCGACCAGCGCCAGAACCAAAGCGAGCGGCAGGTTCGGCGACGAAGGCAATGTCGGGATTTCGGCCAGCTGCGCGACGCGAAAATCGGCCCGTTGCAGCCCCTGCTGCGCGCTGGTTTCGCGCGACCGGTTGAGAAAGGTTTCGTAGATCGCCTTGGCCGCGTCCGACCGGCGTTGCAGTTCGGTCAGCCCGACCGACGCGGCATTGTTGGAGGCGAGCGTGCCGGTCGACTGGGCCTTGCTCGCCCGGAGCGAACCAAGACGGGACGCCGCGACCTGAACCTCGGCATCGAGGTTGGACAGGATGCGGTCGATCTCCTGCTGGATTTGCGAGCGGATATCGGCCAGCTCGCTCTGTCCCTTGCGCAGTTCCGGATAGAGCGGGCCATAGCGCGCCTCGAGCTGGGCGACCTGGGCGCTTGCCTCCGCCTCGCGCGATCGCAGCGTGCCGATCGTTCCCGAACCCAGCGCCGCCCCGACATCCGCGCCGCCGCCGCCCTGGCGCAACTGGCTGCGCGCGGCGTTGAGCCGACCCTGCTTTTCAGCGAGCTCGGCCTGGGAAGCGGCGATCTGCTGGTTGAGCGAAGACAGCTCCTGCTCGGCCATCGTCGCCCCGTTTGCGCTCATCAAGCCATGCGTGATCTTGTAGCGCTGCAACGCGGCATCGGCGGCGGTCGCATCCTTTTCGAGCTGCGCGGTGCGGCTGCGCAGCCACGCATCGGCATTGCTGTTCGCCGAGGATTTGGCCTCGCGGTCCATGGTGGTGAATTGCGTGACGAACAGGTTGGCGATCTCGGCGGCCTCGGCCGGCACCGGCGACTTGGCATCGACCTCGATCACGAAGGTCGATCCGACCCGGTAGATGTTCACCGCGCGCGCCAGTCTCTGCCCCATCGCGGCGAGCCCGGCATGATCGCTCGGCGCGCGTTCGGGATGAAGACGCGCGAAGATCGTCGCCACCCGCTGCGCCAGCGTCTGCGACTGCATCAGGCGGACCGCCGTATCCACCACGTCCGTCGTCACCGGCATGTCCGGCGATACGGCCTGGATCGCGACGACGCTTTCGGCCTTGGGCTGGACCAGCAGCCCGGCGCTGGCGGAATAGCTCGGCTCCTGGACGGCGACCCAGGCGCCGACTGCCGCAACGATCAGCGCGAAGGCGGCCAGGAAGCTCCACAGATTGTGGCGAAAGATCATCCACAGCACTGCCGGATCGGGGAGCAGGTCTCGCCAGGATGTGCCGGGCTCGAACACGGCACTCGCGGATCGAACTCCGTTTTCGGCGTCGATGGTGGCCATGTCGATTTTCATGTTCCCGTCACCCGCGCAATGCGGGCGTTCGTGATATAGTCGACCCTAATCCCGCAGAGCGAGTGGACCGAGGAGGGAACCTAATCGAACTCGGATGCGTCTGGCCCGGCGCCCCGCATGATTGGCGCACAACATGACCGTACCGCGGCCCTCTAATCCTTGGCCAAACACAATTGCTGGCCGCTACTGTGCCAACCTCTCGCATTCCTGCGCCCGTCTTGACTGCGCGTAGGAAACACCAAAGCGGACCTAATCTAACCGCGACGGCGCTACCGGTGCCACCTGCGCCAACCAAAGCGGCGAGGCTGCGGCAATGGCCGCCGCCCCGGCCCCGGCTTGCCGGTCACCGCCAAAGCGATAAGTAGGCGGCGATGCAGCCCCCCGTCTTCTCCGCGATCACGCCGTTCCTGTCGTGGTTCGACATGGCCGGCCTCGCCGTGTTCGCCGCCTCGGGTGCGCTCGCCGCCGCGCGCGCGCGACAGACCATCATCACCTTCTGCTTCTTTGCTTTGGTGACCGGCACCGGCGGCGGGACGATGCGCGACCTGTTGATCGGCGCGCCGATATTCTGGGTCCACAGCACGGCCCCGGCCGCCGTCTGCCTGATCGTCGCCGCCGCCGTGTGGCTCACGCCGCGCGCCTGGTGGTCCGATCGGGCGCTCGACTGGTTCGATGCCGCGGGGCTTGCCGCTTATGCGGTCTATGGCGCGGGCAAGGCGATCAGCGTCGGGGTGCCGCCACTGCCGGCAGCTTTGATCGGCACGATGAGCGCCTGCTTCGGCGGTGTCATCCGCGACGTCGTCGCCGGGGTTCCATCGATCATCCTGCGACCGGAGCTTTACATCACGGCCGCGGCATTGTCGGCGGGATCATATGTCGTCTTGAGCCTGGCCGGGATCGCGGCGCCGTGGCCGGCCTTGATCGCGGTGACGGCCGGGTTTGCGCTGCGCGCCATGGCGATCGCCCGGGGCCTCGCGCTGCCCGCTTATCGCCGCTGATCCGCCCGCTCAGCGCGGGCCGGGCTTGCGCCCCGGGCGTCCGCCCCGCGGCGGCCCGGCAGGATCGCTGCCGCGCCGCGGCGGTGGG
>JAQGKS010000091.1 GCA_028289965.1 Sphingomonas bacterium
CCCGCAGGTCAAGGGCCTCGCGCCCGATGCGCTGGCGGCGATCGACGCATGGGGCTGGCCCGGCAACGTCCGCGAGTTGGAGAACCGGATGAAGCGCGCGGTGATCATGGCCGACGGCAAGCTGATCTCCGCGGCCGACCTGGACCTCGGCGCGGGCGAGAATCCGGGCGAGCTCCTCAACCTGCGTGCGGCGCGCGAGCAGGCGGACCGTAGCGCCATCCGCCACGCGCTGGCGCGCACCGATGGCAACATATCGGGCGCGGCCAAGCTGCTCGGGATCAGCCGGCCGACTTTGTACGACCTGTTGAAGCAGCACGACATGACGGCCTGAGCGGTGGCGCTAACCCTTGGGCATCAGGGTGAGCGCGGCCGTCGTCATCGCCTCGATTGCGGTCGAGATCGTCGGATCGGGATCGGGCGCCCAGAACGGGCTGTGGATCGAGGGCAGCTTGGTCAGGTCGCCCTTGGCCGCGTCCCATTTGGCCTGGGGCACGCCGCCGACCCAGAACAGCATGCTCTGGATTGACGGGTCGGCGAGATGAGAGCGGCTGAAATCCTCGCCCCCCATCTGCGCCCGCACGGCGTGGATGCGATCCTTGCCGAAGCGCGCGGCAAAGGCGGCGCCGAGGGTGCCGGTGACCGGCTGGGTGTTGAGGGTGGAGGGCGTGAATTGGTCGAGCGCCTTGACGATCGGCATGCGATCCTCCGGCATCCCCGCGGCGATTGCCTCGCCCCGCGCGATGCGGGCGATGCCGTCGAGCAGGGTCTTGCGCACCGCGGGCGTATAGCTGCGCACAGTCAGCTGGAGCCGGGCTTCGTCGGGGATGATATTGTGCTTGGTGCCGGCGGTGAAGCTGCCGACCGTCACCACCGCGGACTCGAGCGGGTCGATCTCCCGCGACACGAGCGTTTGCAGCGCGGTGACGATCCGCGCGGCAAGGACGATCGGATCCCGGGCGAGCTGCGGATAGGCGCCGTGCCCGCCGACGCCGCGGACGGTGATGTCCACCGAATCCACATTGGCCATCGCATAGCCCTCGACGATCCCGATCACGCCGGCCGGCAGCTGCGCCGAATCGTGGAAGGCGACGGCATATTGCGGTTTGGGAAAGCGGGTATAGAGCCCGTCGGCGAGCATCGCGCGGGCACCCGCGCCGATTTCCTCCGCCGGCTGGCCGATCATCACCAGCGTGCCCGACCAGCGATCCTTCATCGCCGCGAGCCGCCGGGCGGTGCCGATCCATGCGGTCATATGGGTATCGTGGCCGCAGGCGTGCATCACCGATGTCGTCATGCCCTCGCGCGTCTTGGCGACGACCTTGCTGGCGAAGGGCAACCCGGTCTGTTCCGCCACCGGCAGCGCGTCCATGTCGGCGCGGAGCAGCACGACCGGGCCGGGCCCATTCCGGAGCACCGCGACGACGCCGGTGCCACCCACCCCGGTGGTGACGGTGAAGCCGGCCTTGCGCGCCTCGGCGGCGAGCTTGGCGGCGGATTTCACCTCCTCGTTGCTCAGTTCGGGGTTGGCGTGGAATTCACGGTAGGTGGCGAGCAGCGCGGGCATGTCGGCGCGCACCGCATCGGCCAGCGGATCGGCGGCGGCAGGCGCGGCGGCGGCCAGAAGCGACAGAGCCGGGAGGAGGAGTCGCGCCCTCATCGCAAGGAAAGGCGAAGGCAGCGGCCGGGCTTGCGCCGCAGGGCCTGCGGGCGGATCGCCGAGCCGACCGCGCGATCGGGCAGGCGCCACGCTGACATCAACTGCGGCATTGCGACGCAGTCCGCCTGCCGGGCGATCCGCAGCGCCGCCGTCGGCAGCACGTCCGACCCGGCCAGCATCAGCAACGCATAAGCGGCAATCTGCATCGTCCGCACCCCCCCGTTCATCCGGCCGAGCTTACAGCCTGGGCACGGTTTGGAAAGACGGATCGGTGCCGCCGCAGCGCACGGGATTGTCTGCGGCCGATCGGCTAGGTAGCGGAGCCATGGTGCGCCGGATCCGTGTAATCATCGCCGCGATGCTGGTCGGCCTCGGTGCGCCCGCCGCTGCGGTCGATCGCCCGAAATCGCTCGACCATTATGCCCGCGCGACGGCGGCGCTGCGACAGGGGCGGCCGCGCATGGCCCGGGTCGAACTGCTCAACGCGATCAAGGCGGATCCTGCCAACGGCGCGGCGCACCTGATGCAGGGGCTGGTCTATCTGCAGCTCGGGCAGGGGGTGGCCGCGGAATCGGAGATAGCGCGTGCCCTCGCGACGGGGGTCGCGATCGGCGGGACGCGACATCTGATGGCCCACGCATTGTGGTTGCAGGGCGCATCGCAGCGCGCGCTGGCCGAGGCGAGCGCCCCCGACATCGTCCCGCGCTTCGCCGGGCTCGCGGCGCGGATGCGTGGCCGGGCGCTGGTCCAACTCGGCGACCTGCAAGGCGCGGCGACCGAGTTTGCTAGGGCAACCCGGCTTTCGCCCGACAACCCCGAGATATGGGTCGACTTCGGCCGGTTCGAGGCGACGCGCGGGCACGCCGCAGCCGCGCTGCTGGCCGCCGACCGCGCGGTCGGCCTCGATCGCCGCAACGTCGAGGCGCTGATCCTCAAGGGCGCGCTCGCCCGTACCCAATATGGGCTGCTCGCCGGGCTGACCTGGTTCGATCGTGCGCTCGCGGTCGATCCGCAGAACGTGCCGGCGTTGCAGGAGCGGGCGGCGACGCTGGGCGATCTCGGCCGGTCCCGAGAGATGCTGGCAACGACCCGCGCGGCGATCGCGCTGGACGGGGCCAACCCGGTGCCCTTCTACCTGCAGGCGGTATTGGCCGCGCGGGCGCGCAATTTCACCCTCGCCCGCTCGCTGATCCGGCGCACCGGCGGCGCGATGGACGATGTGCCGGGGGTGCTGCTGCTGTCCGCCCTGCTCGATGTTCGCTCGGGCAATTTCCAGCAGGCGATCGAGCGGCTGGCGCGGCTGGTGGCGATGCAGCCGGACAATCTGAAGGCGCAGCGGCTGCTCGGGCTCGCGCATTGGCGCGCGGGCGACCTGTCCGCGGTGCTCGCCACGCTGCGGCCGCTGGCGGATCGTCCGCAGGCCGACAGCTATGTGCTGACGCTGGTCGGGCGGGCGCTGGAGCGCAAGGGCGACCGCGCTGCCGCCACCGCCTATCTCGACCGGGCAGCGATGCCGGGCCCGATCCTCCTCACCCCGGCCGCCGCGCGCGCTCTGGCCGATCTTCGCCAGGGCGTCGCGGCGGAGCCCGCCAACCGCGACGGCCGCATCGCGCTCGCCCGCGCACTGCTGCGCGCCGGGCAGGCGGGCGACGCGCTCGATCAGGCGTCGGCCGTGCTGCGCGCCGATCCCAACGATGCCGACGCGCTGATCCTGATCGGCGATGGCCAGTTCGCGCAGGACCGCTACGATCAGGCGATCGCGGCCTATCGCGCCGCCGCCAACATCGCCTTCACCGAGCCCGTCGCCGTGCGGATGATCGACGTGCTGCGCCGATCCGGTCAGGGCGCGGCGGCGTATCAGGTGCTGTCGCTGTTCCTCGCGCAGAACCCGATGAGCGTGGCCAGCCAGTTGCTCGCGGTCGATCTTGCGATGGCGAGCGGGCAATGGCGGCCGGCGGTGGCGATCCTCGATCCGTTGCACCGGCGCCTCGGCGACCGCGATGCCGCGATCCTCCACACGCTGGCCTGGGCCTATTTCCAGACCGGGCGGGGCGAGCAGGCGCTGCCGCTAGCGGCGGCGGCACGCGCGCTGCTGCCGGCGAACCCGGCAGCGGCCGACACCTATGGCTGGCTGCTGTTCAGGGTCGCGAACAACCGGGCGCGGGCGGTGGCGCTGATCGAGCAGGCCGCCGCGCAGGCACCGGCCAACCCCGCCGTGCGCTGGCATCTGGCGCAGCTTTACGTCGCGCTGGGACGGCGGGACGCGGCACGGGCGGAGGCGCGCGCCGCGCTGGCGCGGCCGGACTTCGCCGATCGAGCGCAGGCGGCGGCGCTACTCACTAGGCACTGAACGCACGCCCGAAAGCGCTGGCCTGCCATGGCGGAGATGGTGCAGAGGCTGGCGCATGGCCGACCTTTCCGCATTCGCCGACAGCATGGCGCGCATCGCCGCCGCGCTCGATCGCCTCGCCCCGCCGCCGCCCGCGGCCGCCGATCCGGCGACCCATCCTGCTTATGTGTGGCGCGCCGATGCGCTGACCGCCGCGCGGGCGTTCGCGCCGCTCGCCCTCGCGCTGCTGTCCGGCATCGACGCGCAGAAAGCCGACCTTCTGGAGAATAGCCGGCGGCTGGCGCATGGCCATGCCGCGCACGACGTGTTGCTGTGGGGGTCGCGCGGCGCGGGCAAGTCGGCGCTGGTCAAGTCGGTGGTCGGCGCGCTCCAGGGGGAGGGTGCGCCGATCGCGCTGGTCGAGGTCGCGGGCGACCGGCTGGAGAGCCTGCCCCGGCTGTTCGACCGGATCGCCGGCGTGCCGCGCGCCTTCATCCTGTTCATCGACGATCTGGGGTTCGAGGAGGCCAGTCCCGCGCCGCGCTATCTGCGCTCGATGCTCGAGGGCGGCGCGGAGGCGCGGCCGGGCAATGCGCGGCTCTATGTCACGGCCAATCGTCGCCACATCGTCTCGCGCGATATCCGCGAGCAGGACAGCGCGATCAATCCGCGCGACGTGATCGACGACAAGATGGCGCTGGCCGACCGGTTCGGGCTGAGCCTGGGCTTCCACGTCTGCGATCAGCCGACCTATGTCGCGATGGTCGCCGGCTATGCCGCGGCATTCGGGCTGGCGTTCGACCCGGCCGACGCGATCGGCTGGGCGACGCAGCGGGGCAGCCGATCGGGCCGGGTCGCCTGGCAATATGTCGTCGAACTCGCCGGGCGGCAGGGGCGGAGCATCTAGGCCCGCCGACCCGCTTTAGCGGCGCGAGGCCAAGGCGGACTGACGCGCCAGCCCGTTGGTGGCGAGCGCATGCGCGTTTGCGACGCTGCCGTTGGACAGCACCAGCTCGACGTCGGGCGCGGCGAGCACTTCGTGGTAGAGCGCCGCCGCCGCATCGTTGCGACCGGTCGCGCGATACACTTTCGCGAGGTTGATCCGCACCTCGGGCATGGTCGAGCCGCGTGCGATTTCCTTTTTCAACCGCGCCTCGGCGGTGTCCAGTTGGCCATGGCGGATCGCCGCCGCCTGGTAGGGATCGACCGGAGGCGCCATCCACGGCGTTGCAGCCTGTGCGGCGGCCAGGGGCGCGATGGCCAGAAGCACCGCAGCGATTCGCAGCATGGCATCCTCCTGATTGTTACCGCTTCAAGACAATCAGGTTACGCTTCCATGCCATGAAGTAAACAGACGAATGCAGCCGCCCGCGGCCCCGCGCCCGCGCCCGCGCAGGACGGTGCGTCAGTCGGTATTTGACGGTGCTTTCGCGGCTAGCCGAGTGCTTCGGCCATCCCGGCAAGCTCCAGCCAGCGGGCCTCGGCGGCATCCTTGCGCGCGCGTGCCGCATCGATCGCCTTTATCAGCCGATCGAAGCCCGCCGGATCCTTCACATAGAGATCGGGATCGGCCAGCGCCGCCTCGTCCCGCGCAATCTCCGCCTCGATCTTCTCGATCTCGACGGGGAGCAGATCGAGGTCGCGCTGATCCTTGTAGCTGAGCTTGGTCCGCGGCTTGGGTGGGGCGGCGGCGGCCGCCTTCGCGCCGGCGCGCTTCGGTTCCTGCTTGGGCGCACGCTGCCGCTGCCAATCCTCATAGCCGCCGGCGACGATGTCGACCGTGCCCGACCCATCGAGGCCGAGCGTGACCGTCACCGTGCGATCGAGGAAGTCGCGATCGTGGCTGACGATCAGCACCGTGCCTTCATAGTCGGCGATCACCTCCTGGAGCAGATCGAGCGTCTCGAGGTCGAGATCGTTGGTCGGCTCGTCGAGCACCAGCAGGTTGGAGCGGCGGGCGAATTCGCGGGCGAGCAGCAGGCGCGATCGCTCGCCGCCCGAGAGCGTGCCGACGCGCGCATCGGCCATGCACGGATCGAACAGGAACTCCTTGAGATAGCCCTGGACGTGCTTCTTGGCGCCGCGCACCTCGATCCAGTCGCCGCCGTCGGCGAGCACGTCGCGCACCCTTTTGTCGGGATCGAGCAGGCGGCGCTGCTGGTCGATCATGATCCCCTGCAGCGTCCGGGCGCGGCCGACCTTGCCCTCGTCGGGCTCGATCTCGCCGGTGAGCAGCTTGAGCAGGGTCGTCTTGCCGGTGCCGTTGGCGCCGACCACGCCGATCCGGTCGCCGCGCTGGATACGCAAGGTGAAGTCGCGGATGATGGTCCGCTCCTCGCCGGTCCCCTCCGACGACGCGGGATAGCGCTTGGTCACGCGGTCCGCGTCGATCACCATCTTGGTCTTCACCTCGTCATTCTCGAGGCCGAGCCGGGCCGCGCCGGCGGGCCCGAGCATCGCCGCCCGCGCCGCGCGCATCTCGCCGAGCTTGGCCAGCCGGCCCTGGTTGCGCTTCCGGCGAGCGGTAACGCCGCGCTGCAGCCAGTGAAGCTCGAGCTTCAGCTTGGCGTCGAGCTTCTCGGCC
>JAQGKS010000115.1 GCA_028289965.1 Sphingomonas bacterium
TTATCTCCGCGTCGGCCTGCGGCACATGGACTGACGGCCATGGCGATTGACCTGCTTTAGTACGCGGGGGTGCGCGAGGCGTTCGGGCTGGACGGCGAGCAGGTCGATCCGCCGGCCGAGGTCGCAACCCTGCGCGACCTGCTCGACTGGCTGGCAACGCGCGGCGCCGGCCACGCCGCGGCGCTGGCACAGCGCGATCGTCTGCGCGCGGCGATCGACCAGAAGTTCGTGCCGATGGAAACCAGCATTGCTGGCGCGCGCGAAATCGCGATCTTCCCGCCGGTGACCGGCGGATGATTGACGTTCGCGTCCAGGCCGAGGACTTTGACAGCGGCGCCGAACTTGCCCGGCTCGAGGGCCTCGGCGGCGGGGCCGTCGCCAGCTTCACCGGGTTGGTGCGCGGGGATGGCGGCCTCGTCGAGATGCTGCTGGAGCAATATCCCGGGATGACCGTCGCCGCGCTGCAGGATCTGGCCGGTCAGGCCGCGGCGCGCTGGCCCTTGTCGGGTGTGACCCTGATCCACCGCCACGGCGCGCTTACGCCGGGTGCGCGGATCGTCTTCGTCGGCACTGCCTCGCGTCACCGGGCAGCGGCGCTCGATGCATGCGCATTCCTGATCGACTGGCTGAAGACCCGCGCGCCCTTCTGGAAGCGCGAACGGTTCGAGGACGGTCGCGTCGCCTGGGTCGAGGCGAAGCGGGAGGATGACGCGGCCGCCGATCGCTGGGCGCTCTAGGCCCGACCCCGATCAGCGCAGGCAGGAATCCAGGCCGCCGCGCGCGACGACCGAGACCCGGCGGGCGATGTTGTTGCCATAGCGTCGGGTGAACCCCGTCGGCGAGATCGCGCCGCGCTTCTTGGGCAGCGGCAGGATCGCGGCGATTCGCGCCGCCTCGGTCGTGCTCAGCCGCGATGCGTCATGCTTGAAGTAACGCTGTGCCCCGGCATTGACGCCGTAGGTGCCGATCCCGGTCTCGGCGATGTTGAGATAGACTTCCATGATCCGCGGCTTGCCCCAGATCGTTTCGATCAGCAGCGTGAACCACGCTTCCAGCGCCTTGCGAAAATAGGAGCGCCCCTGCCACAGGAACGCGTTCTTGGCGGTCTGCTGGCTGATCGTCGATCCGCCGCGCAGCCTGCGCCCCTTGGCGTTGCGCTGCATCGCTTCGCTGATCGCATTCACGTCGAAGCCGCTATGGCTGCAGAAGTTTCCGTCCTCCGCGCCGATCGCGGCGCGGGCCATATCCGCATCGATCCGCGACAGGCTCATCCAATCCTTGGTGATGCCGCGCCCGGCGGCGAGGTCGCCGAGCATGGTGATCGTCACCGGCGGCGGCACGAAGCGGTAGACCAGCACCCACAATATCGAACCGGTCACGAAGAACACGATCCCGCGCCCGATCCACCAGCCGATGCGGTAGGGCAGCGCACGGCGCTTCGGTGTCGGGGATCGTGCCATCGGCCGCGCTGTATCGCCGGCGCGGCGCGGCGTCACCCCGGCGACGCGTTATAAGTGGGCCGGGCCGGCTCGCCCAAACGCGCCGCCCAAGGCGACATCAGGCGGGGGAGGGCAGGAGCCGCTTCTCGCCGGCGATCCGCATCATCGCCTTCTGGAGCTTGTCGAACGCGCGCACCTCGATCTGGCGCACCCGCTCGCGGCTGACGCCATAGACCTGGCTCAGTTCCTCGAGGGTCTTGGGATCCTCGGCAAGGCGGCGCTCGGCCAGGATGTGCTTCTCGCGATCGTTCAGCGCATCCATCGCCTCGAGCAGCATGCCGTGGCGCACGTCCTTTTCCTCGGAGTCGGCGAGCCGCTCATCCTGCAGCGGATCGGTGTCGACCAGCCAATCCTGCCACTGGCCCTCGGCATCCTCGCGCATCGGCACGTTGAGCGAGGTATCCCCGCCCATCGCCATGCGGCGATTCATCGAGATCACGTCCTGCTCGGACACGCCGAGATCGGTGGCGATCTTGCGCAGATCGTCGGGCTTGAGATCGCCGTCCTCGAACGCGTCGAGCTTGCTCTTCATCCGGCGCAGGTTGAAGAACAGCTTCTTCTGCGCCGCGGTGGTGCCCATCTTCACCAGGCTCCACGACCGCAGGATATATTCCTGGATCGAGGCGCGGATCCACCACATCGCATAGGTGGCGAGGCGGAAGCCGCGATCGGGCTCGAACTTCTTCACGCCCTGCATCAGGCCGATATTGCCTTCCGAGATCAGTTCGGATGTGGGCAGGCCATAGCCGCGATAGCCCATCGCGATCTTCGCCACGAGCCGCAGATGGCTGGTGACCAGCCGCGACGCGGCCTCGGGATCGCCATGCTCTTGGAAGCGCTTGGCGAGCATATATTCCTCCTCCGGCTGGAGGAGCGGAAACTTGCGGATTTCGGACAGATAGCGGTTGAGCCCCGCTTCGCCGCCAAGCGCCGGGATCGTCGCCGGGACGTTTTTGCCGCTGGCCATGATCGGGTTACTCCCTTCGCTGCGCGGCCGAAAATTTTCGTCCCGCATTCGTTAATGGTTATACCGCGAGTTCGGTGAACAGTTCCTGCATATCGGCGGGAATGTTACTTTCGAACGTCAAAGCGGAGCTTGTCACCGGGTGGATAAACCCGAGCCTCGCGGCATGTAACGCCTGACGGGCGAAACCGAGCCGCAAAAGAATCGCACGATGTGCCGGACGGGACCGGCCGTAGACCGGATCGCCGAGAAGCGAATGCCCGATCGAGGCCATGTGGACGCGGACCTGATGCGTCCGTCCGGTCTCGAGCCGACACTCGAGCAAGGATGCCTCCTTTAGCGGGCAAATGAGGCGATAGTGCGTCACGGCGCGCTTGCCGCGCTCACTCTCGACGATCGCCATCTTCTGGCGATTGGTCGACGATCGCGCAAGCGGCGCATCGACCGATCCGGCGGGCGGATTGGGCAGGCCGGTGACGATCGCCCGATAACGTCGATCGATCGTGTGGCTGGCGAACTGCGCGGCCAGCCCCTCGTGCGCGCGATCGGTCTTGGCGGCGACGATCAGCCCGGACGTGTCCTTGTCGATGCGGTGGACAATGCCCGGGCGGGCGACGCCGCCGATCCCGGACAGGCTGCCGCCGCAATGGTGGAGCAGGGCGTTGACCAGCGTACCGTCATAATTGCCCGCGGCGGGATGGACGACGAGGCCGGCGGGCTTGTCGATGACGATCAGATGCTCGTCCTCATAAGCGACGACCAGCGGGATATCCTGCGCTTCGTTGTGCGCCGCGCGCGGCTCGGGCACCGACACCGTGTAGCGCGCGGCCGTGCCGACCTTGCTCGCCGGATCGCGCACCGCCTGGCCGGCGGCGTCGGTGACATGGCCGGCGGAGATCAGCGCCTTCAGCCGCTCGCGCGACAGCGTCGGCAGCGCCGTCGCCAGCGCACGGTCCAGCCGCGAGCCGACCGCATCGGCCGGCATCACAGCGTTCAGTATCGACACCCCCGCATCCATTGCCTAGCGATGTGGCGATGACGGTCGCGATTGCAAGGATTCTACTCGATCGGATCGTCGCGCTGGCGGCCGAGCGGCCGGATGAGGAGGTTTGCGGACTTTTGTTCGGCAACCCGGCCCGCATCCGGTCGGCCGAGCCGACCCCGAACGTCTCGGCCCGGCCCGCCGACAGTTTCGAGATCGCTCCCCAGGCACTGTTCGCTGCGATCCGCGCCGAGCGCGCCGGCGGGCCCCGCCTGATCGGCCATTACCACTCCCACCCCCGCGGCCGGCCCGTGCCATCGGCGCGCGATGCCGACGCCGCCGAACCGGGCCGGTTATGGCTGATCGTCGGCGGAGGGGAGGCGCGGCTGTGGCTGGCCGAATATGCAGGCCGTTTCACCGCCGTCCCGCTGGACATCGCCTGAGCCCCGTTGCATCCGGCGTACCCAGCGGCCACAAGGGCGCACGTCCTACGAGAGCCTGTTCAAACATGACGATTACGCCCGTCGATTTCGCCAGCCTGCTATGCTCGCGGCTCTGCCATGATCTGCTCAGCCCGGTCGGGGCGCTCAATAACGGGAT
>JAQGKS010000156.1 GCA_028289965.1 Sphingomonas bacterium
CGCCCCCACCGCGGCGACGCCCACCACCGGCCGCATCGCCATCGCGGCGCGTTTCCGCCCCCGGCTGACCGGGCTGGCCCGGCTGTGCATCCGCTGGCGCGTCACCGCGCCGCCGCTCCCGATCGCCGAACAGCGCACGCAGATCGGCGGGACGGTCCTCGGGCCGGGCACCGGCGGCACGCCACGCCTCGATCTCCTTCTGCATGCGCGACTTCAGCGGGACCGACAGGTTCACCCCCCAACGCAGCTGCGCGCTGCGGCTCCGGGCGAAATTGATCGGCCGGGTGTCGATCTGGATCAACGCGCCATCCTCGTCGCGGATGAAGCGATTGGCGAACGCCGCCTCGATCTGCGGCGTCGGGCTGGGGAAGCCGGCGATCGGATTGTCGGTGCGGCTGCGCGTGTAATTGGCGGTCAGCGTCAGGTCCGGCTTGTCGAACGGCGTGACCGTCAGGCCGATGCGCGTGACATGCCGATTGCTCTCGCGCAGCGCCGCGTTGCCGCCGCCGATCTGCGACACGAACACCGTCTGGCCGGTGGCATAATCGAACACCGGCACGTTGGGCGTCACCAGCACCGGGTTGTTGATCTGCTGCCCGGATGGGGCGGCGCGATCGTTCGAGCTGGAGGCGATCAACCGGATCTGCGGCACGGGCGTCCAGCGCAGGCCATAGCCGAGCGTGGTGAGCGTGCCGAAGTCGGAAAGATGCTGCGCGGCGACATTGCCGTTGAGCGAAAAATCCCCGATCGCCGCGAGCACGTCCCGCCGGCGGCTGGCGATCGGCACGTCGATGCTCGCCTGCCCGCTGGCGATGCTGCGCGCGAAATCGACCGATCGCAGGAGGCCTGATCGCTGCGAGCGGCTGTCGAAGCTGTTGCGCGAGGCGCCCAGCCGGATGGTCGTGGTCACGACGCCGGCCGGAAGGGTGAAGAGCGGGCCGCTCAGCAGCAGATCGCCGGTGAAGCCCGACGTGTGCGCCCGCGCGCTGTCCGCCAGGGTGGTCGAGAGCAAGGCCGGTGCAAAGCTGCCGAACGGATTGGCCGATCCATCGCCTGCGAGAAGCGCGCTCTGGATACCGGACGTATCCACGCCGCGATCGGTGGCGGTGCGGGTGCTCGACAGGTCGTACGCGGCGGTGAAGGACCAGCGCCACGGCTTGATGTCGCCATTCAGCGCGAGGCCGATATGCGCCGTGGTGCCGCGGATGCTCTGGCCGAGCGCGCCCGCCTGGTCGAGATAGCGGTAGAGCTGCACCGGATCGGCGAAGGGCGAGAAGGGATTTCCCGCGGGCAGCACCAGGCTGGCGGTGGGCAGTCCCTGGAGCGAATCGCTGTCGGTGAGGTCTAGGCTGGCGTTGAGCGAGCCGGAGATGTTGCCCGGCAGCGTCCGCGCCAGCACCGCATTGATGCTGAGCGCCTCGGTCGACGGACTGAGCGTGCGGAAACGGCCGAGATCGCTGAGGCTGGCGGCGTTCGCGCCGGCGACGAAGTCCGCCAGCGCGGGTGGTCCGGCTGCCGCCGATGCCGGCACGGCGGCGATCGATACCGCCCCACCGGCGAGCGCGGAGAGCGCGGGATCGATCTCGCTGGCGCCGCTGCCGGGCACCGGCGTCACGTTCCCGCCGATCGCGAACGGCGCGCGCGGGCGCCCCGGAGCGATGTCCCGGTCGCTCTCCAGCAGCCGTGCCGCGGCGGAATATTGGACGTCGATGTTGAGGCGATTGTCGCCCTGGATGCGCAGCAGGTTGGCGCTCGCCCGGCCGGATTCGCGCCCGCCCGCGGTGGTCGTGCCGCCGCGCACCTCGGCCGTCAGCGCGCGGAAACGCTGGCGCACGACGATGTTCACGACCTTCTGGTTGGGCGCATAGCCATATTTGAGCGAGACCTCCTCGGGCAGGATCTCGACCCGGGTGATCGCCTCGGCCGGGATGTCGCGGATTTCCGAGAAAGCCGAGATGCGCTTGCCGTTGAGCAGGACGACGGGCGCGCCGCCGGCCGCATTGGTCTGCGGGGCGAGTTCGCCGAGCAGGTCGGCGACTGAGCTGACGCCATAGGAGCGGACATCGGCCGCGCTCAACTGCTGCTCGGGCTTGATGTCCCCCACAACCGATCCGCGCGGCGCCGTGCCGGTGACGACGATCTCCTCGGCCTCGGCATTCGCGTCGGGATCGTCCGCCGGTACGCCCTGTGCATCGGCCGGTGCCTGCGCGCCCGCCGCGGCCGGGACGGCGCCGAGCATCAGGCCGAACAGAAAGGCGGGGCGGTGGTTGCGCAGTTGCATGGAGTCTCCCGGACACGGCGCGACATGCGCTTGCGCCCCGATGCCGATCCCCGACTTTACCAATGCTGACTGGACGCCGCTGTTCCCGCCGCAATTTTTACCGATCCGCCGGGGCCGTGGGAAAGCGCCTCGCCGTTCACCCGGGCTTCACCCGGCCGGGGCCAAGCCGGTGCCGTGTCGCATCCCGTATTCACCCGCCTCGCCCTTGGTGGCGCCCTCCTCCTGGCGGGACCGCTGCTTGCCGCGGCGGCGCAGGCGGCCGATCCCGCGCCGCCCACGACCTACCAGCTGACGCCCGCGCAAAAGGCCGAACTCGCCGCGGCGAGCGACAAGAAAAAAGCCGAGCCGCCGGCCGACGGTCTAAGCGGCGCGCGCCACCGCGCGGTGCATGGCGAAGTCGGCGCGATGATCGGCACGGGCGGCGCGCGCAGCCTGTTCGGCACCGCTGCGATCCCAATCGGCGAGGATGGCGGCGCGATCCTCTCGTTCGAGAATAGCCGCTTCGGCACTATCCGCTAGGCGCTAGTCGCTAGCCGCCGAAGCCGCGGCTGCCGAAGCCCCCGCCAAATCCGCCGCGCGAGATCACCGCGCTGCGCGACTGGATGCGGGTCGGCGCCCGCGCGGCCGGATTGAACGCTTCGGAGCCGACCCTGCTGCGCCCGGAGACATAGTCCCGGCTGATCCGCCCGCCGGCGCCACCATAATAATTGCCGTCGCGATCCCGGTACATCGGCGCGCCGCGATAGCCGCCGATATTGTTCAGCGCCTGGCCGACGATGAACCCGGTCAGCAGCGGGGTGAAGAAGCTGCCGTTGTTGCGCGGCACGCACTGGGCGACGCCATATTGCTCCTCGCAGGTCTGCCGATCGCCGTAGCGCGGGGCATTTTCGGCATTGGCCTTCTGCGCCTGGGCGTAGGCGGCGTCGCAATCCGCCGGCGGCAGCGCGCCGGCGGCGCGGCATTCGGCCACGCTGGTATAGCTCAGCGCGTCGACCGGCTTGCCTACCGCATCGCCGTCGCAGGCGGTGAGCGACACACCCGTGCCCGCCATCAAGGTGGTGAGGACGATCGTCCGCGAGCGCTTCATCGTCGGTCTCCCTCAGGCACTCATGCACGCGGCGTTGAGCAGACCGACGCCGATCGAGATGCTCGCCATGTAGATCGCCGCGGCCAGCTCGCCGCGCACGATCCGCTCGCCGAAATCGGGCATCACGATCCGGCGCACGATGGTGAAGGCGACGATCTGGATCACGCCGGCCATCAGCGCCCAGAGCGCGAATTCGAGCAGGCTGGTGGTGTGCTCCAGCGCCGACGCAAGCACGAGGATGTAGCCGAGCAGCGCGGCACCGAGCGTGATCGCCGCCGCGATATTGCCTTCCCGGATCAGCGTGCGCTCATGATAGGGCGTCGCCCATTGATAGAGGATCTTGAACAGGATCGCGAACAGCCCCGCCGCCACGAAGGCGATGGTGAAAGCGATGGCGCTTGCCTGAAAACCGTAGGTATCGATCATGGTGCCCCCTTAGGCCCGGAACTCGCCGAGTTCGAGTGCCACGCCGAGCATGATCTCGAACGAGACCTCGCCCGCTTCATTTTCCTGGTCGATCGCCAGCAACAGCTCCCGCCCGTCTCCCTCCAGCTCGCGCCCGAACAGCATGCAGGTCTGGAACAGGCGACGATCGACGATGCCGTCGCGATCGTCGTGCAGGTCTTCCCAGAAGGTCACCGGCTCCTGCCGCTCGGCTTCCTCGCCGAACCAGAAACGGCGATATTCGGGCAGGCCATCGGCAGTGAAGCTGCGCGCGCCCAGCCGCTGGCGCCATGCCGGCCGCTCCCACGGCGTGCTGGGATATTTGCTGTCCCACGGCGCGAACAGCGTGACGTCGGTCACGTCCTGCCCGGCGGCGTCGTTCGACACCGCCTGGAACATCACGTCGTCATCGGTGTAGAATCGGTGGACGAACCCGCCCTCGTTGAGATTGACCAGCCCCTGGGCGACGATCTGGAGCGTATCGGCATCGAACGGAAAGCGCAGTTCGCCGCCGAACCGCCGCCACGCCAGCGGATCGAGCACGATCGAGCGGCCGAGCGTCACGTTGCGGACGATGGGAAGCTCGGTGCCGCCAAGCGCCTGCTTGCGGCCGAACAGACGGTCGAACATGGACATCCTCACATCGCTTGGCGCAGACATAGGGCAAGCCGCGATCTTCACAAAGCGTTGCCGTAAACTTCTTCCCCGCACGACAGCGGGTGGAACGCGCCCCCGAACCCTATATGACAGGCGCACCAACCGGAGGCTTCGAGCAGCATGAGCGATATCGCGTGGACCGTCCGCACCCTGAAGGCCGCACTGGACGGCTGTGAGCCCGCCCGCTCGGGCGAGTTGACCGCCCGGATCGTCGAGGGCGCAGATCCCGTATTGCTGGTGACGATGCACCAGCATGGCGACCTCGAGGCATTCGTGAACGTGAGCGAGGCGCAGATCGCCGCCTCCGTCCTGCTCTGGCCGTGCGACGAACAGCCCAACCGGGCCGCGTTCAACGAATTCCTGCTCAAGGCGCAAAAGCTGGTGCCGCTGTCCAATTTCGGCATCGCCACCGTCGACGGGCGCGATTTCTACGAACTGTTCGGCGAACTGGCGACGACCACCTCGCTCGACACGATCCTCATCGAGCTGCGCGCGCTGGCGGAAAACGCGATCGAGGCGGCGACCGACCTGCGCGACGGGTTCGTGCCCGCCGCCTGACCCCCACTCCAAGTTCGAAAAGGCAAGCGATGGCTATCTGGAAAAAGCTCTTCACCCTCGGCCGCGCCGGCGCGAACGAGGCCACCTCGGCGATCGTCGATGCGAACGCGCTGCGCATCCTCGATCAGGAGATACGCGACGCCGATCGGGCGCAGGGCAAGGCGCGCGACGATCTCGCCGGGCTGGTCGCCCGCCGCCGCATGCTCGAGGCCGAGGTCGACAGCTTCCGCGTGCAGGCGGAGAAATATGAGGCCTCGGCGCGGATCGCGGTCGACAAGGGCAATATGGATCTTGCCCGCCAGGTCGCCCAGCGGATCGCCGATCTCGAGCAGGACATCGCCGTCAAGGCGCCGCAGGTCGACAATATGCGCCAGGCGGAGGACCAGATCCACGCCGCGATCGCCGCGACCGACCGCAAGATCGAACAGCTCCGCCGTGAGGTCGATGTCGTCAAGGTCAATGAATCGGTCCAGAAGGCGCAGGCCACGGTCGCCGCGAGCGGCGCGGGCAGCTCGATCGGATCGGCCGCCGAAAGCCTCGCCCGGATTCGCGAGCGCCAGATGATCCGGGGCGAGAAGATCCGCGCCGCCGGCGAACTCGAGGATCGCCGCACCGGCGCCGACCTCGACGAACAGCTGCGCGTGGCCGGCATCCTCCCCGGCCATTCCTCGGCCGACGACGTGCTCGCACGGCTCAGCGCGCCCAAGCAGACCTTGCAGATCGAACAGCGCGCCGACACCAAGCCGAACGACGGCTGAGCAGCCATGCGCCGCATCCATCTCGATCCGCGACCCGATTGGCGCGCCAAGGCCGACGCGATCGGCTTCGTCTACCATGACACGGCGGGCGAGCCATATTGGGACGAAGGCACCGCCTACGCCTTCACCCTGCGCGAGATCGAGGAGGATATCGAACCGGTCGCCGAGCAGCTCCATGCGATGTGCCTCGATCTGGTCGACGAGGTCGTCGCCAGCGAGGCGTTGATGGAGCGGCTGGCGATACCGGCGGCGCACCGCGACTTCGTCGCCGCATCGTGGCGGGAGCGCCAGCCCTCGCTCTACGGCCGGTTCGATCTCGCTTATGACGGCACCGCGCCGGCCAAGCTCTACGAATATAATGCCGATACGCCGACATCGGTGTTCGAATGCGCCACCTTCCAGTGGATCTGGCTGGAGGAATTGATCGCCGCCGGCACGCTCCCGCCCGGGGTGGACCAGTTCAACAGCCTGTTCGACAAATTGCGCGATCGCTTCCGCACGATCTTCCCGACCGGCGGCTTCGTCCATTTCGCCGCCGACGCGACCGCGATCGAGGACCGTCAGACTGTCCGCTTCTTCGAGGATCTGGCGGTCCAGGCGGGGATCGAGCCGCGGTTCGTCGAGATGCGCGACATCGGCCTCAACGCCGGGGGGCGCTTCGTCGATGACGAGGGATATGAGCTGCAGGCGGCGTTCAAGCTCTATCCGTGGGAATATATGCTGCGCGAGCCTTATGCCCCCAAGCTGGCGGGCGCCGGGGTGCGGTGGATCGAACCGGCGTGGAAGGCGATCCTGTCGAACAAGGGGCTGCTGCCGCTGCTGTGGCAGCGCCATCCCGGCCACCCCAACCTCCTCCCGACTTTTTTCGACGACGATCCGGCGGCGGCCAGCCTTGGCGCGACCTTCGTGCGCAAGCCGCTTTTCTCGCGCGAAGGGGCGAACGTCGAGATCGTTCGCGATGGCGGCGCCGATCCGGTGCTCGATCAGGGCTATGGCGAGGAAGGCCATGTCCGCCAGGCGTTCCACGCGCCCCCGGCGTTCGGCGGCGGCTATCCGGTGATCGGCGCCTGGATCGTCGGCGACGAGGCGGCTGGCATCGGCGTGCGGGAGGATAATGGCATTGTCACCCGCAACCTCGCGCGCTTCGTGCCGCATTATATCGACGGCTAGGCGCCCGTCCCGACCACCCGACATGCGCCGGCGAAATACGTTGCCGCCGGCAACGGGCGCGGCGCCGGCGCGTTGGGCAGGCAGATCGGTGGAGGCTCGATGTTCCTGTTCTTCTCCAACTCGCTCGGCTGTGTCGGTTCCATCCTGCTGTCGCTGGGGCTGAGCTTGTTGCTGCTTTTCCTCCTCGGTATCTTCTAAGCCATGACCCGATCACGGAAGTTCGCGGCGCTTGCGGCGCTCGCTCTCGCCGGCTGCAGCGCCGAGCCTGCCGCCGATTACGAGCCGCACGTTTCCGACCAGGACCGCGCCCTGGGTGCCGAGCAGCACCCCGCGCTGCTGGCCGAGTTCGGCGGCGCCTATGCCGGCGACGAGGCGGACTATGTCAGACGGCTGGGCGACAAGATCGCCGCCGCGGCCAATCTTGGCGGGCAATGCACCTTCACGCTGGTCAACAGCGACGTCGTCAACGCCTTCGCGGTGCCCGGCTGCTATATCTACGTGACGCGCGGGCTGATGGCGGTCGTCACCAGCGAGGCCGAACTCGCCTCGGTGCTGGCGCACGAGATCGGCCACATCGTCGGCAGCCACAGCCACCGGCAGGAGCAGCGCTCGATGTGGCGGACGCTTGGCGTGCTCGCCGTCAGCCTCACCGGATCGCAGCGGCTGACCCAGCTGGCGGGGCAGGCCGCGCAATATTTCACGCTGCGTTATTCGCGGACGCAGGAATATGAATCCGACAGCCTCGGCATCGGCTATCTCCGGGCAGCCGGCTACGACCCTTACGCGGCAGCCGACATGCTCGGTGCGCTGCGCCGCCAGGAAGCCTATATGGTCGCCTCCAACGGGCGCGACGCGGCGCGCGGCATCCCCGAATGGGCGCGCAGCCACCCGCTGACCGAAAACCGGATCGCGCGGGCGCGCGAGGCGGCGCGTGCCACCGGCCTCGCCGACGACGCCCAGCCGGAGAATGAAGCCGCTTTCCTGAGTGCGGTCGATGGCCTGCTTTATGGCGACGATCCGCAGCAGGGCTTCGTCCTCGGCCGGCGCTTTGCCCATCCGGTGATGCGCATCGCGTTCGAGGCGCCGGAGGGCTTCACGCTCACCAACAGCCCCCAGGCGATCCGCATCGCCGGCCCGGCCGGGGCGAAGGGCGAGTTTGGCGGCGGCGCGATCCCGGCCGAAGGGCTGCCCGGCTATGCCGCCGAGCTGGTCGGCAAGGTCGTGGGCGATGTTCCCGCCGAGGTCGGCACCGCCGAGAGCCGCACCGTCAACGGGTTGCCGGCACTGTTCCTGCCGGTGCGGATCACGACGCGCGAGGGCAGCATAATGCTCGCCTTCGCGGTCTATGATGCGGGCAACGGCCAGGCCTATCACTTCATGATGGTCGCGCCGCCGGGGGAGGCGAGCGCGGCCGCGATCGGCGCGCTGTTCGGCTCGTTCCACATGCTGACCGCCGCAGAGGCCGCCCAGCTCAAGCCGCGCGTCATCCGCGTCGTCGCGGCCGCGCCCGGCGACACGGTGGAGTCGATGGCGCAGCGGATGGTCGGGGATCAGCCGCGCGCGCTGTTCCTGGCGCTGAACGACGATGCGGCGGACCGGGCACTCGCGCCCGGCGAGCGGGTCAAGATCGTCACGCTGCAATAAGCGAGGCCGGGGCCCGCGCGATCAGGCCGCCGAGTGCGCCGGCATCGACGAGCCGTCGATCACCGTGGTGCGGTGCATGTCGCGCGGATAGCGCGTGTCGTCGAACGCGGTGGCGCGGTGCATCGTGCACAGATTGTCCCACACCACCAGATCGCCGAGGCGCCAGCGGTGGACGTAGCGGAAGGCCGGCTGCGTCGCGAAGTCGGTCAGCTCCTTCAACAGCGCCACGCCTTCGTCGCGGTCCATGCCGACGATGTGCGAGGCGTGCGCGGCCAGATAGAGCGACGGCCGGCCGGTACGCGGGTGGCGCAGCACGAGCGGCTGGCGCGCGCCGGGGATCAGGGCGATTTCCTCGGCCGTCGGCGCCGGATAGCCGACCAGCTGGCGCGAATGCCAATAGGAATGCTCGGCCTCCAGACCCTCGATCCGCTCGCGCATCGACGGGGGCAGCGCGTCATAGGCGGCGCGCAGATCGACGAACTCGGTGTCGCCGCCCTCGGGCGGGATGCGATGCGCGAGCAGCATCGAGTAAGAGGATCGCTCGGGGCGGAACGAGCTGTCGGTATGCCATTGCTGGTTGCCGAGGTTGATCAGCCGCCGGCGCTCATCGGTAATGATGGTGCCGGCGCGGTCGATATTGCCGGCGTCGAACAATTCCGGATGGTCGAAGCGCGGTACCGCGCCCACCGGCTTGAGCCGCGGTGCGATCTCCAATTCGCCGAACAGGCGGCTGAACGCGACATGCTCGGCATCGCCCAGCCCGGAATCCCGGAACACGCACACGGCGCAGCGATCGAACAAGGCGAAGCATTCGCGCGCTAGCTCCGACGAGGGGCAAGCGAAGTCCGCGCCGAAAACTTCGGCTGCGAACAGCGGGGTTAGACGTTCGACCTGCACTGCGCCGCCTCCTTCTTGACGAGGGTTCGAACGGGCGAGGCGGCCTTGCATCGAGGCACGCCGGAACCGTTGCAGGTGCAACCATTAGCTATCTATTCAAAACTGCACCAGAGGCTTTGTGCCGGCTGGCCGCGCGGCCGGTGCCGACTCGGCCTTCGCCAGATCGCCGTCCTGCAAGGCGTGATAGGCGCGGTCGAGCAGGAGCAGGAGCTGGTCCATCTCCTCCATCGAGAGCGCCGCGCGGATCGGCAGGCCGACCTCGGCGACCGGCCCGCGCATCCGCTCCATCATCGCCTCGCCCTGCGCGGTCAGCGACAGCGAATGACGCCGACGATCGGCCGGCGAACGGAGCCGCCGCGCCAGCCCGCGCTGCTCGAGATCGTCGATGATCGCGACCACCGCCGACTTGTCGATGCCGAGCCCGCGGGCGAGTTCGTTCTGCGAGATGCCCGGGTTGGTCGCGATCAGCGTCAGGGTCGAAAAGGCGCCGGAGCGGAGCCCGAACGGCGCCAGCGCGGTCGCCATTCGCGCGCTCAGCAGGTTCCACAGCACCCGCACGCGCGGGCCGAGGAAGTTGGCGAACAGTCCCTGCCGCAGGGCATCGAGCGCCTCCCGCCTATCGTCCTGATCGCGCATCGCCGTCACGCCGGCCGATCCTTCATGCTGACCTCATGCTCCGACACCAGGTGGATCGTTGGGATTACAACTATCGCGGACCGACCGCCAGCGTGGCCCGATCGCGTATCCGCGCAGGTCGGCACCGGCCCCGGGCGATTAGATTGAGTGTCGCGCCGCGCTCGTTTACGCGTCGGGATAGTTATGCTCCCGAAAACCGCATCCCGCTCACGCCCGGCGACCACGCGCCCCGGCAAACGTGCGGACGCAGTGGTCCGCAGCGATCATGCGCCGCGTGCCCGCGCCGCCGGGGTTACACCGGAATTGCGGCTGACGATCCAGATGGTCTTCGCCGCGCGGCGATGGCGGTCGCTGCTCGACGATCGGCTCCGCCCGCTCGGCCATAGCGCGGCCCGGATGGAGGCGATGTCGACGATCGCCAAGGCGCCGCCCGGAAGCGCCCAGATCGAGATCGCCAAGCGTATCGGCGTCGAGGGAGCGACGCTGACCCGGATGCTCGATTCACTGGAAGCCGACGGGCTGGTAGAGCGGATCCCCCACCCGACCGATCGGCGCACCAAGCATATCCGGCTGACCGATGCGGGAAGGACCGCGCTCGGCGAGATACTCGCCATCACCAACGCGATGCGCACCCGCTTGCTCGACGGCATCGGCGGACGATCGATCGACGAGGCCAACGACTTTCTCGCGATGATCCTCGAGCGGCTGGACGATGGCCTGCACGAGCCGGTCGGCGACAGCGCGGACGCTTCCTCGAACTGATCGTCGCGCGGGCCGCGTCGGTCAGCGTATGCCGGCGCCGCGCGGATAGAGCGGACGCGCGCTGTCGTCGGGCCGCGCCGGATCCTGCGCGGCAACCTCGGCCATCGACGATGGCAGCTCGAACGGCAGCCGCCCCTCCGCCCGCGCCCGGCCGGTCAGGACGTCGAACACCGCCGCATCGCTCGCCCCGAAGGTGACCAGGATCGCCTTGGCCTTGTCCCGCACGTTGGTCAGGATCGCCGGGCGATCCATGTCGATCACGAACGCCGTCGGCAGCGTCGGCGCGAGCCGCTTGAGCAGCGCATAATCGGGGTCGCCGTCGCGAAAATCGAGCCGGCCTTCATTCTGCCGCGCGCCGAAGAAGTGATGCGGATGGAGCTTTTCGGATGGCGTGCCCGTGCGGATCAGCGCGACGTCAGCGGCCGCCGGATCGTCGACCACGATCAACCCGGCGGCGCGGGCGGCAGCCGGATCGAGCTTGTGGAGCCAGACCTTGGCGGAGCGGCGCAGCGGCAGCAGCCCGCCGCGATTGTCGAGCACCACCTGCGCCCGGCGCTGCGCGGCGTCCGCCTCCGCCTGGATCGCGGGATTGCCGACGATCCGGCCGGCGGCGCCAGCATCGACATAGGGATCGTCGAACAGCCCGAGCCGGTATTTGACGAGCAGGATGCGGCGTACCGACTCGTCGATCCGCCGTTGCGGGATCCTCCCCGCCCGCACCGCGGCGAGCAGGGGCGCGGGATCCTCCACGCCGCCAAACTGGTCGAGCCCGGCCTCGACCCCGAGCACGAAGCGATCGACCCTGGACAGCGCTTCGACGCCCCACGGCATGCCGATCGCCGCGCGGGTCTGCGGCTGGTCCGCCGTTGGCGCGGTGCAGGCGGCCGGGCAGTCACTGGTGATCGCCCAGTCGGACAGGATCATCCCGTCATAGCGATGATCGCCGCGCAGCAAGGTGGTGAGGAGTTCGCGGTTGAAGCCGGCGCCGACCGCGGGCAGCGGCCGGCCGTGCAGCGCAACCCCCTCGATAACCGGATAGGTCGGCATGATCCCCGAGGTCCGCGCGGCGAGCGCGCCGTCGAAGGCGGCGACATGCTGGGCGAAGCTATCCCGGTCGAGCCGCGCGCGCCGGCCATATTGATTGTGCGCGTCGAACCCGTCGGGCTGCGCGCCATACCCCACCCAATGCTTGGCAGCCGTCGCAACGCCCCCCGGCACCAGCCCGACGCGGCTGCCCTGGAACCCCTCGACATACGCCCCCGCAAGCGCCGAGACGAGCGCGGGGTCCGCCCCGAACGTGGCGGTCACGCGCGGCCAGCGCGGCTCGGTCGCCAGGTCGGCCTGGGGCGAGAGCGCCATGTGGATGCCCACCGCCCGATATTCGCGCCGCGCAACCTCGCCAAACCGCCGCACCAGCGCGGGATCGCCGATCGCCGCGAAACCCAGCGTCTCGGGCCACAGCGAGAAGCCGCCGCCGGTCGTGCTCGCCCCGAACACCGCCTGGAAATGGTTGCGCGGATCGGTGCTGATGGTGACCGGGATGCCGAGGCGGGTGCGCGCGGCCAGCCGCTGGATCGCATTATTCTGGGCGGCGAGCAGCGCCGGGGGGATCGTCAGCCGGCTGATCACGCTGGTGATCTTGTGCGCCGCGATCAGCCGCCCGGCCGCCGCCAGATCATAGCCTTTCGCCGGCGCCGGCGCATCCCACAGGCTCCCGTGGAGCATCGTGCCGACCTTCTCCTCCAGCGTCATCCGCCGCAGCAGATCCTCGGTCCGCGCTTGGGGAGCGAGGCGGCTATCCTCATAGGGATCGATCCGGCCGTTGCGGTTGAGGTCGCGCGCCGGGGCTGCCTCGGCCGCGCCTGCCAGGCCGGCAGCGAGGGCCGCCGCGACACACGCCTGGCGAAGCTGCGGGGCGAGACGCCATTTCGGCGATTCTGGATGGACCAAGGCCGTTGCCCCCGCGCGTCAGGCTGCGGCGGGGCGGCGGCTGCCCCAGCCATAGGTTGCGACGATCAGATAGCATCCGGCGGGCACCAGCAGCGCCGCGGCAAGGGTCCCGGTGTCGGCGACCGCGCCGGCGATCAGCGGGATGATCGCGCCGCCGACGATCGCCATGCACAATAGCCCCGATCCCTGGGGGGTCTTCTCCCCCAGCCCTTCCAGCGCGAGCGAGAAGATCGTCGGGAACATGATCGAGTTCATCAAACCCACCGCGATCAACGTGTAGCCGGCGACCGAACCGGTGCTCGCGACCGACAGGAGCGTGAGACCGCATGCGCCGATCGCGGCACAGGCGAGCAGCTTGCCCGGCGACACCACGCGGAGCAACAGCGCGCCGATGAAGCGCCCGATCATCGCTCCGCCCCAATAAAGCGCGACCAGCTGGCCCGCGGCTTGCTCATCGAGCGCAAGCGTCGAGCGTTCCAGCAGATAGCTGACCATGATGCTGCCGATCGAGACCTCGGCGCCGACGTAGAAGAAGATCGCCGCGACGCCGAAGCCGAGCCGCCTGCGCCGGAGCAGCTTAAGGCTTCCGGCGAGGGATGCGCTGGGTTCCGCCTCGCCCACCCGCGCCCGCAGCAGCCAGAACAAGGCGGCGATCGCCAGCAGGACGAGCGCGATGGCGATATAGGTGTTGCCGATCACCGCGGCCTCGCGCGCCTGGAACTCGACCAGCGCCGCACCGGACAGCGTTTCCGGATCGACGGTGGCGATCGAACCGAGGATGATCTGCGCTCCGACGAACGGCCAGATCGTCGTGCCGAGCGCGTTGAACGCCTGCGCGAAGGTCAGCCGGCTGTGCGAGCTCTCCGCCGGGCCGAGATTGGCGATCAGCGGGTTGGCGGCGACCTGGAGGATGGTGATCCCGGCCGCGAGCACGAACAAGGCGACCAGGAACAAGGGATAGGTCGCGGTGGACGCCGCCGGCACGAACAACAGGCACCCGCCGGCCATCACGCTGAGCCCGAGCACGATTCCCTTGCCGTAGCCGAGCCGCGCGATCAGCCAGCCCGCCGGCAGCGACACCAGCGCATAGGCCATGAAGAAGGCGAACTGGGTCAGCATCGCCTGGGTGTAGCTGAGCTGGAACAGCCCCTTCAGCTTGGGGATCAGAATGTCGTTGAGGCTGGTGATCCCGCCCCAGATGAAGAACAAAGCGATCACCAGGATCAGCAGCGCGGCGGGCGCGGAGCCGCCGGCGCGGCGGATCGCGTTCGCAGAAGTCCCGGGGCCGATCACGCGGACAATGCTTCAGGCGGCAAGCAGGATCTCCACTGGCGTGACCGTAGGGCCAACGGCAGCGTTCAGAGTTTTGCTCCGCGCTGTCAACCCAAGCAACCGCCGTTCTTTGAGGTGCCCGGCGTTGAGGCTATCGTCACCTTTTCCGTGCAATTGGCGATGCATGCCGCGGCTTGAAAATATCGAGGGACCAGTCATGCCCATGTCGTCCCCGAGCACGGCTGGCCCCCGGCTGGATCAACCGCCCCCGGCGCACGCCAGGGCCAGGCTGCCCGATGCGTTCGGGCGGCGGTTCATGCTGTTCGGCGACGCCGAGGAAGAGTTTGACTGGGGCAAGCCGTTCAGCCGCGACGCGACGTCGACGCAGGCGATCCTGCGGCTGCCAGAGGCCAATCGCCGCTTCACCGCGCGCGGGGTGACGCCGACCTACATGGTCGACTACCCTGTCGTCGCGAACCCCGGAAGCGCGGCGGCGATCCGCGCGATGGTCGAGGCGGGCGAATGCGACGTCGGCACGCAGCTCCACCCCTGGGTCACCCCGCCCTTCACCGAAGCGGTGACCGGCCCCAACAGCTTCACCGGCAACCTTCCGGTCGCGCTGCAACGCGCCAAGCTCGATGCGCTGACCGAGCAGATCGAGCTCGCCACCGGCGTCCGGCCGATCGTCTACCGTGCCGGGCGCTACGGCATCGGCGCCAGCACCGCCACGCTGCTGCACGAGGCGGGTTACCGGATGGACGTGTCGGTGCGGGCGCTGTTCGATTATACCGCCCAGCAGGGCCCCGATTTCTCGCGCCATCCGATCTGGCCCTGGTGGGTCGGCGAACGTGGCGCCGGCCTGCTCGAGGTGCCGCTGACCGCGGCCTATGTCGGCGCCTTGCGCCGCTGGCCGGATCTCCACCGCGTTGCCGCTCTCCGCGGGCCGCTCGCCACCACCGGCCTGCTCAACCGCGTCGCGCTGACGCCGGAGGGCACCCCGCTGGCGGAGGCCGAAGCCGCCATCCGCCGACTGCTCGAAGACGGCGTGCGGCTGTTCAGCCTGTCGTTCCACACCCCCTCGGTCGAGATCGGCCATACCCCTTACGTCCGCGACGCGGCCGACCTGGCGGGCTTCTGGCGCTGGTGGGACGGAATATTCAACCTGTTCGCCCGCGAAGGCGTGCTGTCCGCGCGGGTCGGCGACGTTCTCGACGCCGCGAGCTGAGGCGTGCGCCTGTCCGCCGCTGCGTCGATGCGGCGCTCGTCCGCCTTGCTCGTAAACCACCGGAAATCGCCGGCGGGTGGGAGGTGGGTCCAGATTCTTAACGGTCGGCGGTTATCCTTGGCGGCATATCTTAGCGCGGTGGAACGGGGTTGGGGATGGAAGCGGTCGGCGCGGCCAAGACGCTGCTCCAGGAGCGGACCGACACCGCCACGCCGCCGCGCGCCATCGTGAGCGGGCTGCGCGCCATCGTGCGGCCGCTGGGCGAGCCGGACGCGCTGCTTGCCGCGGCGTGGGACGATCTCGCCACCGCGGCCGCCGAGCCCAACGTCTTCGCCGAGCGCTGGTTCGTCAGCGCCGGTGCGCGCCATCTGGCGCAGGCCGAGGGCGTCCGCCTGCTCGAATTGTGGGACGGCGCCCGGCTGGTCGCGCTGCTGCCGCTGTGCATCGCCCCACGCTACGGCCGGCTGCGCGTCGCCCATGTCGAGAATTGGGTGCACTTCCACAGCTTCCTCGGCACGCCGCTGATCCGTGCCGGGCACGAGCGCGTGGCGTGGAGCGGAATCCTGGCGGCGCTCGATACCACCGATCTCGCGCGCGGCTTCCTCCATTTCACCGGGCTGGTCGAAAACGGCGCGGTGCACCGCGGCCTGATCGAAGCTGCGGGAGCGATCCGCCGGCGCTGCGACACCGTCCACCGTGTCGAGCGGGCCCTGTTGCAGAGCGACCTGTCACCCGAGGCTTATTACGCCGCCACCGTCCGCAAGAAGAAGCGCAAGGAGATCAAGCGACTGCAGGCGCGGCTGGCCGAGCTTGGCCCGGTTACCGCGCACCGGCTCGCTCCCGCCGACGGGATCGCGCAATGGTGCGACGCCTTCCTCACGCTCGAGCGATCCGGCTGGAAGGGCCGCGCCGGCTCCGCCTTGGCCAGCGCGGGGCAGACCGAGCGCTTCTTCCGCGATGCGGTCGCCGGTGCCCATGCTGCCGGACGGCTCGAGATGCTGCGGCTCGACCTCGGTCGCCGCCCGATCGCGATGCTGGTCAATTTCATCGCCCCGCCCGGCGCCTTTTCGTTCAAGATCGCCTTCGACGAGGCGCATGCCCGCTTCTCGCCCGGGGTGCTCGTGCAGCTCGAGAACCTCGCCATCCTCACCCGCCCCGAGATCGCCTGGATGGATAGCTGCGCGGTGGAGGATCATCCGATGATCAACAGCCTGTGGGGCGAGCGGCGGCCGATCGTGCGGGTAACGCTCCCCCTCGGCGGCTGGCGGCGGGGCGCGCTGTTCCATATGGTGCGTGCCGCGGAGAACGGATTTGCTGCGGCGAAGGCGCTCCTCGCCCGCCCCCGCCGCGCGCCACCCAAGCCACAGGTGCATGATGACTGACGCCGTGTTCGACGCCAAGGCCCGCGCCGACTTCGCCGCGCTCTATCCGGAGACGGCCGGGCGCATCCACCACCGCCTCGTCGGCCATCCGCTGTTCGAGTTCGACGCGCTGGTCCGCCTTGCCCAGCGGATGCGGCCTGAGGATGTCGAACAGAATCTCGCCGACCTGCCGATCGGCGTCGATCCCGCCGCATTGGCCGACAACGGCCTGTCGGTCGCGGACACGATCCGGTCGATCGAGCAATGCGGCTCGTGGATGGTACTCAAGTTCGTCGAACAGGATCCGGTCTACCGCGCGCTGCTCGATCAGGTGCTCGACGAGTTGGTGCCGCTGGTCGCGCCCGCGACCGGGCCGATGCTGAAGCGCGAGGCGTTCATCTTCGTCTCGTCGCCCGGGGCGGTGACGCCGTTCCACTTCGATCCCGAGCATAATATCCTGCTCCAGTTGCGCGGCGACAAGGTGATGACGCTGTTCCCGGCGGGCGACGAGGAAGTGGCCGAAGGCCGGCTGCACGAAGCGTTCCACATGGGCGGCCACCGCAACCTCCCCTTCCGCGACAGCTTTCTCGCCAAGGGGCAGCCGTTCACGCTGGCCCCCGGCGAGGCGCTCTATGTGCCGGTCAAGGCGCCGCACTGGGTCAAGAATGGCGATGCGCCGTCGGTGTCCTTCTCGGTCACCTGGCGGTCCGAATGGAGCTACCGCGAGGCGGACGTCCACGGCCTGAACCATTTGCTCCGCCGCATCGGCGTCGAACCCGCCGGGCCGCGTCGCTTCCCGGCGCAGAATTACACCAAGTCGATCTACTACCGGGCGCTCGCCAAGGCCCGCCGCATCGTCGGGGGGCAGTGACCGCACCGATGTCGCCGACGCGCAGACCGATCGCCGCGCGCGCCGCGGCGGCGCGATGAGCGCCGTCCCGCGCATCAGCGTGGCGATGAGCGTGTTCGACAACGAGCGCTTCGTCGCCGCCGCGATCGAGAGCATCTGCACCCAGACGTTCGCCGACTTCGAGTTCCTGATCGTGGACGACGGATCGCGGGACGGATCGGGCGCGATCATCGCCGAACATGCCCGGCGCGACCCGCGCATCCGTATCCTGCATCAGGAAAATCGCGGGCT
>JAQGKS010000160.1 GCA_028289965.1 Sphingomonas bacterium
CCGCCGACACGCTCGCCGGGATCATGGCGGGGGTTCGCGCCGAGGCGGGGGAGGGCGGCGCGTCGGGCGATTCGGCGATCGCGCCCCCCGCCCCGCCGCCGCCGCGAGTCGTGGTGCCGGCGGTGTCCGTGGCGGCGCCATCTGGCCGGCCGCCCTTGTTCCCCCCCGCCGGCCTTGCATCGGTGCGGGAGGTGCAGCGCCGCGTCGCCGCCTCGCTCAACGTCGCCTTGTGGGACTGGGAGGCGCGGATGGGCGGGCGGTGCAGCGCGCCGGGCTGGGTGCGGGCGAGCCCGCCGCTGATGCGCGGCGACTATGTCCACTTCACCTCGGCCGGCGGGCAGGAGATCGCTGCGCGGTTGCAGGCGGACCTCGATCGGGCGGCGGACGCGGCGGCAGGCCGCTGAGGTGCTGTTCCCGACGCTGACCTTCGGCCTGTTCTTCCTCGCCATCTATACGCTCAGCTGGTCCGTCCGGCGCAGCAACGAATGGCGCAAGATCCTGCTGCTGCTCGCCAGCTGGATATTCTACGGCGCGTGGGACTGGCGGTTCGTCGGGCTGCTGATCGGCTCGGCGATGCTCAACTGGGGCACGGCGAGGCTGATCGATCGCAGTGATGGCGCGGCGCGGCGCAATGCGCTGGTCGTCGCCGGCGTCGCCGCCAACCTCGCCATCCTCGGCACGTTCAAATATTTCGACTTCTTCCTCGAACAGGCCGGCATGCTGCTGGCGGCGGCGGGGTGGCAGCGCGATCTGCCGCTGCTCCAGATCATCCTGCCGGTCGGCGTGTCCTTCTTCACCTTCCAGGGCATCTCCTATGTGGTCGATGTCCATCGGAGGAAGGTCGCCGCGGCCGGATTGCTCGACATCACGCTGCTGATGTCCTTCTTCCCCCACCTCGTCGCCGGGCCGATCGTGCGCGCCTCCGATCTGCTGCCCCAGTTTCGCCATAGCCCGCGGATCGACCGCGGCATGGCGGCGATGGGGCTGCTGCTGATCAGCTGGGGGCTGTTCAAGAAAGCGGTGATCGCCTCCGAACTGTCGGTCGGGCTGGTCGATCCGGTGTTCTTCGATCCCGGAGCGCACAGCCGGATCGACCTGATCGCCGCCGCTTATGGCTATGCGATCCAGATCTATTGCGACTTTTCGGCCTATAGCGACATGGCGATCGGCATCGCCGCCTTGCTCGGCTACCGTTTCCCGCACAATTTCAACCAGCCCTACCGCGCCGCGTCGCTCCAGGATTTCTGGCGGCGCTGGCACATCAGCCTGTCGAGTTGGCTGCGCGATTATCTCTACATCCCGCTCGGCGGCAGCCGGGGCGGGGCGGTGTCGGCCTGCCGCAACCTGCTGATCACGATGCTGCTGGGCGGGCTGTGGCACGGCGCCAAATGGACCTTCCTGTTATGGGGCGGCCTGCACGGGCTGGTGCTGAGCATCGAGCGGCTGTGGCGCGCGGTGAAGCCGGCGGGCTGGCCGGCGCTGCCCCGGCCGCTGGCGGTCTTCGGCACCTTCCACATCGTCACGCTCGGCTGGATCTTCTTCCGGGCCGACAGCTTCGATTCGGCGAGCAGCTATCTGCGCGGGCTGGCGCGGCCGGACCGACTGCCGCTGACCGTGACGCCGCTCGCGGTGGCGCTGATCCTGCTCGGCGGCGCGATGCATTTCACGCCGCGCCACATGATGCAGGGCATCGCGCTCCAGGTGCGGCGATCGCCCGCATTGTTGACGGGGTTCGGGCTGGGCGTGGCGATCCTGCTGATCGACGCGATGCGCTTCGAAGGCGTCGCGCCCTTCATCTATTACCAGTTCTAGGGGACAGGCGTGGCGGACGACGGCAAACCGATGCGGCTGATGCAGGGGGACGACACGCTGTCGCCGGTCGACCTGCCGGGCAGCACGATGATCGGCGGCCGGCCTCTGCTGTGGACGAGCATCGTCATTGCCACCGCGACCGCGTTCCTGGCGCTGACCAACGCGATCACGATCGACGGATGGGCCAAGGAGTTGCCCGCCGGCCCGGTCGCCGCGCGGGTGATCGCCGTGACGGAAGGGTGGGTGACCCTGACCGATCGCGCCGGCCTCGGTGCGCCGCGCGCCTTCGTCCACCGCCAGTGGAAAAAGGCCGAGGCGCTGCGCTTCGACTAGAGCCAGCCCTGCGCGCGATACCAGTCGGCGGTCGCCTTCAGCCCGGCCGGGGTGGCGATGCCCGGCTGCCACAAGGCGGGTGGCGGGCGGCGGGCGGGGGTGACCACCCAGTCGGGATGGCAGAAATAGCGCACCCGATCCGGGGTCAGCTTGGCGCGATCGCGGCGGATGGCGCTGTCGAGCCTCGCGCCGATGCGCAACAGCGCGGCGGGCATGGCGACCGTCCGCACGCGTCGGCCGAGCGCCTCGCCCAGCGCGCGCGCGAAACCGCTATGGCTCCAGCCGGTGGGGACGCCATCGTCGGGTTCGTAGAGCGCCCCGGTTCCGTCCGGGGTGGCGGCGAGGTCGAGCAGCAGATCCGCCAGATCCTCCGCCGCGATCAGCGACAAGCGGCCGCGGGGCGGCAAGGCGACCAAGCCGCGCCGGGCCATGCGGAACAATTCGAGCATCTCGCGGTCGCCAGGGCCATAGACCGCGGGGGGGCGGACGATCGTCCAGTCCAGCCCCGACGCGCCGACCAGGGCCTCGGACTCCGCCTTCGACCAGCCATAATCGGACAGCCCCGGCTCGCGCGCGGCGAGCGAGGAGACATGGACGAAGCGGCGTATTCCGGCGGCGGCTGTAGCGGCGATCATCACCGCGGTGCCGGCTATATTGCCCGCGGCAAAGCCGGCGCGGTCCGCCGCGTTGATCACCCCGGCGACGTGGATCACCGCGTCGCAATTCTCGACCAGCCGCGCGAGGCTGTCGCCTTGCTCGAGCGATCCCGCGATCCATCGCACGTTCGGGGTTTCCGGCTGCGGCCGACGGGCGAGCGCATTGACCTGCCAGCCGCGGCCGGCCGCGATCCGCAGCAGGTGGCGCCCCACGAAGCCGGTGCCGCCGGTGACCGCAATCCTCAGAGCATCACCATATGATCGCGGTGGACCAGGGCGGAGCGGGGGGCATAGCCGAGGATCGCGGCGAGCGCGTCGCTGCGCCGGCCGACGATCCGCGCGGCATCGGTCGCATCATATTCGGCCAGGCCGCGGGCGAGCAGCGCCTCCTCCGGCCCAACGATGTCGACGACGTCGCCGCGCGCGAATCGCCCGTCGACCGCAGTCGCCCCGGCCGGGAGCAGGCTGCGCCCGCGATGGAGCGCCAGCGCCGCACC
>JAQGKS010000207.1 GCA_028289965.1 Sphingomonas bacterium
GCACCTCGCCGGGCACCGTGCCGGCCGGCCGCAGCGTCAGCCGGACATCATATCCGGGCAGGTCGCGCGCCAGCAGCAGATAGCGTTCGGCATTCTTCTCGTTGAACACCTCGTCGCGTTTCAGCGCGTCGAGATAGCCCGCGATCAGCCGCTCCGACCGACCGGCATCGCCGCGCACCTGGATCTGGACGAGCTTGGCCATCAGTACGTCGAAATGGACGATTCCATCCTCGATCCGCTGTGCCGGCACCTGGACGGCGGCGAGATAGCCCTCGCGCCGTAGGATCGTGGCCGCCGCATCGCGGATTTCGCAGACCGCGGCGATCGGAACGCTGCGGCCGAGGAAGGATTCATAGGCCGGGCGCAGGATCTCCGGGGAGACCACCCGCAGATTGTCGAACATCACCTGCGACAGCGTGACCGTGACGTCGGCGAAGCGCGGATCGGCGAGCGGGCAGGGGGCGCGTTCGATCCCGCCCTCGACGGTCAGCCGCGATGCCGGGGGCGTCCGCGGGCCGACCGGGGCCCGGGTGATTTCCTCGCGCGTCGGCGGGCCGCCCGCGGCAACCTGCGCATTTGCCGGCATCGCCGCACCCGCCAGCGAGCCCAGAAAAAGCGTCAGCCGCCCCGTGTCCGCCAAGGAAATCATATATGCGCCTCCCCCTTCGCGCCTTCCGGACCTGCCCCAGGCACTGGCGCGGCACATCGCAGCTGTGCGCCGTCCGCCGGCAGGATGCGGCTCGATCGAAGTCAGCCCGCGCAACGCGAACAAACGTCCGAATAGTCACCAAGTTGAGGCACCCCCGCGACCCCCGGGATGCACATCCGAAGCCAGCCTATAAGCCGGTCAACGCTGCATCGGTGCTATCAGTCGGGCAAGTTCCATTCAAGAAGCAAAGAAGCCATTTGGGGCCGTTCCTTGGCGCTGGCGTCAGCCGCCGGACGCCGTTTGATCGGGCAGCGCGACGGTATCGATCAACAGGTCCAATTGCGCACTGCACCCGTTCTGAATCAGCGTCGACGCGAGATCCTCGAGGCCGCTCAGCGCAGTGCCCAGAACGACAAAGCGCACCGCGGTCGGTTGCGCCGCGCCGTCGTGGCGGATCTGGTAGGACTGGCCCGACGCGATCGGCAGCGCTGCCGGCCACGGCATCGTCGACCGGTCCTTGGTCCAATTAAGCGTGTACGGCTTGGCATCGCTGCCGGTGAGGGTGACGCTCACCGGCTTGGGCATTCCCGCGCGCCACAAAGTCACCGCCTGTGGATCGGCGACGCAGACCGTGGTGCTCCGGTCGATGTCGACGAACCAGATGTTCGGACTGCGCGCCGGCCCCGCCGTGATGCTGCGCACCGCCCCGATCCGCGCCCGCCGATCGCCGCGCTGGGCGACCAGCGCACCGAGCGTCGATCCCGCGCTCGCGGTGGCGCTGCTGTTGGCAAGCGGGCTGAAGCTGCCCGGTCCCTTCAACGTGCGCGTGCCGCGGCCATCGAGCAGGACGACCTGATCGTTCGCCTTGAGCGTGATCTTGGCCGTGTCCGGAATCGCCTTGCCCGGCGGATAGCTTTTCGCGGACGGCCCGGTCGAGCGGACGACCAGCGTCTCCGCGCCGACATGCCCCGCGACGCAGCCGAGAACCAGTGCGGCAACGCCGGCCGATCCCTTCCTGAACCTAATCCAAGACAAAGCTACCTCCCGGTCCCACCTGATGGAGACGATACACCAAACATCCAAGCGCCGCATCATCTGGTTTGTCGGCGGCCACCTGCTCCAGTTCGTCCAGAGCGGCACGATCACCTTGGTCGAACCGCGCGAGAAGCGTTGTGAGGCGCGTCACATCTTCGAGCGAAGCATCGGGCACGGGCTGGAAAATCTCGATCGGCGTCGATCGCCCTCGCACGCACACCCGCCCGAGCGGACGGATTTCGCGGATGCTCGTTTCGGTCCGTGCCGCGCCGCTCAGCAAGACGGTCGACTTCAACTGCTTGTTGGCGCTTTCGAGCCGCGCGGCGCAGTTCATGCTGTCGCCGAGCGCGGTATATTGGATCCGCCCCTCGCCGCCGAAATTGCCGACGATCGCCTCGCCGCGGTGCAGCCCGACCCGCGTGCAGCCCAGCGGCGGCACTCCCTCGGGCGCGCTCCGCCGGAACTCCTCGCCTGCCTGGTACATCGCGATCGCCGCGCGTGCGGCCCGCTCCCCATCGTCGGGGCGGGCGATCGGTGCGCCCCAGAAGGCGACCACGGCATCGCCGACGAACTTGTCGATCGTACCGCCGTGGCGCAGCACCACCTCGCTCAGCATGTCGAGATATTTGTTGAGCAGGAAGGCGACCATCTCCGGCGGGATCGCATGGCTGAGCTTGGTGAAGCCCTCGAGGTCGCTGAACAGCGCATAGATTTGCCGCTTCTCGCCGTGGAGCGCGAGCCGGTCGGGATCGCGCAGGATCTCGTTGGCGATGTCGCGCGGCAGATATTTGCCCAGCGCCGACTGGGCGAAACGCCGCTGTTCGGACTGCACCGCCCGCGCCGCCATGCCCACCGCGGTATAAGCGAACACCCAGCCGACCAACCAGCCGAAGGCGGGGACGCGCTGGGTATCGACCCCCATCCAGCGCAGATAGAAAGGCAGCGCGACGATCATCGCCAGTTGCGCCACGATGATCACCGACAGTCGCCATGGCGGCACGTCGAGCGTGCTGCTGGCGCCCGCGGCGAGGATCACGAGCGCCGCGGCGATCCACAGCGCCCATTCCGGCGTCAGCACCAGCCGCGCCCGGTCGAGCACCTGGGCGAGCATGCTGGCATGGACCTCCAGCCCGGTCATGGTGCGCTTGGTCAGGCGGGTCGCCGGGGTCTCGAACTGGTCGGTATCGGAAATGTCCCCGCCGATCAGGACGTAGCGCCCCTCGACCTGCGATCGCATCGCGGCCGCCAGCGCATCGTTGGCGAACAGGTCGATCGGCAGCACGTTGAATACCGGCCGGTCGGGATATTTGGGCAGGCGATAGCGGATCCCGGCGTGATAGTCGCGGAACTCGGGATGGGTGCCGCTCATCGCCACGGCAAGCAGGGGCGGCAGATGGCGCGGCTGCGACGGCCAGTTGCGCATCACATTGTCGGGATCGTCCTCGAGGCGGATGCTGGTCGCGCGGACGTTGCCGGGCGCAAGATCCTTCAGGAAGTTGGACAGGAACGCCTCCTGCCACGCCTGCATATAGACCGCGTTGGTGTCGTTCGAGGCAAAGCCGAGCCAGGTCGGCGTCCGCATCGTCCGGAATGCCGCCACCAGCTGAGGATCCTCCGGCTGCGGCTGGTCGATCAGGATATCGATGCCGATCGCCTTGGCGCCCATCGCATCAAGGTTGGTGAGCGCCTTGGCGAGCAGCGCCCGATCGAGCGGGGATCGCTTGCCCGTCGCCTCGAGCGTCTCGTCGGTATAGACGACCATGACGATCCGATCGTCCTGCGCGACCTTGGGGGCGGTGAGCAGGATGCGGACGTCGTAGAGCACGCGCTCGGCATCGTCGGCCAGCCAGATCGACCAGCCGAACCGCGCGATCAGCAGCGCGATCGCGAGAAACAGGATCGTCCCGGCGAGGCGGAACGGGCCGATCCGGCGGAGCAGCCGGCGGCCGCCAACGCGCGATTTCGCGAGCGCGGTCGGGCGGGGCAGGGCACTCGCAACATTCACGACCTTGGTGCCGCCCGCATTCAGTTAGCGCGCAGCACGGGCTGGGCGCCGTCGCCGATCAGCGCGAAACCCGCCCAATAATAAGGATGCGAGGTATCGGCCTCGTCCATCAGCTTGTTCTGCGCGACGCGCAACGCCTCGACCGATGTCGTCCCTGGCGGCGCATCGAACAGACCGGTGATCAGCCGTTCGGTGGCGCGGTAGCTGTCCGGTGCCGGCCAATGACTGGCGAGCACCGATCGCCCGCCCGCGCCGATGAACGCGCGCACCAGGCCGTCCAGCGCCGCGCCGCCGCCGCTCGTCACGCCGGCCTCGCGGGTCGCCGCGACCGTCGCCTTGCCGGCGGTGTCGCAGGCGGAGAGGATCACCAGATCGGCGTCGAGCCGCAGATCGTAGATCTCGCGGAAACTGAGCAGTCCGTCGGACTTGCCGTCGCCGAACGAGGTGAGCAGCGCCGGCCGCGCCGGGCATTCCGGCCGCGGTGCGGTGACCAGGCCGTGGGTGGCGAAGTGGATGATCCGATACTGGTTCAGATCCTTGCGGGCGATCACGTTGGTGTCGCTAAAGTCTCGCCCGGTGACGACCGCGGCCCGGCTGCCGCCGATGATCGCGCGCGCGGTGTTCAGCTCGGTTTCCGCGATCGGCTTGTTCCACTGGTCGAGCGGCCAGTCGCAATCGATCCCGCCCGCGCCGGAAACCGACCGCGTCGAGGTCAGCTGGGCGAGCCCCGACACCGGCGCGTTGTGGCCGAAGCCGAGATACTGGTTCTGCGCGGCCGAGGGCGCGGCACGCCGCACGTCGCGAAACGCGCGGGCCGAAACCGCGGTGGAAACTTCCTTGTCGCGGCCGAGCCAGGCGATCCGGCGCATGTCGAACTCGTCGCCACCCGGCGCGGCGGCCTGCTTCAGATAGGCATCGACGCTCGCCTGATCGGCGATCAGCAGGTTGATCGGCAGCCGGAGCATCGCCCCGTCGGGCTCGAACACGAGATGGCGGACCTGCGACATCAGCGCCGCCGCCGGGCCGATCAGATCGACGTACAGCTCGCGCGCCAGCTTCACGTCGAACGGGAAGGTCAGCAGCGCGCCATTCTCCTCCTTGGCGATGGTGTCGCGCAACGCATCGACCTTGGCCTCGAGCGCGGCGGTGGTGAGCGGGGTGCGGTAGGCGGTCGCCTCGGTCGGCGTCACGAGCAGCGCGTAGATCGCGGTGCCGACGGCGGCGACCTTCAGATAGGCCTCGCCCGGCTTGAGCGCGCTGCGCAGGTCGGCGAGGCTCAGCGCCTGGGTGCTGATCGCCCGATAGCGCGGGAAATCGCCCAATTTCGCCTGGGTCGCGATCTGGTCGCGCTCGAGCGCGGCGATCGTCGCGCCGAGATCGGTAATCCGCTGTTCCGACATCGCATCGCGCTGCTGGTCCATCGACAAATGGGCCAGTTCGATCCGGTTGCGCTCGATGTCGCGGGTGAGGTTGACCGACTGGCGGAACAGCCGCGCGCCCTCGTCGCTGCCGCCGCTCAGCTCGCGGGCGAGGACCGCCTGGGTATCGGCGACGCCGGGCCGGACCAGCGTCTCGCTGGCGAGGAAGAAGTCGTCGACCAAAGCGGGCTTGGTCCGCATCTCGGACACCAGCAAGGCGAAATAGGGCGCCAGCAGGTTTTCGAACCCGACCGTCGTCCCGCCCGCCGCGGTCATCGAATCGACGACGGTGCGGTACAGCGTCAGAGCCTGCTCGGTCTGACCGTTGCGGCCGAGATAGGAAGCAAGCCGCGCCTTCGACGCGTTGACCGCGGCCGATGCCGGATATTCGGTTTCGAGCAGCGTCACCGCACTGCGCAGGAGCGCCTCGGCCTGCGCCGGGTTGGCGGATTCCTCCTCGACAATCGACAATTCGCCCATCGTCTGGGCGCGCAGCCGCGCGATCGAGCTTACCCGCCCTTCGCGGACCGAGACGAGTGTGGCGAGCGCGCCGCTGAGCGCGGCGCGTGCGCCGGGGAAGTTGCGCTTCAGCCGCAGCGCGGTGCCGCGCAGCTGCTGCGCCTGGGCGTCGAGGATCAGCGCCTTCTCGGCGGGCGTCAAAGATACGTTGCTCGTCAGGCCGAGCTGGCGGGCGAGCGGGGCGGCGCTGTTGATCTCGGCCGCCAGCGCGGGCTCGATCACCGCGCCCGATGCCGGCGTCATCCGGGTAATGCCCGCCACCGGCCGATCGAGTTCGGCCACCGCCTCGTCCAGCCGCCGCTGGTTGACGAGGTGGAGCGCCTTCAGGTTGCGGCGCAGGCGCAGTTCGACCGGATCGGTGGTCGGGACGCGCGCGGCTTGCGCGAAGAGCGCATCGGCCTCCGCAAAGTCGCCGAGGTTGGACTTTTGGAGCGCGCGATTGACGAGATATTCGCCAAGCCGCTTGCGCTGTTCCTCGGCACCGCCGGCGCGCTGGAACAGCGAATCGAAGAATTCGGCGGCTTCGGCATAGCTGCCGCTATTGTTGCGCCGATAGCCTTCGGAAATGGCCCGGTCGATGTCGAGGCTGCCGGCCTGGGCGCGCGCGAACGCCGCCGGATCTCCGCCCGAGGTGGTCGCCACCGCGATCTCGCCGGGAACGAACCGATCGGCGACGATCGTGCGCAAGCCGAGCCGCAAGGCCGAGTCGTAGCCCGCAAGCCCCTCCGCGACATAGACAGTCTTGCCGCGTGTCACGCTGTACACGCGATATCCGACGTCGCCCTCGTTCAGCTTGCACTCGGCCGCGCGCACACCGGGGAGGCCGTCGATCGTCGCGGCCACCCCCGGGCCGCAGCTCGCCTGAGTTTTGCGGATGTCGCTCAACCGCGCGAGCGGGTCGCTACCCGATCGACGCAGCGCGAACATCCGCCCGATCGGCACTGCGGCATCGCGGCAGACCACCGAATAGGCGCGATCGAAAATGTCGACGACTGCCGGGTCGATCCCGCGCGATTGCACCTGGCACAGGATGCCGGCGCCGCTGCCGAGGCGGAAACTGTCCTGAAGGCTGGGTTTGCTGACCTGCGCGACCGAAGACGTTGCCGCCATCGCCGCGACCGCAACGGCCACCTGCACGCACCAAGATCGCCGCACAACAGCCTCCCCTGAACGCCGCGGCAGGATCGACGCGACACCACCTGGTGTGCGGCCTGGCCACGTGTCTTCATGCTGCGCCCCGTCGTTTCTTAGCCGACTCGATGTGCAAGGATATAGCAGGCGCGCCGGCATTCGTAGCGATTGTTTCAGGAGCGGCAGGGGGACGGGAGAGTGCCCGAAACGAAAACGGGCGCCCTCTTGCGAGAGCGCCCGTTCCCTAACTTATGCGCCGTCCGTAACCGGACGACCGCAGCTTACATCGACGCGTTGTCCGCGACGTTCTCGGCTGCGTCATGCATGTTGTCCGCCGCGTTCTCGAGCACCTGCTCGTCGACGACGTTCGTCGCGTTGTCCGCGGCGTCTTCCATGTTGTCCGCCGTCGCTTCGAGCGCTTCCGAGGTATTCTCGGCGGCATTCTCCGCGGGGGTCGGGTTGCTGCAGGCGGCCAAGGACATCAGGCCAGCGGCAGCGAGAACAAAGCTCAGCTTCTTCATTCGAGCGGCTCCATAATCGTAACAGGTCCGGCCCGAACGCCGTCCCGGGCCCCCCATAGCGGCGACTCAGGGCCCGTCAACGTGCATTGCGACGAATGCAACCGCGTAGGTGCTTTTTTGTTGCAATGCACAAGGTCCGTGGCGCAACCATTTCGCTACCGGTGCGTTATTGGCACTGTATCTGCATAGCTGCGCGAATGCCGCCTTGGACACTGCTCCTTGGGCGAGAATTCCGGCTAGTGCGGGCGGGGAAAGGGATATGATGAAGGATCTTCGGCTCGGCAATTCGGTTCGGCGGGTCGCGATGATCGGCAATTTCCCGCCGCGGCTTTGTGGCATCGCAACATTCACGGCCGATGTCCGCGCCGCGCTGCTCGCCGGGTTTCCGGATATGGCGGTCGATGTATATGCGATGGACGAACCGGCCTTCGGCTATGTTTATCCGCCCGATGTGGTGTGCACGATCTCGCAGGACGAGCTGTTCGATTATCGCCAGGCCGCGCGGCGGATCAACGATAGCGGCGCCGACGTCGTTCTCGTCCAGCATGAATATGGCATCTTCGGCGGCCCGGCCGGGGCGATGCTCCTCCGCCTGCTCGATCGCGTGACCGCGCCGATCGTCGTCACGCTCCACACCGTGCTCGAGACCCCCGATTCCGAACAGCATGCGGTGATCGAGGCGCTGGCGGCGACGGCGTCGCGGCTGATCGTGATGGCCGACAAGGGGCGCCAGATCCTCGGGCGGGTGCACGGCATCCCGCCCGAACAGATCGCGGTGGTGCCCCATGGCGTGCCCGATCGCCCGAGAATCGCGGCCGATACGATCAAGCCGCGCTTCGGCTTCGAGGGGCGCAAGATATTGCTGACCTTCGGGCTGCTTTCCCCCAACAAGGGCATCGAGACGATGATCCGGGCGATGCCGGCGATCGCGGCGGCCGATCCCGACGTGCTCTACGTCGTGCTCGGCGCGACCCATCCGCATCTCGTCGCGCATGAGGGCGAGGCATATCGCGAGCGGCTGATCGCGCTGGCGGCGGAACTGGGCGTCGGGGGCAATGTCCGGTTCGTCGATGGCTTCCTCGCGCAGGATCTGCTGCTCGAATATCTCTCCGCCTGCGACATCTACGTCACGCCCTATCTCAACGAGGCCCAGATTACGTCGGGCACGCTGTCCTACGCGGTCGGCCTCGGCCGGCCGGTCGTTTCGACGCCTTACTGGCATGCCGCGGAGTTGCTGGCGGACGGCGTCGGCGCGCTCGTGCCGTTCGGCAGCAGCGACGGGCTGGCCGGCGCAATCATCGCGCTGCTTGCGGATCCGGAGCGGCTCGAGGGGATGTCGCAGCGCGCGTGGCAGATCGGCCGCGGCATGACGTGGGCGCGGGCGGCGGATTCCTATGTCGCGATCTTCCGCGAGGCGGTCGCCCGGCAGCCGGTTCGGCTGATCGCGCCCGGCAAGATCGCCGACGCGATCGTTCCGCCGAGCCTGGAGGGGATCGAGCGGATGACCGACCGCACCGGCATGCTCCAGCATTCGATCTACGGCATCCCCGATCGCGATCACGGCTATTGCGTCGACGACAATGCCCGCGCGCTGATCCTGATGCACATGCTGGATGAACCGCTGGCCCGCCGCGCCGACGAGCTGGCGCGGGTCTATGCGTCGTTCGTCCAGCACGCCTGGAACGGCAAGGAAGGGCGGTTCCGCAACTTCATGGGCTTCGATCGCAACTGGCTCGAGCAGGCGGGATCGGAGGATAGCTTCGGCCGGTCGCTCTGGTCGATCGGCGTGACCACCGCGCGCGCGCGCCGCACCGATCTGCGCCAATGGGGGCTCCATCTGTTCAATCAGGTGGCGGCGCACACGCAGGCGCTGCGCAGTCCCCGCGCCTGGGCGTTCGGCATGCTCGGCGCAGCGGCGGTGCTGGAGGTGCATCCTGGCCACGCGCTTGCCACCTCGCTCCTGACCGAACTGGCGGCGCGGCTGCGCGGCCTGCTCGCCGCGACCCGCCGGCCCGACTGGATATGGTTCGAAGCCGTGCTCGGCTACGACAATGCGCGGCTTCCCGAGGCGCTGATCGTCGCGGGCAAGAGGCTGGGCGATGCCGATGCCCTGGCCGACGGCCTGGCGACGCTCGACTGGCTGGATCGCGTCCAGACCAATCAGAACGGCGATTTCCGCGCCGTCGGCACCGACAGCTTCGGCCGGCCGTTCAGCCAGCCGGCGCCTTATGATCAGCAGCCGCTGGAGGCCTGGGCGACGCTCGATGCGGCGCTCACCGCGCTGGAGGCGACCGGCGATCCGCGCTGGGTCGAGGTCGGCCGCCGCGCTTATGGCTGGTATCTCGGCGCCAACGATCTCGGCCTGCCGATCGCCTCGATCGCCGATGGCGATTGCTATGACGGATTGATGGCCGACCGGCCCAATTTCAACCGCGGCGCCGAATCGGTGCTGTCGTTCCAGTTGGCCTGTTGTTCGATGCAGAGGTTGGCTAAGCGCGCGACGCATTGCATAGCGGGAAACCCGGTCGACGTGCTCGCCTCCTGAGCGGAATGTGTCCGGCCGGGTCTTGAAGGGGGGCGCGCCTTTGTTCGACGTGATTCACTGCTCGTTGCGGTTGCAGGCGGATGCCTCGCGCGTGGTCGTCCGGCCATTCCATATCCCGATCGAGGCGAGCCCAATTGCCGGCCGGCCGGGGCGCGTGCGACGAATCGTCGATGCCGTGCTGGCGCTGGACGAGCCGCGCGCGGAAGCCGAACTGGCGCTGGTGTTCAAGGATTTCGAGGCGCGCCACTGGCAGACCCGCAACATCTTCGACACGCGCTATGCCGCGATCGAGGCGGCGCTGCAGCTGGACCGACCGGCGATCTCGCGGACCAAGCAGCAGCTGATCGGCGCCTATTTCTGCCACGAATATAGCTATGCCGCCGCCGCGCTGATGAACCCCAGCATCATCGCCCATCCCGACCAGAGCGGGCTTACCGGCGGCGCGATGCGCATTGCGATGTCGCTACGCGCGGTGGGTGAGGGGCATATTTCGTCGGTGGCGTTCCGCGAGGGGATCATTGGCCCCGGCGCGACCTTCGAGCTGATGGGCGAGCCCCCCTTCGCCATCGCCGCCGACGCCGCGCAGGAGCTGGGCGACGGCGCGATCGAGGTCCACCGCCACCGCGACAGTTCGCTGTCCGGAACGGTGCTGTTCCCGATGACCGCGGCGCAGCGCAACGGGCTCGAGGATCTCCGTCTGGTCGAATTCAGCCACCCCGACGGCAGCCGCGAATGGCTCGGCACCTATACCGCCTATAGCGGCTCGACGATCCGTTCCGAATTGCTCCGGACGCGCGATTTCAAGACGTTCGTGCTGGCGCCGATGAACGGGCCGGCCGCGCGCAACAAGGGCATGGCTTTGTTCCCGCGCCAGATCGGCGGCGAATATCTGATGATCGGCCGACAGGACGGCGAGAATCTGTTCCTGCTGCGCTCCGACCGGCTCGACCATTGGGGCGAAGGCGAATTGCTGCTGACCCCGCATTATCCGTGGGAAATGGTGCAGATCGGCAATTGCGGCTCGCCGATCGAGCTGGACGAGGGCTGGCTGCTGCTGACCCATGGGGTCGGCGCGATGCGCAAATATTCGGTTGGCGCGGTGCTGCTCGACAAGGATGATCCGTCGAAGGTGATCGGCCGGATGCCCGAGCCGTTGCTCTCCGCGGCCGACGAGGATCGGGAGGGCTATGTCCCGAACGTCGTCTACACCTGCGGCGCGATCAAGCTCGATGACCTGTTGTTCGTGCCCTACGGCGTGGCCGACAGTTCGGTCGCGTTCGCATTCGTGTCGATCCCCAAACTGATCGCCTCGATGCGTTGATCCGCCTGCCGCCGGCCCGGCCGTCAGGGGCGGGCAGGCGGCGTGACCGGCCCGAACTCCTCCGCGCTGTTCGCCGCTACCGCCAGCATCGCCGTCCAGGCGGCGACGTTCTGGCGCAGCTGTGCGGGATCGATCTTGTCGAGCGTGTCGTCGGGCGTGTGGTGCACATCGAAGTAGCGGGTGCCGTCCTGACGCAGATCGACGATCGCGCCGCGCGTACCGGCGACCGGCCCGACATCCGATCCGCCGCGCGCTTCGTTCCCGCCGCGCGCGATGCCGAGCGGCAGCAGCGCGGATGCGATCGCCTTGGCGGTGGGCGAGGCGGCATCGGCGAAGCGGGTATCGAAGCGCCACACCCGGTCCGCGCCGAAATCCGATTCGGCCACCAGCGCATGCTTTTCCGCCGCATGCCGCGCCTGATAGGCGATGCCCCCAAATGCGCCGACTTCCTCGGCGCCGAACCACACCAGCCGGATCGTGCGCAGCGGCCGCCCGGCATCCAGGATGCGCTTGGCCGCCGCGGCAGTGATCGCGATCCCGGCCGCATCGTCGATCGCGCCGGTGCCCTGATCCCAGCTGTCGAGATGGCCGCCGATCAGGATGATGCCCGCCTTGGCATCGCGCCCGGGTACTTCGGCGACGACATTGCCCGACTGGCGAAGCCCGGTCTGGCGCGGCGTCAGCACCAGCCGCATCGAAACCGGCTTGCCGCGCTTGAGGATGCGCTCCAGCTGCTCGGCATCGGGCACGCTGAGCGCCGCCGCCGGGATCGGGGTCACGCCGGTTGCCCAACTCTGCGCCCCGCTATGGGCGCCGCGATGATGATCGGTGCCGACCGACCGGATCACGATCGCGGCCGCGCCCTTGCGCGCGGCTTCGGACGGGCCGAGCTGGCGCACGGCCCCGAACGGCCGATAGCTCGACCCATCCTGGGTCGGGCCCATGCGATGGGTGAGGAAGACGATCCTGCCGCGCACCTGCTCCGCCGGGGCGGCGATCAGCGCGTCGAGCGAGGCGAAGCCGATCACCTCGGCGGTCAATCCGCTTGCGGGCGTCGCCGCGCTGTTGCCGAGCGCCGCCAGCACCAGTTTCTGGGGGAAGGGGGCGATGATCTCCGCCGTCTCCGCGCCGCGCACCCAGACCGGCATGTCGAATGGCTCGATCCGCACATTGGCGAAGCCGAGCGCCTTGAGCCGGGCAACCGCCCAGGTGCGCGCCCGCGCCTCCGCCTCGGTGCCCGCCATCCGCTGCCCGACTTCGGTCGTCAGCCCCTCGCTGATCTCCCACGCCAGATCGTCGTTCAGCGCGGCATCGCGCAGCGTTTCGACGGGGTGGCTGCGTTGCGCGGCGAGGGCGATGGTCGGAACCAGCGCGGCGATCATGGTGGCGCGGCTGGCCAGCTTGAGAATGTTCATGCTGGAAAGCGTAGGGGTCGATCCCCATGTTTGCCAACAATGGCGCGCTCGGCTAGGGCGTCGCCAGCTTTTTCAGCAGCATTCGTGACCCGGAGACCACAGCCGATGGCCGTGCAGTATAGCTACGTGATGAAGGGCCTGACCAAGACCTTTCCGGGCGCCAACAAGCCCGTGCTCAACAACATCCACCTGCAGTTCCTGCCGGGCACCAAGATCGCCATCATCGGCGTCAACGGCGCCGGCAAGTCGACGCTGATGAAGATCATGGCCGGCTACGATAAGGAATTCTCCGGCGAGGCGTGGGCGGCCGAGGGCATGCGGGTCGGCTATCTGTCGCAGGAGCCGCAGCTCGATGCGACCAAGAACGTCAAGGAAAACGTGATGGACGCGGTGCGCGACACCGTGAACCTGGTCGATCGCTTCAACGAGATTTCGAACCTGATGGGCGATCCACCCGAGGATGCCGATTTCGACGCGCTGCTCGCCGAGATGGGCGAATTGCAGGAAAAGATCGACGTGGTCGACGGCTGGACGCTCGACAACCAGCTCGAGATCGCGATGGAGGCGCTGCGTTGCCCCCCCGGCGAGAGCGCGGTGGACAAGCTGTCGGGCGGCGAGAAGCGTCGCGTCGCGCTGACCAAGCTGCTCCTCGAAAAGCCCGAAATCCTGCTGCTCGACGAGCCGACCAACCATCTCGACGCCGAAAGCGTCGCCTGGCTTGAGAACCATCTCAAGGAATATGCCGGCAACGTCATCCTCGTCACCCACGATCGCTACTTCCTCGACAATGTCGTGGGTTGGGTGCTGGAACTGGATCGCGGCCGCGGGCTGCCGTTCGAGGGCAATTATTCGGCGTGGCTCGAGGCCAAGGCCAAGCGTCTCGGCCAGGAAGATCGCGAAGAGAAGGGCCGCCAGCGCGCGATCGAGCAGGAGCTTCAGTGGATCCGGCAGAGCCCCAAGGCCCGCCAGACCAAGAGCAAGGCACGCATCCGCGCGTTCGACGAGCTGGTCGAGAAGCAGAATGATCGCCGCCCGGATTCGGCGCAGATCCTGATCCAGATCCCCGAGCGGCTCGGCAACAGCGTCATCGAGGCGCGCGGGCTGAGCAAATCCTATGGCGACAAGAAGCTGTTCGACGGGCTCGATTTCGTCCTGCCGCCAGGCGGCATCGTCGGCGTGATCGGGCCGAACGGCGCGGGCAAGACCACATTGTTCCGCATGATCACCGGGCAGGAAAAGCCCGACGAGGGCGAGATCAAGATTGGGCCGACGGTGCGCCTCGGCTATGTCGACCAGAGCCGCGACCATCTCAATGCCAACAAGAACGTCTGGGAAGAAGTCTCCGACGGGCTCGAGCGGTTCACCTTCGGCAAGCACGACGTCTCGACTCGCGCTTATGTCGGCGCGTTCAACTTCAAGGGCCCCGACCAGCAGAAGAAGGTCGGCCAGCTTTCGGGCGGTGAGCGCAACCGCGTGCACATGGCCAAGATGCTCAAGGAGGGCGGCAACGTGCTCCTGCTCGACGAGCCGACCAACGATCTCGACGTCGAGACGCTGCGCGCGCTGGAGGAGGCGCTGGAGAGCTTTGCCGGCTGTGCGGTGGTGATCAGCCACGATCGCTTCTTCCTCGATCGCCTCGCGACCCACATCCTCGCCTTCGAGGGCGATGGCCATGTCGAATGGTTCGAGGGCAATTTCGAGAGCTATGAGGAAGACAAGCGGCGTCGCCTTGGCGAGGCAGCGGACCGGCCGAATGCCGGCACCTACAAGAAGCTGACCCGCTAAACCGGCGCGCGTCGGCCGATGTCGAGCGAGGGCGCGCCGGGCACTCCGCCCTGGCGCGTCCAGCCCGGCGGCGTCCGACTATCGGTGCGGCTGACGCCCCGCGCGCGGCGGAGCGGGTTCGCCGGCGTCACGACGGGCGAGGATGGTCGCAGCATGCTGCACATCCGGCTCGCCGCGCCGCCGGTCGATGGCGCCGCCAACGCCGCGGTGATCGGGTTTCTGGCGGATGCGCTCGCCCTGCGTCGGCGTGACGTGACGATCCACTCCGGCGAGACCGCCCGCTTCAAGCAGATCGATCTCGCCGGAGACGCGGCGGCGATCCTCGC